>CAJFUA010000054.1 GCA_904420085.1 uncultured Eubacterium sp. | reverse complement strand
TGCTTTAACATTTCGCTTGCTTTTGTTTCTTCTTTTTTCGCTACCGGATTGGTATAGACATGTTCAAACATATAACTTCGAAGTCCCATCATGGCATGTTCCATTTCTTCTGACATAAAAATATCCGGTTTCTGGAAACTGCTGTGTACAATATCATGAACCAGCGTATCTAAACGCTTTTTAGTTGTATTTCCTAATATTTTAGTATATTTTTCCGGTATTTCCTTTTCGGTAATAATTTTTCCCCGAATGGCATCATCAATATCATGATTGATATAGGCAATTTTATCCGAAAGTCTTACTACTTTTCCTTCCAGCGTAGAAGGATGCCCGGAAGTTCTGTGATTTAAAATACCGTCTCTTACTTCTTTGGTAAGATTCAGCCCGGCTCCGTTATTTTCTATCACTTCTACCACCCGGATGCTCTGTTTGTAATGCTGAAATCCCAGACTGCAGACTTCATTCAAAGTCCGCTCTCCTGCATGTCCGAAAGGTGTATGCCCCAAATCATGGCCTAAAGCGATTGCCTCCGTCAGATCCTCGTTTAAATCAAGGGATTTGGCTATGGTTCTTGCAATCTGTGCCACCTCCAGCGTATGAGTCAGTCGGGTTCTGTAATGGTCCCCCATGGGTGCCAGAAATACCTGCGTCTTATGTTTTAAGCGCCGGAATGCCTTGCAATGAATAATTCTGTCCCTGTCTCTCTGATAAACCGTTCGAAGGTCACATTGCACCTCTTCCCTGTCCCTTCCCATGCTCTCACAACTCTTTGCCGCATAAGGACTTAACGTTTCCATTTCCAATTGTTCATTTTTCTGTCTGATATTCATAGGATACCTCCGAAAAATGCGTTCTGCTACAGTTAAAATAATTATACTACAATTCTATCATAAAATGAAGAAAAAAGCCCTGTGAAAATTCACAGGACTTTTATGCAGTTGATGGGACTTGAACCCACACCCAGTTAACCCGGACATGAACCTGAATCATGCGCGTATGCCAATTCCGCCACAACTGCTTAAATGCGGAAGATGGGACTTGAACCCACACGAGCGCAATGCCCACAAGATCCTTAGTCTTGCTCGTCTGCCAGTTCCGACACTTCCGCATGCGATTTGACGCAAAAAGAATATTATCATAACTGACAGACGGTGTCAAGACTTTATTTTTCACCTGTTGTTGTCTCCCCGTCGTTATTTGTTGTTGTCTCCTCTTCCTTTTCTAAGTCGTCCACGGTCTTCGTAAAGCCGTCCACCACGGAAGAATCGACCACATACACGCTGTCATCCCCTTTTACCATCATGTAATATTTCGATGCATCGTATGGATTCGCATCACCCAGATAGATGGTATGTTCTTTATCTTCCGAATCTACAATTGTAATTTCATTGGTGGATGCCGTGATTTCGTTGTCTGTTTTGTTAAATCCGTAGTCTCCTAAATCTGTTACATTATCCATTTTTTCATCGGAAACCACCTCTACCAGTAACGCCAGCATGTCTGTCTCCACCACGCTTTCATCTACGTCGATTTTATTCTGTCCTTTGATTTTCCATTGTTTGTTTTTCCGTACGAGCGTAATTGTTTCGGAATCACTTTGATAGGATAATTTCTTCGTCTCTTTATAATCGTCTAAAGAAAACGCTGTAAAACTGTTTGCTTTTTCTTCTTCCTGCTCTTTATTTTCATAATAATTGCTTACCATAAAATAACCGCACACACAAACGATTAATACAAGAGCAAAACTTCCTAACTTCATATATTGCTTATTCATTAATACTTTCTCCTTCTTACCCAAACTCCTATTCCTCCAATTAACACAATGACAGGAACAACAATAGAAATCAAAATACCGAACCATCTGCTTCCGGATTCCGTAACATTCAACTGCGTGGTCTCCATGCTCTTTGCGGGTACCGAAATCGTGTCCACATCCGTGTCGATATATTCACTTAATGCGTTGTTCACGACTTGTGTATTGGAGCCCTGCACATATTCATCCATGGTGTCAGAAAGAGAATATACGGAACCAAACACCAGAAGATTGGATGTGATGGAGGATACTTCCGTTTCATCGCTGTCTTCATCCTCTTCTCCTTTTTTCGTGGTAGTTATTGTGACACATGCCACTGTATCAAACGGTCCCTGTTTATCACCTTTTTCCTTTTCATAAGTCTCAGAATTCATAGCATCTGTTTTTAACACTGCATCGGAAGATGTTCCTGCCAATGCCGTATAAACAATATCATCACTGGTATTACTTCCTTCTTTGATTCCTGCCGTATACGGTGTGAACACATAACTGGTAAGACCTGATGCATAACCGGTAATACCTTCTGCGAAGGCGTAAAACGGTCCATATTGCGGAGAATAATAAGAAGCATCATTTTCTGCAATAATTCCATCCAGAACTTCCACATTATATTCTTTTAAAATGGAGTAAAAGTTCGGCTTATCCACTCCCATACTGGTGGTATTTTCCAAAGCCACAATCGCACTTCCACCGGCATTTAAATAGTCAATAATTACCTGCGCTTCTTCCTTGGTATAATCCTTCTCCGGACCAAGCAGAAGCACTGCGGCACATTCATCTACCGTTATCTCTTCTTTATTAACCAGTTTGATGGATTCCACTTCGCAGTTATATTTTTCAATAATATCTGTCAGATTACTGCTGGTTCCAAAATTGGTGCTGTCCAAAACGGCCTCATCATGTCCTTCCACCTGATAAATCTTCTGGCTGTTTTCTGTTCTTACATATGCTATGGCCGTATCCAACTGTCCTTCACAATCATAAGAGGATGCGGTACTCTGTCCGGTATAATAATAGGAACTGCTGTCGGTAACATAAATTTCGCTGTAATCAACGACTTTTGATTTCTTCGTCTTTTCATTATATACAATAATACTTCCGCCGCTTGGCGCCGTATCCGTGAATTCCTGATAGAAATTCGGATATCTTGTAGTATCTTTATATTCCACTTTGATATGGTCTGATGCCATTTTATACCTGTCTAACGTTTTCTTTACGGTGTCATCCATGGCACTTTCCGAAGACATAACATATAAAGTAATATCCGTATCCAGTTTTGCAAGCATATTTTCTGTCTTTTCAGAAATTGAGAATAACTTCTGAGAGGTCACATCAATACTTGCCCATGAGGATTTTTCAGAAACAATACCGGCAATCAAATTTACAAATACGGTAATTGCCACGATGATGGCAATCATTCCGCCACTAAAGACACCTGTTCCAATGGTTTTCTTTGATACATCCCACCTTCTTTTTTGAATAGACTGACATGTGAGGAACAAAAACAATAGAACCACGGAAAGATAATAAATAATATCGGAGATTTTTATCATTCCGTTGAGAAAGTTCTGCATCGGGCTGTACAAATCAAATGCACCTAAGATTTTTGTCAGAATATTTCCTTCAGAGGAAATCATAGAAGTGAGACTTCCCATCAGATAGCCCAGAAGCAGCACCACAATACTTAAAATTGCGGATATGACCTGACTTTCCGTAACGGATGATATAAACATACCAATGGCAATAAATGAGATTCCATACAAAAATAATCCTAAAATATTTGTGTAGGCAATGCCGAATGTCATATCTCCAAAGGCTGACAAAATCAACGGATACAGACACATAATAAACACTGGAATGGCAAATATGGTCACAAGGGCAAAAAACTTTCCTAAAACGATTTTTCCTACGGTAACCGGCGCCGTCAATATCAACTGGTCTGTCTTTTGCCTCCGTTCATCTGCGATAATCCGCATAGTTAATATCGGAACCGTAAAAACAAGAATAAAAAGACATTCATATACGGCATACATATTGGTCAATCCGTTATTTAAGTTGTAATACACAAAAAATATTCCCGCAATTAAAGTTGTCACAGCAATAAACAGACATGCTATCACTGATGTAAAATATGATTTTAATTCTTTCTTATAAACTGCTAACATGATTTTTCTTCCTCCTGAACATTGTTTTCATCTTCCCTGTTTTCCTTCAGATTATCCTCTTCTGTTTCTTTTTTTGCTTTTTCTTTTTTGGATAATCTGCGTTTTTTCTTTTCAGGAGCCTGATATTCTTTTGTCAGCTCAATAAATACGTCTTCCAATGTTTTCTGGACAAAATCCATTTTTAAAATTGGGATTCTTTCATCTGCACATAGGAAAAATACCCTTTCCCTTAAATCCACGTTTCTGTCGCTAATGATGGAAACATGAACTTCGTCATCCTTTTTCTCGGTATGCTTTTCTAAAACATTGTCCATCTTTTCGAATATGGATTTTACTTTTTCCTCTTCTGCTTTTATGGTAACATTCAACACATTTTTTCCTGCCATCTTGTCTACCAGTTGACTCTCGCTGCCCTCTGCCACAAGTTGTCCTCTGGAAATAATGTAAATATAGTCGCACACCTCGCTGATTTCCGATAAGATATGGGAACTTAAAATGACGGTGTGTTCTTCTCCCAGTTCTCTGATTAGTTTTCTGATTTCAATAATCTGTTTCGGGTCAAGACCTACCGTCGGTTCATCCAGAATAATCGCTTCCGGCATGCCAATCAATGCCTGAGCAATTCCCACTCTCTGTTTATAACCTTTGGACAGATTTCTAATCAGCCGGTCTGCCACCTGGGTTGTTTTTGTTTTTTCTAATACTTCTTCCAAGTTGTGTTCTCTGTCTTTTTTCGGAATCTGTTTCAGCTCCGCTACAAAATTCAGATATTCCCTTACGGTCATCTCCTGATATAAAGGCGGCATTTCCGGCAGATATCCTACACATTTTTTTGCCTTCTCCGCCTCCTTAAAAATATCATGTCCACAGATTTTCACTGTGCCTTCACTGGCGCCGATATATCCGGTAATAATATTCATTGTGGTGGATTTTCCCGCACCGTTGGGTCCTAGAAATCCATATACTTTTCCTTTTTCAATCGCTAAATCCAGATGGTCTACGGCAATATTATCGCCATATTTTTTTACCAGCCCCTCAATCTCAATAACATTCATGAATTTTCCTCCTGCAATAATTTCTTTGCTCTTGTAGCTGGTAATCATTATATTGGCATCCTGTAAACTTTATTTGTTTTATCTGTGATTTGTTTTTGAGTATTCTGTGTTTATTTTGTGAAAGCACCATATTGCCTGTTACTTTTCTGTAAAAAAAGAAGAGGTACTTCCATCTTGGAAACACCTCTTCTTTTTATATCAAAATATATTAAGCTAATTTTTCTTTTGCAGTATCTACTAATTTTGCAAATCCTTCTGCATCATTAACTGCCATTTCAGCTAACATTTTTCTGTTCATTTCTACGCCTGCTAATTTTAATCCATACATAAACTTGCTGTATGAAAGTCCATTCATTCTTGCAGCAGCATTGATTCTGGCAATCCATAACTGTCTGAACTGTCTCTTTCTCTGCTTTCTTCCTGCATAAGAACTGGTTAATGCTCTCATCACTGACTGCTTTGCTACTCTATACTGTTTTGATCTGGCACCTCTGTAACCTTTTGCCAGTTTTAATACTCTGTTATGTTTCTTTTTAGCGTTCATTCCGCCTTTAATTCTTGCCATTATTTCTTCCTCCTAACTATTCTAATACATAATTGTTCGTCATTCCGGTTAAAAAATCAAAAATTTTCACCGTGCCATTCCTGTTAAATATTTTTCAAAACACCTGATTCTGAACAATTACAGATAAGGTAAAATCTTCTTCATATTCTTTACATTAGATGCGTCTGCTGTTGTTGCTTTTCTAAGATTTCTTTTTCTCTTGGCTGTCTTCTTTGTTAAAATATGTGATTTGTAAGCTTTATTTCTTTTAAGCTTTCCTGTTCCTGTCTTTTTAAAACGTTTTGCTGCTGCTCTGTTTGTCTTAATTTTTGGCATGTTTTTTTCCTCCTTAAATATGTTCTAAAAGCTTAACGCTTTTTTTCTAAAAACATTGTCATGTTTCTGCCTTCCAGTTTTGCCGCCTTGCTTACCTGTGCGATATCCTCAAGCATCGCTGCAAAGTCATCCAAAACGTGTGCACTACTACCAATATGAGCCATTTCTCTTCCTCTGAAACGGAGAGTAACCTTTACTTTATCACCTTTGGTAATAAACTTTCTTGCATTGTTGGCCTTTGTTTTCAAATCATTTAATTCCACGTTTGGTGAAAGTCTGATTTCCTTCGTCTCAACAATGTGCTGTTTCTTTTTGGCTTCTTTTTCTCTCTTCTGCTGTTCGTATCGGAACTTACCATAGTCCATAATTTTACAAACCGGTGGTTTTGCCTTTGGAGCAATCTTAATCAGGTCAAGTTCTGCCTCATCGGCCAGTCTCTGCGCCTCTCTTGCAGACATGATTCCCAACTGTTCTCCATCTGTTCCAATTACACGAACCTCTTTATCTCTGATTTGTCCGTTGATCATTAACTCGCTAATAGTATTGCACCTCCATTAATTCTGTTCCACAATAAAAAAGTGGATAATCTGCACAGACTATCCACTAAAATACAAATCCTAAACAAAATTCATTTAGAAAAATATAAACCTCGATTCGCCTGATGCGTCTGGGTGAGAGTGGATACTCTGCTTTCTTTTTTCAACGTGTTATATACTAACATTATATAAAATATTTGTCAATATATTTTTTCCTGTTCAGCCACAATCCGTTTGCTGCCCAGATAATATGTGTCTGTGAACTGAACTGTTCAATTTTTAGCAGTTGCATGTAAAGCTTCCACATTCTGTCTGACTCTGGTGTGTCGCATTGTTTCCTTCAATGGTAATTTCTTTCGCATGACATTTACAATTATCATTAAATGTACAACGGACAGCGTCACACTTTATGTCTGCTTTTCTTTCAGGTCCGCAGTCGCAGTGTTCTGCTTTAGCAGTCATTGCGTCCTTCTTCTCTCTGAAATCTTCACAATACGTTGCTTCTGTAATGGTCGCATCTGTTCCACCAACATGAATGCCTCCTTTACAACATTTGGAATTTTTGTTATAGTAACAATTTTTCACGCTGCAATTTAATTCAGTCATAATAAACCTCCACAATATTTTATTTCGGAATCCCGATATTCATATTGTGGAGCCTTTATCAAAAATTATTCTTCTTTTCTGATTTCCTTTGTGTCAATCTCTTTGCAAATCTGCTGAATGAAATCTTCCAACGGTTTCACGCCTTCATCTCCTGCAAATCTGCTTCTTACGGAAACTGTCTTGTCAGCCTCTTCCTGCTGACCTACTACCAGCATATATGGAAGTTTATCCAGTCTTGCCTCACGAATTTTGTATCCGATTTTCTCAGAACGGGAATCCACTGTCACATCAATATGTCTTTCTTTTAACGCTTTTGCAACAGACTGGGCATAATCTTCATATTTTTCTGAAATCGGAAGAACTCTTACCTGTTCCGGACACAGCCATGTAGGGAACTTTCCTGCATATTTTTCAATCAGCCATGCCAATGTTCTCTCATAACAGCCCATGGATGTTCTGTGGATAATATAAGGTCGCACCTTCTCTCCATTTTCATCAATGTAATACATATCAAACTGTTCTGCTAAAAGAGCATCCCATTGAATGGTAATCATGGTGTCTTCTTTTCCGTACACATTCTTTGCGTTAATGTCTACCTTCGGTCCATAGAACGCTGCTTCACCGGTTTCTTCCGTAAATTCAATATCCAACTCTGTCAATATTTCTCTGATGTGCTGTTGGGTTTCTTCCCAAACTTCCGGTTCGCCGATATATTTTTCTTTGTTTTCCGGATCCCATTTGGAAAGATGATATGTTACATCTTCTTCCACGCCTAAGGTTTCCAGACAATATTTGGCAAGGGCAAGACAGCCTTTAAACTCTTCCACCATCTGATCCGGACGCACAATCAGGTGCCCCTCAGAAATGGTAAACTGACGGACACGTGTCAGTCCGTGCATCTCGCCGGAATCTTCATTTCTGAATAAGGTCGATGTTTCGCTGTATCGCAGCGGAAGATCTCTGTATGACTTCTGACTGGCTTTATATACATAATACTGGAACGGACAGGTCATCGGACGAAGCGCCATCACTTCTTTATCCTTTTCCTCATCTCCCAGTACAAACATTCCATCTGTATAATGATCCCAATGTCCTGAAATTTTATACA
The DNA here is from genome assembly GCA_904420085.1 of uncultured Eubacterium sp. Lineage (GTDB taxonomy): Bacteria > Bacillota > Clostridia > Lachnospirales > Lachnospiraceae > Eubacterium_G. The sequence continues at coordinate 41,300 of CAJFUA010000054.1, read as the reverse complement.
AGTCAGACTTTGCCATCAGGGGAGTCTTGGTTCTTGTATAACCCCACTCATTATCTTCCAGGTCCTCAATCCATCTCTGCATTTTCTGAATCATTTTCGTTCCCTTTGGAAGCAGTAGCGGGAGTCCCTGTCCAATCACATCCACGGTTGTGAAAAGTTCCATTTCACGGCCTAATTTATTGTGGTCTCTGTTTTTCTGATCCTCCAGCATCTCTAAATATTCATTTAAAGATTCCTTATTATCAAACGCAGTGCCGTAAATTCTCTGAAGTCTTGCCTTATCCGAGTCCCCCCTCCAGTACGCCATAGAGGATGATGTTAACTTAAATGCCTTGATAGGTTTTGTGCTCATTAAATGAGGGCCTGCACAAAGATCAACAAATTCTCCCTGGCTGTAAAAAGAAATGACGGAATCTTCCGGTAAATCTTTAATCAGTTCCACCTTATATGGCTCATTTCTATCTTCCATATATTTAATTGCATCTTCTCTTGGAAGAGTAAATCTCTCCAGTTTTGCGCCTTTTTTAATAATTTTTTTCATCTCTGCTTCGATTTTATCTAGATCTTCTCTTGAAAATGACTGACTGTCAAAATCATAATAAAATCCATTGTCAACAGAAGGTCCGATGGCAAGCTTTGCATCCGGAAAAAGATTTTTCACTGCCTCTGCCAGCACGTGAGATGCGGTGTGTCTGTAAGCTGCTTTTCCTGCTTCATCCTGAAATGTCAGTATATTTAAAGTGCAGTCCCTGTCCACGATGGTTCTCAAATCAACCACCTCACCGTCTATCTCTCCTGCACAGGCTGCTCTTCCCAGTCCGCCTGCAATGTCAAAAGCAATGTCATTTACGCTCATTGCCTCTGCATATTCTTTTACCGATCCATCTTTTAATGTAATTTTCATCATTATCCTCCTTCGATTTTTTATAAACTAACTGCCTATCCACATCTATGGGAATTTCATCGGCATGTTTCATTTCCAACGCAGTGTAATCACGGCGGAGCGTTTGAATTACAGAAACAAAATTTCCTATAAATCAAAAGGAAGTCCCTGTTTATGTTTCCATAAACAGGGACGTAATATACGCGGTTCCACCCTGATTGCCTTTCTTGTAAAGAGCCTCTCATTGCGACGATAACGGAGTCACCGGGCTTGATTAGAGCCACTCAGAGGTAGTCTTCAATTATCCTTCCGTAAGATGTTTCCAGCCAAGACATCTCTCTCTGTGACCCTCCGGATAACCTACTGTCCTCGTCAACGTTTTATTTTTTAATCATTATAACATTATCTGTTTCAATGTCAATATTTTAAAATCCATTTCTTTTCCGGTAATATTTACCCGGTTTATCATGGAAAATATTTTGTATTTATTTGGTATAAAATTCCTGCGCCCAATAGGACTTAATCATTAATTCGCCAAAATCTCCATACACATGTCCTGCATCAAAATATCCGATACCTACACATTTATACTTCGAATCCAACATTACCTTTCTATGTAATTTTTCTGCATATAAATGTTTGTATGCATATTTGACAAAATCATCTACCTTCTCCGGTTTATCTGCCGTATAAGCCAGATTTTCGCCTACAATTTTGCCTTTTTTAAATCCGACTTCGGCATACGCAGAACTGAAATGTTCACCGTTTGGTCTCATATGGGACCATAACTCTGATGCTTCCTTCGCCCGAATATCTGCAATTTGTATCAGCTTATCCAACATTTTTAAAGGCTTCGCTTTTACCTTAATCCGATCAATATTTAATCTGCGCAGAATCTCAAATTTTATTTCCTGATTTGCAATCTCTCTTGGATTTTGTAAATCTGTAACCGTCACATCGCAGGATACTTTCTTTGTGCCCACTTTTGCGGAAATCTTGCATTTTCCTTTACTCTGAGCCGTAACATATCCTTTTTTGCTGACCGTTGCCACCTTTTCATTGCTTGATTTCCACTTTGGTGTCTTTTTTGTATTGTATACTTTCAGACGGAACGTTCCTTTTTTCCCGGCATAAACAGGGTCTGCTTCATCTGTAAAAGTAATTTTTTGAACATCCATTTTTACATTAATCATGTTAAGCGTAATGTCTGTAAAAGTTTTTCCGGTTGCTACCAGATTTCTTTGGACTTTTACTTTACAGTTGTATTTCTTTTTCTTATACTTTGCCGTAATTTTGCATGTTCCCGGTCCCACGCCTTTTATTTTTCCGCCCTTTACTTTGGCAACTTTTTTGTTGGAAGTACGCCATTTTATTTTGGCATTCTTTGGTACGTTTTTCAACTGCACCTTAAAACTCTTACCTTTCATTATATAAACTGATTTGTAGGTAAGATAGGGAAGGGCTTTTCCCTTAACTTCTGTCGTCATGGTATTTATAAAGGTCAGAACCATCAGCAAGACCATTAAGCAGGATAAACATTTTTTCATTTTTTTCATTTTTCCCTCCTAAGTAAAATACCGTATGTGATATTTATCCATGTACTCTTTTTTATTTACATAATATTATACTGCTATTTGATTTTATAAGAATATTTGATATTGGCATTTTCATACACATAATCCTGTGCCTTATTCAATAATACAACTTCTTTCATTTCCTCATCTGTGTACAATTCTTTCATTTCTTCCACACTTTCCAAGTTTGCCTCCAAGTAGGAATTTTCATATTCCTCCTCAATTTCTTCCTCTGTCGCAGTAAGTTTCAAGTCTTTTACCAACTGCCACAAAAGCAATTCTGACTTTAACTGAAGGTCATAATTTTCCTGCATGGCTTCATCGGTCAGGCCATACATATTCTTGTACTCTTCCAACGACATGCCAGCGTATTCCGCTTCAGCCGCTGTATCCATGTCCAGAGAATCAATTACTTCCTGCTGGAGTTCTGATGGGATAGCCTTCAACGTCACTTCCTCTATTGCCTGATTCCATAAATCAGGTTTAATGATTTCTTCATTGATATATTCTTTTTCCCACTCATAAAACTCGTCAACTGTCTCAACCCCTCTTTCTTCCTGATAATTTTCTTTGACCCATTTGTCCGTTACTTTATCAACCCGCAAAGCGCTGACGCTGCGGATTTTCAGTTCATATTTGATTGCTTTATCGGAATAATCCGTTCCGTTTAATGATAAAACATTTGCTTCTTTTCCGTCTTTTAAATGAAGTGTCAGTTTATCGCCTTTTTTATGTCCCTTAATTGCATCAGAAAAAGTTTTATATGCATCTGTGTTCTCTGAATCTCCAATATCAATAGATTGTTCTTCCATTGACAAATCTTCTATTTTTTTATCGTCAATATAAGCTGTATAATCAAAATCAACCAGATCCGTATCCTTTGCTGCCCTGTTTACTTCAATATGATAATTGGTATCCTCATTCACACATTCATCCCACTCCTCCTGTGTCACTTCATAGGATAACCCGGTAATATCGCCCACGGAAATATAATCCTCTGTTTTAAATCCCAATTCCTTATCAATGTCTGCGTTTGGTTTGATGATTTTCGCCCAATAAACGACTACCGCAAAAACAATGATAATCAATGCAATAATTCCGGGGAAAATCAGTTTTTTCCACTCAAATTTCTTTTTCTTCTTCTCTACTGTATTATTCTCTACATTTTCATTCATGTTGTTTTCCACTTTTCTATCTCCTTTTTCCAAAAATAAAAAAGAATCTTTATTGTAAAGATTCTTTCTTATTTTATCATAAACTGACAAATTAATATATATATTTTTTCAGAATTCCACAAAAATTCACAATTCGTTTTTTACACTTCTGTGGAATAGTTTGGCGCTTCTTTTGTAATATGAATGTCATGAGGATGACTCTCTTTTAACGAAGCCGCTGAAATTTTAACAAACTTTCCTGTTTCTTTCAGTGTGTCGATATCTTTCGCACCACAATATCCCATGCCGGAACGTAAACCTCCCATTAACTGGAAGACCGTATCTTCAATGCTTCCTTTATAAGCCACACGTCCTTCAACGCCCTCCGGAACAAGTTTTTTTGCATCAGACTGGAAGTATCTGTCCTTGCTTCCATTCTCCATAGCAGCAATACTTCCCATGCCTCTGTAGACCTTATATTTACGTCCCTGATACAATTCAAATTCGCCCGGCGCCTCGTCACATCCTGCAAACATGGAACCCATCATACATACGCTGCCACCTGCAGCAATGGCCTTTACTATATCACCTGAAAATTTAATTCCACCGTCTGCAATTACCGGCACACCATATTCTTTTGCCACCTCATAACAATCCATAATGGCGGATACCTGAGGAACACCGATACCTGCAACCACACGGGTAGTACAGATGGACCCCGGTCCGATACCTACCTTAACAGCATCTGCACCTGCCTCAATCAAATCTTTTGTGGCAGCTCCGGTGGCAACATTTCCGGCAATTACCTGTAAATCCGGATACTCTGCTTTAATCATCTTCAATGTATTAAAGATATTTGCTGAATGTCCGTGAGCCGAGTCAATGACAATCACATCCACCTTTGCTTCAACCAAAGCTTTTACTCTGTCCATAACGTTTGCGGTAATACCCACTGCAGCGCCGCAAAGCAGTCTTCCCTGAGCATCTTTAGCTGATAACGGATACTTAATCTGCTTTTCAATATCTTTAATGGTAATCAGTCCTGCCAGATTAAAATCATCATCCACAATCGGTAACTTTTCTTTTCTTGATTTTGCAAGAATAGCCTTTGCCTCTTCTAATGTAACACCTACTTTTGCCGTAATCAGACCTTCCGATGTCATAGAATCTTTAATCAGTTTTGTCTCATCTGTCTCAAATTTCAAGTCACGGTTTGTAATAATCCCAACTAGTTTTTTCCCAACAACAATTGGAACACCTGAAATTCTGAATTTTGCCATTAAATCATTGGCATCTTTTAATGTGTGTTCCGGAGTCAGATAGAATGGATCTGTGATGACACCGTTTTCAGAACGTTTAACTTTATCTACTTCTTCTGCCTGCTGTTCAATCGTCATATTTTTGTGGATAATACCAATGCCGCCCTGTCTGGCCATGGCAATTGCCATTCTGTGTTCTGTAACTGTGTCCATTCCGGCACTCATCATAGGAATATTTAACTGAATCTTTTTCGTAAGATGTGTAGTTAAATCCACCATATTCGGTGTAACTTCTGAATACTGCGGTACTAAAAGTACGTCATCAAATGTTATTCCTTCGCCAATAATTTTACCCATTTATCCATTCCTCTCTTTCTCTTTTATTCTGCATTAATTTTGTTGAAAATACTAACACAAAAACACTTAGCCGTCAATGACAATATCCTTTTTTTATATAGTTTTTTCTACAAATTACAACACCTTTAAAAATTTTCCCGTAAACAAAAAATTCTGACATGAATTTCTCCTTATCAGAATTTTTGCTGTAACTTTATAATGTTTCACTTTTCTTTACAATATTCGGTTTCACATGATACATTGCTTCAAGGACTTTTTCATTTGGTTCAAACAATACCTTTGTCTTTCCGTCCGCATTGCTAATTATCATCGCATATATGTTGCCGTTTTTACTGCCGGAAGTGTAATCTTTCACCCCTGCATTCATAGAAACCCGAACAATGGATTCTGACATGGCAGGCGCTATCATTTCCGCCTCCTTCATGTCATAACTGGCAACAGATTTTCTTTTCCTCTGTCCCAATATTTTATCTATCGTCAGTTCTCCGTTTAAAAATGAATATTCATATTCCACACTGGTATAACTCCAGACAAGGTATGCTGCATACGCCAGCAGTACCGTAAGGGTAAATCCCAGCATCTGCAGCCACATGATACTCAGAACGGCTATCAGCACAATCAATACGGAAAGCATCCGCAATAAGATTCCTGATATGTTTATTCTTCTTTTTAGAATCTGTTCTACAAAAACCTCATCCATACACGCCTCCATTATTCCACAGAAACAATATAGTAATATACCGGCTGTCCACCCGGATAAATTTCTACTTCAAGTTCAGGAAGAACTTCTGTAATTTTCTCTGCTAGAGCATCCGCATCCTCACCGGACATTCCTTCACCATAGTAAACGCTGACAATCTCGGAGTCTTCATCCTGCATTGCCTGAATCATTTCCACTGTGGTATCTGCAATATCCTCACCTACGGCAAGCATTCCTTCATCGCCGATTCCCATGATATTGCCTTCTTTAATTTCCTTATCATCAATGACAGTATCCCTGACTGCATATGTCACTTCTCCTGTCTTAACATAAGACATGCTCTCCGTCATAGCTTCTTTATTTTCTTCCGGCGTGCTGTCTTCAATGAAACCTATCATTGCTGAAATTCCCTGAGGGATTGTCTTGGATGGAATAACAATCAGGTTTTTATCTTCCACTAAACTTTCTGCCTGGTTTGCCGCAAGAATAATATTCTTGTTATTTGGAAGAACAAAAATGTTTTCTGCATTCACTTTATCTACGGCATTTAAAATATCTTCCGTACTAGGATTCATGGTCTGTCCTCCGGAGATAATGTAATCTACATTTAATCCTTTAAAAATTTCATCCAAACCTTCTCCCACGGAAACGGCAATAAATCCATACTTCTTCTTTGGTTCATCAGCCTTTGCCTGCTCTTCTTCTGCCTTTTGCTGTGCAGCCATTTTTTCAGCATTTTTAATCAGTCTTTCATGATGTTCTTCTCTCATGTTGTCTACTTTCATTCGGGAAAGTGAACCATACGTTAATGCTCTTGTGAACGCTTCACCCGGCTGATTTGTATGAACATGAACTTTTACAATTTCATCATCTGCTACAAGAACAATGGAGTCACCGATAGATTCTAAGAAATCTTTAAAAGAAGATTCCTCCTTCTCTGACATCGGTTTATCCAGATTGATAATAAACTCTGTACAATATCCGAATTTGATATCCGCCTCATCTAACGGAAGCTCATCCATCACCATGCTGCCGGAAGATGAACCGGTTGTTTCCAATGTATAATCAATTTCTTTTCCCAGCAGTGCATCATAAGCGCCTTTCATGACAACCATCAGTCCCTGTCCGCCGGAATCCACAACACCTGCCTGTTTTAATACCGGAAGCATCTCCGGGGTTTGACTTAAAACATAATCTCCATGTTTGATTACTTCATCAATCACATAGGATAAATCATCGCTCTGTCCCAACAGTTCACATGACTTGTCTGCCATACCTTTCGCCACAGTTAAAATCGTGCCTTCCTTCGGTTTCATAACAGCTTTATATGCCGTCTCCACTGCTCTGACACAGGCTCTGGAGAGTACCTCCACATTTATTTCATCATATTTTTTGATTTCTCTGGTAAATCCTCTGAATAACTGGGATAAAATAACTCCTGAATTTCCTCTGGCACCCCTAAGAGAACCGGTGGAGATAGCCTTTGCCACATTTTCCATGGTAGGTTCCTGAATGGCTCCCACTTCATTTGCCGCCGACATAATCGTCAATGTCATGTTTGTTCCTGTATCTCCATCCGGCACCGGAAATACATTCAGTTCATTAATCCACTCTTTTTTTGCTTCAAGATTTTTTGCGCCTGCAATAAACATTTTCTGCAGCATCTTCGCATCGATTACATTCATTTCCAAAACTTTATCCTCCTGAGTGTAAGATGATTAATCAATGGTTCTTACACCTTCAACATAAATATTTACTTTTTTTACGGTCATCCCTGTAAACTCTTCTATTTTATATTTTACACTTGAAATAATATTATCTGCGATTGTGGCAATATTAACGCCATAAGCCACAATAATATGAAAATCAATGGCAATCTCATTGTTTTCGTCAATCTCAACGTTGATTCCCTTGGTGGAACTGTCTTTTTTCAGAAGTCGAACCAGTCCGTCCTTTACACTGACCATAGCCATACCCACAATTCCGAAACATTCATATGCCGTCTCGCCTGCATATTTTGCGATTACTTCCGGACTGATTAAAATCTGTCCCATGTCGGTATTCATCTTACCTTTCATATATACTTCCTCCTTTATGAGTTTATTTACATATTAGTTTACACAGTTACAAATATTATACTCTTTTTGGTAGAAAAAGACAATACTAAGGTTCACGCTTCAATGGCTCACACAAACATCTCTTGTTTCGGCAAATGATATTTTGCAGACTCAAAATTCCTGCGTATTGTCGCTACAGAAAAAAGCGTGTTTCAAAAAAATTTTTGACACACGCTTTTTTTCTATTTATGCACAGCTCTACGCTTTACTATGCTCTCTCAACTTTTCCTGATCTTAAACAAGATGTGCAGACATACATTTTCTTTGCTCCGCCTTCTGTTTTGACTTTAACGGACTTTACGTTTGATTTCCACATTTTGTTTGATTTTCTATGTGAATGACTCACTGCTTTTCCAAAATGAGCACCCTTACCGCAAACACTACATTTAGCCATAATAGCACCTCCCTTGTATAAATTAGGTCAAACCACTTCCTCGACCTGACACAAAGGCTATCATAACAGAGTTGAAAAGAAAATGCAAGCACTTTCTAACACAAAACTTCTTTTGCGATATCCGCACTCATCTTGGCGTCTTTTGCATAATAGTCTGCCCCTATTTCCATTGCATAGTCCTCTGTAAGCACAGCTCCGCCCACCATGATTTTACAATCCACATGATTTTTTCTGAGAAGTTTAATCGTATCTTCCATGGAACAGAGAGTGGTGGTCATCAGTGCCGACAGTCCCACCAGTCGGACATGATTTTCCACCGTAGCTTCCAACACTTTCTCCGGGTCTACATCCCGGCCCAGATCAATCACGTCAAAACCATAGTTTTCAAGAATGACTTTTACAATATTCTTTCCGATGTCGTGGATGTCACCTTTTACAGTTGCCAATACAATTTTTCCTTTGGAATCCGAATTAGAGCCCTGATTTGCCAGATATGTTTTTATTTCTTCAAAACATTCCTTTGCCACGTCTGCCGCCAGAATTAACTGAGGAAGAAAAATGATACCCTTTTCAAACTTATCGCCCACCACATCCAAAGCAGGAATCAGCATCTCATTGATAATTTCCATGGCATCTTCCGTTTTCAGATATTCTCTGGTCAGATTTCTTCCTTCCTTTTTCATTCCTGTTTCCATGGCATGAAGAATTTTTTCTGCTTCTTTGGAAGGCAATGAAAAATTTTCTGTATTATTTTTTACTTTCTCGGTCTGCCTGCTGGCAGCCATTACTGTTTCCGGCACATGATGATTGGAATATTCAATAAAATCCATGGAATTTTTATCAATGCCTGCCAAAACTTTGTAAGTTTTAACTGCCCATACCATTGAAGAAACATTGGGATTGATAATCGGCAGGTCCAGTCCGCTGTGAAGCGCCATAGTCAAAAAAGTTTTATTGACAATTTCCCGATTAGGCAGACCAAAGGAAATATTGGATACGCCCAGCACCGTTTTCAGGCCTAACTGATTCTTTACGATATTTAATGCTTCCAGCGTTTCCAGACAGGCCTTCTGTTCTGCCGAAACCGTCAGAGTCAGGCAGTCAATAATGATATCTTCTTTCGGTATTCCAGAAGCCATTGCCTTTTTCATGATTTTTTCAGCGATGGCAACTCGCCCCTGAACCGTGTCCGGTATTCCGTTCTCATCCAACGTCAGTCCGATTACTGCCGCACCGTACTTGGCAACAACCGGCAGTATTTCATCCAGCACTTTGTCCTCCCCATTGACGGAATTTACAATGGGTTTTCCATTATAAACCCGAAGAGCCGCCTCCAGAACTTCCGGTTTGGTGGAGTCTATCTGTAAAGGTACATCTGCTATGGACTGTAACGCCTTCACCGTCTTGATCATCATTTCCTGTTCATCTATTTCAGGAGAACCGACATTGACGTCCAAAATATCCGCCTCAGCCTCTATCTGTTCAATGGCCTGTCCCAAAATATAATCCATGTCTTTTTCCTGCAATGCCTGCTTGAACCGCTTTTTTCCTGTAGGATTAATTCTTTCCCCGATAATACACGGCTGATTAACCACCACGGTCTTTAACGGAGAACATACTGCCAGTTCCCGCTGAACATCCGGTGTACAAAACTCCTGATGTTTTACGGCAGTCTCAAGCATCGTTTTTAATTCCCGGATGTACTCCGGCGTTGTACCACAGCATCCGCCCAAAATTTTTGCTCCATAGTTTAACATTTTTCTACAGGTCGCCGAAAACGCATCTGCCGCCACATTATATTCATTGGTTACCGGGTCCGGCAGTCCTGCATTTGCCTTTACTACGATTGGAAGTCTTGTCCACTTGGAAATTTCTTCCACGATTGGCAGTAAGTCATCCGGTCCGAGAGAACAGTTCACGCCCAGCGCATCCACCCCCAGACCTTCCAGTGTCAGACACATTGCCGATACGGAGCATCCGGTAAAGGTACGCATGTTTTCTTCAAAAGTCATTGTGGTAATCACGGGAAGATTGGAGTTTTCTTTGGCCGCCAAAACCGCTGCCTTAGTCTCCATTAAATCTGTCATAGTTTCAATAACAATCAAATCTGCGCCTTTTGCCGCCTTGATTTCTTCCTTAAAAATCTCATATGCCTCTTCAAATGTCAGGCTTCCCGTAGGCTCAAGAAGTTGTCCGATTGGGCCTACATCCAGTGCAACCAGCGTTTCTGTTCCTCTGCACGCCTCTTTTGCATTTTGAATGGCCGACGCAATCAATTCACCGACGGTATATCCCGAATTTTCCATCTTATATCTGTTTGCCCCAAAGGTATTGGCATATATAATATCCGCCCCTGCCTCAATATAACTTCTGTGAATATCAACAATCCAGTCAGGTCTGGTAATATTTAATGTCTCCGGTATGGTTCCAATCTCCATACCTTTCTTCTGCAGCATGGTTCCCATGGCTCCATCCAACAATATATAATCTCTGCTAAAAATATCTTTTGCCATTTTTTTCTCCTAATCACTGTATACAAACTGTTTATTCCAAGCATTCGGCTGTCTTTTTACAGGTGCGCCCTTCTTTTCGAAACTGGCATTTCTCCCGAAAACTGCACATATCACAACTTTTCACCGTAGATGTCTGCAAATCATGCCCCAATCCAATAACGCAGGTCACCGATTTGGTCGGCGTCAGCATCATGCTCTGATTGACACATACACCTATCCGTTTTGGTGCATCCAGCACTTCCAAAAATTGTTTTTGATATGCCAGTGGAAAGTCATCATACCCCAGACCAAATCTCCATGTATGCTCATACCCGTCAAAGTCCTTTAAAATCACTTCTTCCGCCTTATCACACACCTGCTCTATCATGGCTGAGGCAAGACTGTCAGTAATCATCGCCTCCGCCATTCCCGTAATCTGCATCTTTCGGATTAACAGATCCACTCCGCCGGACAAGGTTGCGCACATGAAAATCACTTTTTCACAGTTCTTCAGATGTCTTTGTATTGCCTGTCCTTCCAACTTGAAATTTACATTCGGAATCTGTCCGTCCATCAAATCAAACACCTTGTAGACAAATTTCCCATCCACAACTTTTTTCAGTCGGCTTTCACACAACAAAAGAAGCTCTTTTGTTTTACTGTCGGGAGCCTTTTCTCCGTAACCTAAATATCTAAGAGCTTCGTCAAAATCAATATCTTCAATTACAACATATCTCTCATTCTGTCTCATAACTGATGTATCTGTCCTTAATGCGTATTTTTACCCTATTTAATGATATTCTCCACACTGTCGCTGATTCTCTTTGCCACATACGGATCATTCATTGTATAAATATGCACTCCGTCCACACCGTTTGCAACCAAATCAACAATCTGATCCACCGCATAGGAGATTCCCGCATCACGCATGGCTATCGGATCATCCCCAAACTTCTGCAGTACCTTTGACAGTTTTGCCGGGATGCTGGCACCGCACATGGATACCATACGCTCTATCTGTTTTTTGTTTGTTACCGGCATAATACCTGCCTCCACCGGCACATCAATCCCTGCAATTCTTACTTTTTCTATGAAATCATAAAATGCATGATTATCAAAAAACAACTGGGAAATTAAATGATCTGCTCCTGCCTCAACTTTTTTCTTAAGATTTTTAATGTCTTCCACCATGTTTTCTGCTTCCTGATGCACTTCCGGATAACAGGCACCGGACACATAAAAGCCCATATTCTTTGCCAAAATATATTCCGTCAGATCCGAAGCGTATTGAAAATCTTTTTTTACTTCATAATCAGGATTGACATCTCCCCGCAATGCAAGGATATTTTCGATCCCTTTTGCTTTCAACTGCTCCAATATCTTGTCCACACTTTCTTTTGTATTATAAAGGCAGGACAAATGGGCAATGGTTTCAATATGATATTCATTTTTTATTTTGGAACATAAATCAATGGTGGTAGCATTTGCCACACCGGTACCGCCTGCCCCATAAGTCACACTGATGAAATCCGGACGCAGATCCTTTAAATCTTTGAGCGTCTGATAGATGGTCTCTACTCCGCTTTCTTTTTTCGGTGGGAATACCTCAAAAGAGAATACGGTCTTTTCTTTAAATAATTCAGCAATATTCATTTCTGTCTCTCTCTTCTTTTTTCTATTTTGTATGGTACTAATTTTTGCAGAACAAATTAAAACCTACAATCAGGCATAAAATAATAATACAGACAACAAAAAAAGTACTTTCAATCAGCATGGAAATTATCATGCCTACTGCCAGCCAGAATAAGGCAAATCCACATAATCTATGCATACTACACCCACTTTATCTATAAGGTTATAGTCTATTATATGCAGTCTGTCTATGTTTTTTGACACCGGCAGCCTAATTTCCTTAAGATAAAGTCAGGCGTCTGTCTCACTGCCTAAATCATCGAAATCTTCGTCTTTATTTGTAAATTTATTTACAATATCAGGAACCATGTCAATAATTCTTGACAGGCCGTCCTGATCTTTGACGCTGATTAATTTTGAGGAACCGTTTTTTATAACAAGCACTGCGCTGGGTGTAATCTTTCCTCCCACGCCGCCGGTTCCGTTGTCGCCTTTGGCAAAGGTGCCGATTCCCATACCAAAAGAAACATCTGCCATGGGAAGTATAATTGTCTCGCCTATCACTACCGGTTCACCTACCACTGATTTTGTAGTGATAAAAGTTTCCATTGCTTTTAACAAGTCATCTGTCGCCTTTTTATTATCTGCCATAATAAATCCTCCTTCATTTAACTGAATTTTTTTATAATATCATGAATTTCCTTTTTAAAGTAAAATCTTAATACATCCACCAATACAACACTGATAAAAAAGTGTCCTTTCAGTTTTATATTTCCTTCCATTACCTTTTCATCAAAATCCGGTATAACGGATATCCGCTTTGTATTCACATTCAACATTGCAAATATCATCCCCATATACCCCAGCATTTTTCCGGTGGCATCCGGCTGTTCAAAGCCAAAATGAAGTTCTGCCTTAATTCTTCGGGGAAAAATATGCCTAAGCAGTTTTATAATCATCCGTTTTCCATATCGGTATGCTTCTTTTGTAGTATTTGCAGAAATAAAGTTTTTCATTTCTTTTATTTTATGAAATGTTCCCTGTACATCATGAAATCCTTTTTTGATTTTCTCTTTCATCTGCTTTATCACAGAAAGCACTTTTCGAAAGAAATCTTTTATCCGCTCTGTCATACTCTTCTTTGTTCTTTTTTTCTGATTTCTCTCTTCGCTTTTTCTGCAGCGGTCTTCTTCCTTGGAATCTTTTCTCTGTGTATGCTCTGTCTCCTGTATTCCGGAGTTTTTTTCCGGAGAAGTTCCCTGTTTTTCTTCTCTACTTTTTTGTTTTTCTTCTGTGAAGCTTTTCTGTTGTTTCTCTTCCTGTTCAGTAACCGCTTTCTGCTTTTTTACTTCTTTCTTTTTCTTATCTTTTCCCGGATATTTCTCCTTTTTTGGTTTCTGTTTATCTTTTAATAAATTGATGGGAACTCCCAAAATACGGATTTTGGCAATATTTTGATTGTTGGTAAATTTTCCTCCAAAATGCAGAAAATGAAACAGCCATCCGCATCTGACGGATATTTTATAATTATTCCCATGGAACTGCCCTTTGACGCTGTAAGTCACCGGAAAAAACAGAACCAGCAGACATAATACAAGAACAGTCAGTAAAATGATTCCTATTATCTTTAAAATCAACAATAATATATGTACCATAGGCTAGTCCATCTGCTCCATTATAAAATCTTTTACTTTCACACCACCGGTCTGTTCCAGACAGTCCATAACAATTAAAGTCATCATGTCCATGGCTTCTTCTTTTCCTTCAGCAATCCCCACAACAACCATATCCGAATCTTTGTACCATTTCTGAATCAGTACATTGGACGGATATATTTCCAGTGTATCATAGTCATTTTGTGGCAGAGTAATCACGTATTTGTTAAACATTGGTTTTCCATTTTTTATTTTTCTTATAATCTGCCTTTTTTTATCCAGCAGACTATATCCTACATACAAATCCTCATACCAAATCATCTTTTATTCCGCCATTATTCCATTGATTAACTCAATACACGCCAGTTTTTCCACTTTATCCATACAGATGGACAATGTATTATAAATATAATCCTGTAGTTCACTGATATTGTTAAAGAAAATCGGCAGTTCTGATAAAACAGCAGACATTACCGCCCGGTTAATCATTCTGTCATTTTCTGCAAACAGTGCTTTGTATTCCTCTATAACCTTTTCCTTCTGTTCTTTCAGATAACTTTCATCTACAGGCTCGAGATTTTCTTCTTTCTCCATATCTGCAAACATGCTGTCTGAATTCAGTTTCGGAAGTTTATATACCACATGATACTGTTCTTCCAGTCCCAGACGCTGAATCAGTTCTGAATAAGTTTCCTGAATCTGGTCCGTGATATCATAAGAGGAAATCATCGGATACAACCGCTCCTGTTCCCCTTCCAGTAAAACAAACATATCCTCAATTTCTTCCAATGATTTTGAGGAAAACTTGTCCATAAACAAAAGATTGGTTTCTTTCACAATGGTATTACAGCTCTCTGTCACCTGATTCTTTTTTTCATACTCTTTTGTATAAAGAACTAAAAGAAGATTGTTGAGAATCTCCTGAATCATCATACAGGAATCCATCTCGCTGTCGATATAAGCAGTGATGTCTGACAAATGTTTTTTCATATCCTGATAATCCGACAGTTCCATATGTTTAAATTCTGTCTTTTGTAACTGTTCAAACGCTTCCGATAAATACGGATAGTTCACAGCCATGGTTTCGGTATTATCCAGCATGGAGCGGGTTCTGATCATATACAGAAAACTGTTCAGACTCTCCTTTGTTCCACCTTCATACACGCTCATTCCATCAGATAACATTTCAAAAAACTTATTTTTTGTCAGGCGTACCGGAAGCTGTCCGATGACATCCTGAATTTTATAGTTAATTGTCATGCGGTCCTCATCTTCCAGAATAAACCGCATAATCTGTCTGGTATAATCCTCATCACTGTATCCTTCCGGGTAATCATCTTCCCGGAACTTGTATTCCACCCGGTTAAATGCATGTTCATAAACATTATACATGTCTATAAAACAGGTCATGTCCTTTACCTTCTCGATAATTTGGCCTCTTAACTGTTCCAAACTCTGAATATCTTCTCCTAAATCACTGCCATCGAAGTAATGTGCGATGGACTGATTGATCTGATTTACCGTGTCCTGATATCCCGGTGCAATCATTCCTCCGTCTTCAGATACTGACACATAATAAGTATAATAATCCATTGCAAGATGAATCATGGCATATTGATTATTTATTTCCATAAATCTGCCATAATATTCCTGCAGATTCTTTTCTGCGTTTTTATTTTTCAGTAATTCTCCAACTATCTTTTTCATCGCTCTTTATCTCTAGTCCTTCACGTTTTTTACTTTGTAGCATTATTTCATAATATCGCAAAAATCAAAGGTAGCAAAATAGTCTTCCGGTGTTTCTGCCCTTCTTATCATTTCCACTGAACCGTCTTCTTTCAACAGAAGTTCTGCGGAGCGGAGACGTCCGTTATAATTATATCCCATGGCAAAACCGTGGGCTCCGGTATCATGAATGTAAAGATAATCTCCCATATCTATCTTCGGCAGTTTTCTGTCGATGGCAAACTTATCATTATTCTCACACAGACTGCCTACCACATCATATGTCTCCGTGCAAGGAGCATCTTCTTTTCCCAATACCGTAATATGATGGTAGGAACCGTACATCGCCGGCCGCATCAGGTTTGCCGCACAGGCATCCACACCAATGTATTCTTTATAAATATGTTTTTCATGAACTGCCTGGGTTACCAGTGCACCATACGGTCCCATCATAAATCTTCCCATCTCCGTAAAGATTGCCACATCTCCCATTCCTTCCGGTGTGAGGATTTCTTCGTACACTTTACGTACCCCCTCACCAATGGCCATAATATCGTTTGGCGTCTGATCCGGTGTGTACGGTATACCCACACCTCCGGACAGATTAATAAATTTAATGTCTGCTCCTGTTTCTTTCTTCAGTGTTACAGCCAGTTGGAAAATGGTTTTCGCAAGCATCGGATAATATTCATTGGTTACCGTATTGGATGCAAGGAATGCATGAATGCCAAAATTTTTGACACCTTTTTCTTTTAAGATTTTAAATGCCTCCACAATCTGCTCCGGCATCATACCGTACTTTGCATCTCCCGGATTGTCCATAATTCCGTTGCATACTTCAAAAACACCACCGGGATTATATCTGCAGCTGACTGTTTCCGGAATTCCGCATTCCTCTTCCATTGCCTCAATCATGGTAATATCATCTAAGTTAATAATACCACCTAAATCATTACAATATTTAAACTCTCCTGCCGGTGTTTCATTGGATGAAAACATAATCTCATCATTTCGAAATCCCAGTTTGTCTGCAATCATCAGTTCCGTGTAAGAGGAGCAGTCCACGCCGCATCCCGCTTCCTTTAACTTCTGAATAATAAACGGGTTTGGGGTTGCTTTTACCGCAAAATATTCTTTAAACCCTTTATTCCATGCAAATGCCTCGTTGACCTTTCTTGCATTGTCCATAAACCCTTTTTCATCATAAATATGAAATGGTGTGGGATATGTTTTTACAATCTCCTCAATCTGTTCTTTTGTTACAAATGGTTTCTTCATCATTTTTCAGTCCTCCTAGTATGTTTTCTATATTATTATCTGCCATAAATGTCGCACAGATATCTGAGTCTTTCTATCTCTTTTTCTCCAAACTGTCCTTCAGACATTCTCCATCGCCAGTTTGTTCCCATGGAAGACGGAAGATTCATTCTTCCGATATTTCCAATTTTTAACACATCCTGCATCTGGAAGATAACCAGATCCGCCACGCCTGCATAAGCCGTGCAAAAAATCCTGTCTACCAAGTCTTCCACAGAACCGTTTCTGCATTCCATATACTCGCGGATATATCCTAACTCCCACGGCTGAAGTCCCGTGAAATACCCTACCAGAGTATCATTATCGTGGGTACCTCCGTATGCTGCCATGTTCGGAATCCAGTTGTATGGAAGATGTTCGTTTTTTCTGTCGCCGTCAAAAGCAAACTCCAAAACTTTCATTCCCGGATAGCCTGATTTTTCTAAAACTTCTGTCACTTCCTGCATCTTCACGCCCAGGTCTTCTGCAATAATTTTTTTGCTGCCGATAGATTCATTGATAACGGTAATCAGTTTCATGCCCGGCCCTATCTCCCATTGTCCGGTTCTGGCATCCTCTGATTCTGCCGGTATGGCATAATATTTCACCATGCCGATAAAATGGTCAATACGGATAACATCATACAGTTTTGCAGAATGTTCCATACGCTTACGCCACCACAAAAAATCTTCGGCTTCTATCTTCTTCCAATCATATAACGGATTTCCCCATCTCTGACCGCTGTCGGAAAAAGCATCCGGCGGAACCCCCGCCACTTTTTTAGGATTCAGTTCTTCATCTAACTGAAATAAATCCGTATGCTGCCATACATCTGCCGAGTCCATTGCCACATAGATAGGAATATCCCCGATGATTTCTATCTGCTTTTCATTGGCATAGGTTTTCAGTTTGTTCCACTGTTCGAAAAATTTAAACTGAACAAATTTATAAAATTCTATATCTTCGGATAATTCTTCTTTTAACTCATCTAGCATCTCCGGTTTTCTGAATTTTGCTTCTTTCTCCCACTCTGTCCATGAAGTGCCGTCAAATTTATTTTTGCAGGCGCTGTATAGGCAGTATTCTTCCAGCCAATAAGCCTGTTCCTTTAAAAACTCCTGATACTCTTTGGAATCCTGATGCCGGCTGTTCTGAAAAGCTGTCCGCAACACTTTAAATCTGGATTTGTAGAGCAGACCATAATCCACATACCGGTCTTCCATATTCCACATGAAACTTTCCACATAATCTTTATCAAGCAGTTCTTCTTCAATAAGAATGTCTAAATCAATAAAATAAGGATTTCCCGCAAAAGCGGAAAAAGATGCATAGGGACTGTCCCCGTAACTGGTCGGCCCCAAAGGAAGAACCTGCCAGAATTTCTGTCTCGCCTTGGCTAAATTGTCCACAAAATCATATGCACTTTTGCCAAACGTACCGATTCCATAAGGCGACGGCAAACTGCTCACAGGCATCAAAATCCCTGCACTTCTATCAAATCTTTCCTGCATATCTCTCTCACTTTTCTATTATTTTTCACCTTTACCCTATTTATGCTCATGAGTAAATAAATGTTCCTGACAATATTCTTTATTCCCGGAACACTTGGAACAATACCTGAAGGTCAGATTCGGATCGTCCAACTCTGTTCTTCCACAGACTGCACATTTATGTCTTGCACCGTTTTCATAGGTATTTTTTTGTGCATGTTTCATGGACTGCCTGTACTGTTTCCGCCTTTTTACCTGTTTCGGATTGAAACGTGCCTTATTCTTTCCAAAAATAATATAAATCAGGAAGTTTAACAGCGAAACAAATATCAGCACGGCGGTAATGATTCCGATGATAACGCTTCTGTTTCTAAAGGCATTATAAATATTGTAAATTAAATATCCTACGTATAAATATCCAAACCATTTGATTCTGACCGGTATGATAAAGTAAAGCAGCAGCTGTTCATCCGGATACGTAAAAGCATATGCCAGAAAGATGGACATATTAATATAATATGTGCTGACACACCAGCCGATAATCTGTCCAAAGAAATCTCCCGGACTAATTGTACCGTAGGCTAACATTTCAGATAAAATATACGAAGGAAGCAGATTTGCATTGTATAATATAAGAAGGACAACATACAAAATCATGGCTCCCACAATTGTAAATAAAAATCCCGAAAACATATACACATTGTACCGATATGTGCCCCATGTCTGTTCTAATCCTCTTCCCAATGAATAATATAAAAACAGCATAATAATGACAAAGATACCTAAAGACTCCGGCGGCACCAATATCCATGTAATCAGTCTCCAAATCTGTCCATGGAAAATCATATATGGGTTAAACTGTAAAAAATAATACATTTCCGGCGCCGCCAGCTCTATAACATAACCGATTACATAAGCAATAATCAGATATAGCGACAAGTTGGGAATTGCATATTTACTGAATTTTTTCTCAAATTTTGACATATTTTTACTCCTGTTTTTATTGAAGGGCATTGTTATCCTATATACAAATAACCATATTACAGTATAGTTTCTACTGCCCTGTTTGTCAAACTGCTTTGCGTTCCATTTTTCAAAAAAATATGCGTATCATTATCCGGTTATGTTGTTTAAAAATTGTATAATTTATCCGGTTGAGTTTTCTACCTATTTATTATATAATAAAAAGTCGTTTTTAATAGTTTTATGTCAAACCGTAACGATTTGATAACATTTGAAATATATAAACTGCATGAAGGATAAGGTGAAAATATGGATAAGAACAGTTATTACAGTTTAGGTATTGATATCGGTTCCACTACCGTGAAAATAGCAATTCTGGACGCAGACAAAAATCTTGTTTTTTCAGATTATGAAAGACACTATGCCAACATTCAGGAAACTTTAGTCAGCCTGTTAAAGAAAGCCCACGATAAACTTGGGTCTGTCGAATTATGTCCGATGATTACCGGCTCCGGTGGTCTCGCATTATCCGAACATCTGAAAATTCCTTTCGTTCAGGAGGTTGTTGCTGTATCCACAGCGTTAGAAGACTATGCGCCACAGACGGATGTGGCCATTGAACTTGGCGGCGAGGATGCCAAAATCATCTATTTTACCAATGGCATTGAACAGAGAATGAACGGTATCTGTGCCGGCGGTACAGGTTCCTTTATCGACCAGATGGCATCTCTTTTACAGACTGACGCCTCCGGTTTAAATGAATATGCCAAAAATTATCAGGCAATCTATCCGATTGCGGCCAGATGTGGTGTTTTCGCAAAAACAGATATCCAACCGTTGATTAACGAAGGCGCTACAAAAGAGGATTTGGCGGCTTCTATTTTCCAGGCAGTGGTCAACCAGACCATTTCCGGACTTGCCTGTGGAAAACCGATTCGGGGAACCGTAGCATTTCTGGGCGGTCCACTGCATTTTCTTCCGGAATTAAAAAACGCATTTATCAGAACGTTAAAATTAGATGACGAACACATTGTAGCTCCTGAGCATTCTCATTTATTTGCCGCTTCCGGCGCTGCCTTGAATCATAATCCAAATGTCCGGGTGAATATTGTGGACCTGTATGAACAGTTGGAAAAGGGTGTGAAGATGTCCGTAGAAATCAAACGTCTGGAGCCGTTATTCCACAATCAGGAGGAATATGACCGTTTTCTTTCAAGACACAGTAAGGCTGAAGTGAAAAAAGGCGATTTAGAATCCTACAGCGGCAACTGTTTTCTTGGCATTGACTCCGGATCCACCACCACAAAAGCGGCGCTGGTAGCAGAGGATGGTACTTTACTTTATTCTTTTTACAGCGGAAATAACGGAAATCCACTGCAAACTATCATTGATGCTGTAAAAGATATCTATTCAAAACTGCCAAAAGACGCCCATATTGTGCGCTCCTGCTCCACCGGATACGGAGAGGCACTGATTAAAGAAGCTCTGCGGTTAGACGAAGGTGAGGTAGAAACAGTTGCCCACTATTATGCAGCGGCTTTCTTTGAACCACAGGTAGACTGCATTCTGGATATCGGCGGTCAGGATATGAAATGTATCAAAATTAAAAACAATTCCGTGGACAGTGTCCAGTTAAATGAGGCATGTTCTTCCGGCTGTGGTTCTTTTATTGAAACTTTTGCAAAATCATTGAACTATTCTGTGGAAGATTTTGCCAAAGAAGCGTTGTTTGCTTCCAACCCTACCGATTTAGGTACAAGATGTACCGTATTTATGAATTCCAATGTAAAGCAGGCACAGAAAGAAGGCGCCAGCGTGGCTGACATTTCTTCCGGTCTTGCTTACTCTGTAATAAAAAATGCGTTGTATAAAGTTATTAAGATTGCTGACGCCAAAGATTTGGGTAGAAAAATTGTCGTGCAGGGCGGTACATTTTATAATGATGCAGTTCTCCGTGCTTTGGAAAAAGTAGCAGACATCCATGCCATCCGCCCGGACATTGCTGGTATTATGGGGGCTTTCGGCGCCGCCTTAATTGCCAAAGAAAGATATCATGGCGAAGCTACTACCATGTTAAATTTGGAACAGTTGGAAACCTTTTCCTATGAAACCTCTATGACGAGATGCAAAGGCTGTACCAATGCCTGTCTGCTCACAATCAACAAATTTTCCGATGGGCGCAGATTTATCAGCGGAAACCGATGTGAAAAAGGAATTGGCGGTCAGAAAAACAAAGAGAATATTCCAAACCTTTTTGAATATAAACTGCACAGAATGTTTGATTACGAACCGTTAGAGGAAAGCAATGCACCAAGAGGTATTGTGGGCATTCCCCGTGTTCTGAATATGTACGAAAACTTCCCATTCTGGGCTACGTTTTTCAAAAACTTAGGATTTCGTGTGGTACTCTCTCCGGAGTCATCCCACAAAATCTATGAGATGGGAATCGAATCTATCCCTAGTGAGTCTGAATGTTACCCAGCCAAAATTGTTCACGGACATATTGCATGGCTGATTCGGGAAGGTGTGAAATTTATTTTCTATCCTTGTATTCCGTATGAGAGAAACGAAACTCCGGATGCTAACAATCATTATAACTGCCCGATTGTAACATCCTATGCAGAAAATATAAAAAATAATGTGGAGGAATTGGATGATCCTTCCATGAAATTTATGAATCCGTTTATGGCTTTTACCAATGAGGAAACTATTACAGGCCGTCTGGTGGAAGAATTTACAAAAGAGTTCGGCATTGACGGGGCAGAAATTAAAAATGCCGCACATCTGGCGTGGAATGAACTGCTTGCTTCCAGAGATGACATGGCACGTAAAGGTGAGGAAACATTAAAATATATGGAGGAAAACGGAAAACGTGGCATCGTTCTGGCAGGTCGTCCTTATCATGTGGATCCGGAAATCAACCATGGTATACCGGAAATGATTAATTCCTATGGTCTGGCAGTTTTAACTGAGGATTCCATTTCCCATTTGGCCCAGGTGGAACGCCCTCTGATTGTTTCCGACCAGTGGATGTATCATTCCAGACTTTACCGGGCAGCCAACTATGTGAAAACAAGAGATGACCTGGATCTGGTTCAGTTAAACTCCTTCGGCTGTGGTCTGGATGCCGTTACCACCGACTGTGTCAGCGATATTTTAACAAAGTCAGGAAAAATTTATACGGTTCTTAAAATTGATGAAGTCAATAACTTAGGTGCGGCAAGAATCCGAATCCGTTCCTTATTGGCAGCCATCCGTGTGCGTTCAGAAAATCACTTTGAACGCTACATTCAGCCTTCTTCCATTAATAAGGTTGAATTCACAAAACAGATGTTTGACGATAAATATACGATTCTGACTCCTCAGATGAGTCCGATTCATTTTACAATGCTGCAGGCAGCCCTCAACTCCTGCGGATACAATTTTGAGGTGATGGAGAGCAACAAATCCTGTATTGACATGGGATTGAAATATGTAAACAATGACGCCTGCTACCCTTCCCTGATTGTGGTGGGACAGATTATGGAAGCTTTACTTTCCGGCAAATATGATTTGAACAAAACTGCCGTGATTATTACCCAGACCGGCGGTGGCTGCCGTGCTACCAACTATATCGGATTTATTCGAAGGGCGCTGGAAAAAGCAGGAATGGGACATATTCCTGTGCTGTCACTTTCACTGCAGGGATTGGAGAAAAACAGCGGGTTTAAAATCACTCCAAAATTTGCCATAAAAGCGGTGGAAGCTGCCATGTATGGCGATTTGTTCATGCGGGTGGTTTACCGGACCAGACCATATGAGGTAAATCAGGGAGAAACCGACGCACTCCACAAAAAATGGGAATATAAGCTTTGTAAAGAGTTATCGGATCATAAATTTGGCATCCGGCGTTTCAAACGTAATATGCGAAAAATCGTGGAAGAATTTGACGCCATCCCTGTAAAGGACATTAAGAAACCAAGAGTCGGTATTGTAGGTGAGATTCTGGTAAAATTCTCTCCTACCGCCAACAATGATCTGGTGAACCTTTTGGAAGCGGAAGGTGCGGAAGCCGTTATGCCGGATTTGGTGGATTTCTTCCTCTATGGCTTTAGAAACGCCACTTTTAAGCATGAAAATCTGGGATTTGATAAGAAATCCGTTTATATTAACAATCTGGGAATTAAAGCTCTTGAATGGATGCGCAACTCAGCAAAAAAAGCCTTAATAAAAAGCAAACACTTTACTCCTACTTCCGATATATGGGAAATGAGCAAAATGGCGGAAAAAGTTGTTTCTATCGGCAATCAGACCGGTGAAGGCTGGTTTTTGACCGGAGAGATGCTTCACTTAATCCATGATGGTGTACCAAACATTGTCTGCACACAGCCATTTGCCTGCCTTCCAAACCATATTGTAGGAAAGGGCGTTATCAAAAAGCTTCGCGCCATGTATCCCGAGGCAAATATCGTGGCTGTAGACTACGATCCGGGCGCCAGCGAAGTAAACCAGTTAAACCGAATCAAACTGATGCTGGCAACAGCCAACAAACGGTTAAAAGAACAGAAATAAAAGTGCGTTTTACAGGAAATAAACAGGTGGTTCTGAAAGTATTTTTAACTTTCAGAATCACCTGTTATTTTTTCACATTTGCTCTATTTTAGACGATTGCCCCTAATTCACCGTTAGCCTCACTATAAAAATATTTACAATAATCAATATAATCTTGAAATCCTTCACTATAATATTCCTTATCTTTACTATATCCTTCAAGAATTTCATTGTTTTCTATTCTACATGCCATCCTGTAGCTTTATCGCAGATGAATCTTTTTCTAATGCAGATTCATCTGCCGTTTCTTCAAATTCATTGACAATGTTGTTATACTCATATGAAAAGCGTATTGACACGCACGTTTCTATTAATTATTTTGTCGCGAGAAAATATAATTGTAGTGATTGCGAAACAAATTTTTTTCTTTTTCCTCCATTTTTATTTCAAAAATATCATTTTGATAACTAATTATAATTTTCTTATCATCTTGATTATAATGTGCATCATATCCATTCTGCTTCAATTCTTTAATTATTTCATTTTCAGAATTGAAACTACTAAACCTATAAAACTTATAACCATAATATTCTTTATGATTTTTCAATTTTATCGATACTTCCTGATTATTTTCATTAACCCTAATATATTGTTCATTATTGGAAATCTTTATGAAAACAATCCCCATAATACCAACCAGTATGATCAAAAATACTGAAATCAATACTACTTTTTTATTTTTTATAACCTTTATTCCCATAAAACAAATAAGAAGAAACGCTATAATAATGATTAACCCAATATATACATTCATTATAATCTCCTTTATCATAAGTGTTTTGTCAAAGTAACAACTTCTTTTAACTTTTTTATATAACTGTGTATCATTAGATGGTATTTTTTGATACACACTTCTTATTTAATAAACATTTAGGCACCTTCGTAACAGATATATAAAAGTTTATATCCCTTTTTAGCAACTTCTGCTATATAAACTTCCATATGTCCTCTAACTACAATTCCCTGACTATCTTCTTCGTTTGTATATACTTTTAACGTGTTGAAAAAATCTTGTCCCTTTATGATATCTCTTTTCTTTAATTTCCACCAACTTATCTTTTTAGCTTTATCAAAAATACTATAACTGAGATTTTGTGATTTTTTTATAATTTTATCTGTTTCTTTAAAATCTGAATCAGAAATTTGTATTTTTGCAAACATTGTACAACCTTCATATTTTTTACCGTCAAATTGATATTCTAATTTATCAATTTCATAATTTATCAATTTTGCATTTAAAGATAACTTTAAATTATATTTTGAATTAATCTGCTTTATTACATCAATATTGTCAGAATCTAATGTTACCTTCCTTATTTTACTCCATTTGCCTTTTATTTTACCTTTTATTCCTCTTACTCTAAAGTAATAAATTCCTTTATTCAAATTGTAAATCTTAACGCTATTACGTTTTTTTACTGTTTTTAATTTAGAATTCATCATCTTTTTACTCTTAGAATACTGGATTTGATATCTCTTTACCTGATTCATTTTTTTCCACTTTAACTTTATTGAATTCTTGTTTAGTATTTTTATATATTGTATATCGCCTTTACGCAGCCGACTTACAGATTTTAATGACTTTATTTGTGCTTCCTGTTTCTTTTCTACTTTCTGACTGTTTTTTCCTTTAAAATTAATATTAATTGCCATACTTGATGTTGCACTGCCTGTTATAACTATAACCATTATCAAAAACAATGCTGCAATTCTTCTTATTTCTTTTGTAAATTTCATATTTACCCCTTTCCTCATCATGTGCCTCTGCTAAGCATTCAAACATATTAAGTCACTATCATTTAAGCACGTGAAGTGCCTTTTATTCTGACACGTAACTCTTTACATAATATTTGTACAAGAGGCTCTATTAGCTTTTTATATAAAGTCTTCTATTTCTAAAATCCATATTTTATTACCTTTAATTTTATAACTTATTTCTATGTCTCCACTTCTTCCTTCTTTCTCATTTTTATGTTTTGTATCGTCATAAACATAATATTCGATATACACTTTCGCTTTTCCTTCTTTTTTTATAAAATTAATTAAGCTACATCGAATTTTATATTCTCCTCTCGTTCTTCTCCTACAAATCCATACTTAATTTTTTTCCAATCTTTTTCAGATATATAGTTTTTATAATCTATATTTTCATAAGAATTTTCAACAAAGGCACTATCAAAAATATTTTCTATTTGCTTTTGATAAAAAGTACTTCTTAATAAGAAAAAACTTAGTAACAACATAATAATTAGTAATATTACTACGATTATTATATTTCTTTTCTTAATTTTACTCATATACAACTCCCTTATCTTTAATACAATATATTTTAATAGTTCCATTTGGATAATCCTTACAAAAAGCTTTTACACAAGAAGATTTTACCGTGATCCACTTGCTTCCACTTCAAATCAAAAAGGGCATCTGAAAAAGTCGTGAATTTAGCCATTCCAAAAGGGCTATACACTCTTCCTCTCCAAAATATGACATTATTAATATTTTATTTTCTAGTATCATTACTTTTTTCAGCAAATGTCCAATACATACACACAGTCAATATCAGTCCGCCAATAAAAGAGAAAATTGCTCCTTGTGCAATTCGTTGCTGTGACAAACTTAATATAATTGCTGCTATTATTTCTGAACTTGCCTCTCCATCCGGAATTTTTTCTAGTGCGTCTGCCATGCTTATTTGACTGGCTGATAATATTAAATAAGTTCCTAAAACAAACAATCCAAATCCTATGATTGAAAATATAATGTTAAATTTAAAATTTTTTTCATCTCCTACTCTCTCCACTTTCTATTTATTTTACACAAAATCCCTTTATTTTCGGCACTCGGTGCAATTGATTACTACGTTATAAACAATGACTCACACTCAATAATAGGCGTAACCCGTATTTTTATTTAAGCATTATTATTGAGCAATTAAATAACAAACTTTAATGTATTAAGCCATATTCATGATTACTATCATACTTTTACACACTATATATTATAATGTATATAATATAATATATGATCACTTATGTCATATAAAAATATGCTATAATTATCATCATTTGAACCGGCTTTTAAACAATAATAATCCCCCTCATTAATATTGTTTGTTGTAAAGTCATATTTATTGCTGTCCTCCATATTTTCATAAGGAAATTCTTCAAAATATTTCTTTATGATATCCATATTATCTTTTGTTATAATTGAATAATAATCACTTTCTTCGAATTTGTTATCATCATCTTCACTATAAAAATATTTGCAATAGTCTATGTAATCTTGAAATCCCTCACTATAATATTCTTCACAGTTACTATATCCCTCAAGAATTTCATCACTTCTAGAACTACATCCGGTTAATAACGTTATGCATAATATAATAAATAATATATATTTTTTCATGCAAATCTCCAATCCAGTGCCTTTCAGTTGGTGGCACAAATAGTAATGAAAGTAATCCCACCTTCAAATTTTCGTGTTACAATAGACCTGATTTTATAGGGCCTTCCCGACCTCAATATCAGATACACCTATCCGTTTGCTGTTAATGTACAGATGCGCCTCTTTATATCAAGGTGGGAATATTCTTATCTAGATTCACTATGTGGGCCCTATTTATGTATCTATTTCGCGATTTTTGTTTAATTTACTTGCACAGTATTTTTATATAATGTTAAATTTGGAACTATTTACATCATTGTATTTTATCTTCACTTTATATGGCTTTAACTCTCTGCACTTTTGTAAATAATAACCTATATTATTTGCAATCCCCGCAAAACTAGACCAACTTCTTACTTCAGTAAAATCATAAACATCACTTACATTTATCTCTGTTTTCCAATTATTTCCCTTTAGCTTTATGGCATGAACAACTACTTTTACATGCTGTAGTGAATAATATAAATCTCTATCACTACTAAATTCATATGAGTTCTTTACAAAATAAACATTTGTATATCCTTTTTTTTGCAGCAAATTTAAACAATTAGATATATATTTTGTAAATGCAAATGATTTTTTCATTTTTTTAATAGCAATTCCCTTTGTTTTATACGATAATTCTTTTCCATTACCATATAATGCATGTTTAAACATTGCCTTTGATAAATTATAACCTTTGAACGTTAAAAAAGAACTTGCGGCTAACCATACTGAATGCTTTAAAACTTTTAGTGGAATTTTGGGATTAACTACAATAAGATTTCCATCTTTATCAATGTATGTACATGGATTACTTGCACAATATATGTATATATTAGAATAAAAAATGTTCCCATTTTTTAACTCTTCTAAACTAGTATCATCTGCATTCAAAAATCGACTCGTCTCCGCATCATAATACCTGCTCTGCAGATAATAGAATCCCGTTTCCTCATCCCTGTAGTAGCCACGGTAAGTAATGTGATTCAGCTCATACGGAATCTCATTTCCTTCCACATATGTTGAACTTGTAACATTTCCCCATGCATCATATGTATATGCAGCTATCTCTGCTCCTCTTGCATCAAGAAGCCCTATCACATCTCCCTGTAAATTCTTCTCATAATAAACTCTTGCCGTTACAAGTGTTCCTGCAAAATTTAAATAGCTGTACTCAAATCCAATTACACTTCCATTTGCATCATACAGATACCAGACATCCGCTTTCTGATTCGTTGATTTATATGTTACAGTTTCCCGGAGAAGTGTACTTCCATCCCACTCGTATACAGTGGTTGTATCACTTGTATCTTTATACGTTCTTAGTCCGTTTTCATTATATCTGTAACTTACACTGCTTTCATCTCCCAGTGTAACCGTAGAAAGCTGTCTGCCACGGCTCCATGTGAATTCTAAACCACCTACATATGTCAGTGGATTTCCGCTGTTATCATATGTAATGGTCTGACCATTGTACGTTGTCAGCTGGTCTGGCCATTCACTGTTTTCATAGGTATAGTGTATTGTTGTTCCGTCGCTGTCCGTTCTGTTTCCGTCTGCATTAATCGGATACTCTGTTTTTCCATAGACATTTCCGTTAGTATTGTAATCATAACTGTACTCTTTCAGTATGGTATAATCTTTTTCCGTTGTCAACCTTCCATGTGCATCATAGGCATACTCATACCTGACATCACCATTCAGCTTGATTTTTGTGATATTTCCTGTCAGGTCATAAGTATAGTCAAACTCTTTGTCTGCCGCACCTGCATAAATATCAACATTGTACGTTGCACCGGTATTCCCTTCTTTTTCATAAGTACTCTTAATGACATTTGTATGGTACGCATTGGAGTGTATCTTTTCCTCAGAAACATCATCCGCCGATTCAATGTTCACTGTGTCACCGTTATGTAAAGTCTGACTGACTACATTTTTTTCCTGTTCCAATCCCTCTGCATCTGTTTCCGTTTCCGTCTGCGATGTGATTGTACTGGTATATGTCCGGCTGCTGTTGTTTAAATCTTTAAAACCATAGGATGTAACGATTATTGAAACTCCGCTATCTTCATTCTCTGATGTCTGAATACTTTTCGTAAATCCGTCACTTCTTGTTACTGACGTTCCGTTTTCCGCATAGGAATAATTCCATTCCACAGGATTACTACTGTCAGTGGAGTAGTCTTGCAGTTTTATGATTTCCCCATCAGCATTTAAATATGTAACATATTTCGGGTCACTGTTATAATAAGTTTCTGTTTTTATTGCTGTAGATGTGGTATCATTATCTGCTACTTTGTATGTGGTAGTAACAGTTTTTACACTCTGTCCATTTCCATATGTTTCTGTATGCTCATTTTTGTTAATGATTCCCCCTGTCTGTATGTTGGTGGTATCCCCGTTACTGTCCGCATTGTTTACCAGTTCCACATCTCCATAGGTCATCAGCGTCTGATTTCCCACTTTTAACTGTGTCATCTGACCGTCAGTACCATAGTTCATGGTATACTTTGTTCTCTGATCACAGATAAATGTCACATTTCCATCTGCATCATAGGTGTATGTAATACAGATGGTCTGTGTATGGTTTGGATCATAGGTTTCATCATAAGCTTCTATGACTGCCGTGTTGTTTCCTGTTTCATCATAGAAGTATTTCATGACTTTATTCAGGCTGGCATTTCCATAATCCACGGATATCTGCTTCATATCGCCACGATAAATATTGATAATATATGTGTATATAACACCATCGATGTTTTCTGAATATTCCCTGTCATACAGCCCTTTATGAACAGCTGCTTCCGCTGCCCTTGTCTGCCTTGTATAATCATTGGTTTTTCTTGGTGTGGCATCTCCCCTGTCGTTTGTCCCGTCAAAATCTGAATCTTTCAGCCACGGGTCTGTTCCTTCCTGATATTCCTTGAAATCCGTCCAGCCGTCACTGTCACTGTCTGTTTCATTTCCATCCTCATCATACCGGTTTGCCACAGCCGGATCTGTTCCCAAGGTAAATACTTCATAAGAATCCGGAAAACCATCTTTATCCGTGTCTAAATCGTATGTTTTGTTGCCTTCCTCATCTTCTCCAGTTTCTGTATTCCACAGTGTCTTAAAATCCCATATTTCATATCCGTCTTCCAACCCGTCACCGTCCGTATCCACGGTCGTCTGCTCATAGGCAACTGTGGATGTTTCACCGCTGTCCTCATCTGCCGATATATCTGTCTGCTTCGCAAAGGTAACAATATTACTCAATACATTCACGTCATCCGTCGTATCCAGTTGTGTTCCCTTCTGATCCACAGCCATAACCCGGATGTCTGCTATTGTTTCAATATCATCTGTTTCCACTTCATAAGATTTACCCGTCGTTTTTCCTACATATTCAAAACTGTTTCCTGTCCTCTTATATACCCTGTATAACGTTGCCGTCTGGGTAGAGTCTTCCCATGATACATCTATTTTTTCAGTCTCATCATTATACTCTGCATCTATCTGAAAACTTCCATCATACCTTGCATCTATCTCCTCAGGACTGTTATAAGACACTAAAAATATAGGAGCACCACTTTGGCTTTTTACTCCCCAGAACTCCATGTACTTTGATTTTTCTTCGGTTCTTAACTCCACACCCTGCATTGCATCTGCTTCTTCTTCAGCTACCATCGTGCAGTATTTAGTAAAATTTATCTGATAGGATCTTCCTATCTGTTCTTCTATTAACGCCTGTGACAATACCTCGCTATCAACTGCAGGCTCATTTTCCCATTTTAAACTCTCCAATTCCCAGTCTTCTGTTATTTCATGCATATCCACGGTCATCTCTCCACCGACCTGGTCTGCTACACTTATAAACCCAAAAGCATAATTTACTTGCTTTCCTCTTAACAATTTATTCATCTTGTTAAACTGCATATATGTTTTATAATAATCACCTGCACCGCTTCTTCCTATAACAAAGCGGTTTACCGCATTCGGGTACTGGCATACATCGCCCGAACCCGGTGACAGTTCAATGACAAATGATATTCCAAGGGGATTTTCGTTATTACCGTATGTTACCCACTCCACGGTCGGATCCAGTGTCACCGGATATACCGTATCCTTATCATTCATATAACTTTCAGGCAGTGTGTATGTTACTGTCCATGTATCCCCACTGTTTTTGATTTTTGTTTTAATATCAAAACTTGTATTTGTACCTGTACTGTCATTCAGATACGCCGCAGGGATCACTGCCACTTCTTTCTTTGTTTTGCTGTCATATAATCCGATGATATTGGTTTTCTTATCCAGTTCCATATACATTCCGTCTAACGCATATGAAAAGCTGTATGTCATCTCATCTGTCTGATGATTGATAATTACACTTTCCTTCACACCGTTGTCCAATGATACATACTGATATGTTACATTGTCCTCTGTATACTCAACCCTATCTTCTGACGCTTTTACAGCCTTCCCTGATGCTGCATCACTTTTGTTCCCTACCTTATTTTCTTCCGGTTCTTCTCCCGCTTCTTCTTTATCCGTCTCTGGCACAAATGCCAGGGAGTACCCCTCTTTCTCCATCAGTATCGGGGACTCTTCTGACAATTCTTCCGGAAAATACTGCTTACTGTTTCCTGCCGTATTTACATAAGCATAATCCTTTCTATGATAACTTTCAGACATGGCATCCCCGGTGTAAGAAGATGCTTTTTTATTATCCGTTTTTATCAGATTGGAATCATACTCCTGCAGCTCTCCGTTTTCGTCTTCATACCGGATGGGACTGCTGTAATATGCCGCAATGATTGAACCGTCTGCCGCCTCATAGGTATCATAGTATTTTGTCTCCTTTAATTTTCTTCCTTTATATGTTCCGTCTGCAATCTGTTTTGCAATCTCGTCCGGTGAGACTGTCTGATCTTTTTGTGTTTGCTGTGTAGCCTGCCCGGTTTCTTTTCCTACCTTAATGCTATCTGCCATGGTAGATATTCCACTTCCGGTTCCAACTGTAGCCGTTACCAAAAGCAATGCGATAATCCTTTCCATCTCTTTCTTAATTTTCATGCTTATTTCCTCCTCTTTTGCATTTCAATTTGCTTTGATAGGAAAATTTTATCACATTTACATCATTTTGTGACGGAAATGGTTTTTTTGGTAGGGTTTTTGGCTTTTTTTGTAAAGAAAAACGTTTTAATTTAGAAAAATTTTGATTTCCTTTAAATTATAAAAACGTATCTCCATACAGATATACGTTTTTTACAATCCTTCCTCCGGCAAATAATCTTCTATTATTTTTTTAATTTCATTATTTCCTAAACTTCTCTCATTTGACCCCTTTACATCTTTGCAATATCCTGTATCAGATGATTCATCTCCTTCTTGGACTGAACGGTTCTCGCCGCCTCAATCACCTGCTTTTTTTCCATGTCTGAAAGTTTTGAAAAATGATTCATTGCCTCATCATTCATTGCCAGACCAAATCCCAGTCCCATTGGCATATCATCCTGCTTTTTTTGATTCTGTTCCATAAATAAAACCTCCCGCAAATATCATTTTCTTTAATGAAAGTTTTGACATTTTGTGGGAGATTTATACAATGAATAAATATTTATTTCGTTTTTATTTTTAAAGTTTTCAGATATGTTTTCTGCTCCGGTGTTATTCTTCTGCTTTCCACCGCTTTCTGTATGGCTTTATTATGGGTCCATGTATCCAGTTGCCGATTTTCAATAAAAGGCAGAACCGCTTCATATTGTTTTGCCAGCGCAGTGGCAAAATACCAGGCAATCATCATATTTATGTAATACTCATCAGAGCGGACTTTTGCTACCATCCGGGGATACCGTATATCAAATTCCTCATCCAGAAAATACCGCATCAGCATTCCGATGGCGAATCTGACCGTGTACGTCTTATCTGATTTTATCCAAACCTTTATTTTTTTGAAAAGTTCCGGCAAATTCTTTTTGAATGCTTTGGGTGCCAACATATCACATGTCGCCCAATTATCTATATAAGGCAAAAATTTTTCCACTTCTTCCATGCATGGTTCAAAATCTTTTATTTGTTCCAGCAGAAATCCGTGTAAATTATTTTCTTCATAATATCTGTGGGGCAGACATTTCAGAAACTGCTCCGCCTGATTGTTTTTTGCAAATTCCTTTGCATATTTTCTGAGAGCTGGTGTTCTTACCCCAATAATCGTCTCCTCTTGAATGTTGGGAATTAATTTCGAATGAAAATTTTTATATTCCAAGTCCTGCATGGAAAATAATTCTTTTATAACTTCTTTTTCCACATCACACATTTTTTACTCTTACCTTTTTGTCCTTCTTATATATTCTCTATCTGCCAGTCAATCGGTTCCACACCATTGGCTTTTAAGAACTCATTTGCCTTGCTGAAATGTCTACATCCGAAAAATCCCCTGTATGCTGACAACGGACTTGGATGAGGTGCTTCCAGAATCAAATGTTTCGGATTAGTCAGCATAGATTTTTTTCTTCTGGCAGGACTTCCCCACAGAAAATAGACAATCGGTCTGTCCTGAGCATTTACTGCCTGAATCACTGCGTCTGTAAACTGCTCCCACCCATGTCCCTGATGGGAATTTGCCTGATGTGCCCTGACTGTGAGAACTGTATTTAAAAGTAACACACCTTGGTCTGCCCATTTCTTTAAATATCCGTTATTTGGTATATAGCATCCCAAATCATCCTGTAATTCTTTATAAATATTCACAAGAGATGGCGGTGTTTCGTTTCCGGGCAAAACTGAAAAAGATAACCCGTGTGCCTGATTTACATTGTGATAAGGATCCTGTCCTAAAAGCAGTACCTTCACATCTTTTAACGGCGTAAAATGAAAAGCATTAAATATATCATCTGCCGGAGGATATATAACCGTCCTGCTATATTCATCTCTTACAAACTGATACAAATCCCTGTAATATGGCTTTCTAAATTCTACCTGCAACGGTTCCAGCCAGTCATTTTCAATCATTGCCATAATAATTACTCCTTCTTTTGTTTCGCTTTTTCATAGATCACTTGACACTATCTTTTGTTTCTTTTCATTTTTCAAACAAACACTCCTTGGTCTGTTTGAAAATCAAATAATTTCTTCAATAAAATTTCTGTCGTTAAACACTTTCAACCGGCTAGGAAAAATTTGAATCTCAAAATGGTTAGAGTGCATGGTTTCCCCATCCACATTAAAGGTACAGAGTTCTTCGGAATCTACGGTAATTTTCTTCTCCCTATACCGTTTTACCCACGGAGAACTCTCGTGCTTTTCTCTGAGCAATTTTATCAGAAGTGGAATTATTTTGGGCTTTGGCAGTTTTTCCACAAAATAAATGTCAAGCATCCCGTCATCCAAAAGTGCATGAGGAGCAATACGGAAACCACCTCCGTAATACTGTCCGTTGCCTATTGCCAGTATCGTGCATTCATTTTCCACCTGCGTTTCACCCATAGTGATTTTTAAGTTTTTAAACTTGTATTTAAAGTATGTATAAATCAGGCTGGCATGATAACGCTGTCCTACCGGAATCCATTTTTTCTTTCGAATGAAACCAATATTATTTGCCACATCTGCATCCACCCCCAGACATGCCATATTTATAAAAAAACGGTTATTTATCCGGCCTAAATCAATATTAATTATGCCCGATTGCTGTTTTGCCAGAGTTTTGTCAAAATCATTTCCACTGCCTGCGGGAATATTCCCTAATATTTTGTGTTCGGAATCTGCAATTCCGTTTAAAACTTCATTTAAATTTCCATCTCCTCCCACAGAAAAGACCACACATTCCTCATCCGGAATCTTTCTTGCCAATCCCTTTGCGTCTCCTGCTTTTTTTGTATACTTAATTTCATAAGGTATTTCTCGCTTGAGGCAGGCGCTTCTGATATTATTTTCCAATTTGCTTTTATTTACTTTCCCACTATTAGGATTCACAATAAAATAATACTTCATAACTCTCTCTCATATTCTACTGTATCTCAATCTGTTTGTATCACTTAAATTCTCACTGCTACGCCTTTTTCATCTAAATACTGTTTCAAATCGTGGATTTCCAGTTCTTTGTAGTGAAACAAAGAAGCCGCCAGAGCCGCATCCGCTTTTCCTGCTGTAAGGGCATCATAAAAATGTTCCTTATTTCCGGCTCCACCGGAAGCAATCACCGGAACAGAAACATTTTCTGCAATGGTACGGGTCAATTCCAAATCATATCCCTGCTTTACACCATCACAGTCCATGCTGGTCAAAAGAATCTCTCCGGCACCCAGTTGATTTGCCTTCATTGCCCATTCTACGGCATCAATACCCATATCAATACGGCCGCCATTTTTATATATATTCCAACCGTTGCCATCCTCTCTCCTTTTTGCGTCAATGGCTACCACTACGCACTGGCTTCCAAATTTATCTGCCGCCTCACTGATAAGATTCGGATTCATAATGGCCGATGAATTAATGCTGATTTTATCTGCTCCCTCACGAAGCAATGCCCTAAAATCCTCTACTGTCCTGATTCCACCACCTACTGTGAATGGAATAAAAACCTGCTCTGCCACTTTGCGCACCAAATCGACTACCGTGGCTCTGTGGTCGGAAGTGGCTGTGATATCCAAAAATACCAGTTCATCGGCTCCTGCCTTGTTGTAAGCCTTTGCTACTTCTACCGGGTCTCCGGCATCTCTTAAATTTACAAAATTTGTCCCCTTTACTACTCTGTTATTATTAATATCCAAACACGGAATAATTCTTTTTGTGTGCATTTTTATCTCCCATCTCTGATTTTTGCAAAGTTTTCTAAGATTTTCAGTCCTACATCACCGCTTTTTTCCGGATGAAACTGACAGGCAAACAGATTATCTTTTTCAACCGATGCATGAATCTCTGTCACATAATTGGTTTTACCTTTTACAATCTGTTCTTCCTTTGCTTTTAAATAATAAGAATGCACAAAATAAACATAGGAATGATTGTCTATGCCTTCAAATAATTTTCCGTGATTCATCAGTTCCAACGAATTCCATCCGATATGGGGAATTTTAAATCCCTCTTTATCAGGAATCCTCTTTATCTCTCCCGACAGAATTCCCAGTCCTGAAACTCCCGGTGTCTCGTCACTGTTTTGAAACAGAAGCTGCAACCCTAAACAAATGCCAAGAAAAGGAATTTGTCTGTCCACCACGTCATAAATGGTGTTTACCAGTCCATAATTTTTCAGTTTCTGCATGGCATCACCAAAAGAACCTACCCCCGGCAGTACCACTTTATCTGCTGTCAGTATTTCATCTCTGTCTCTGGATAAAACTGTTTCCTCCCCCAAAAACTGAAATGCCTTCTCCACACTTTTGATGTTTCCCGCATCATAATCTATTATTGCAATCATTCACTCTGTCTCTCCTCTATCGTATTACAGTCCAGCTCAAACCAGAACTCCACACCGTTTTCTTTATTGATGACACCATAGTCTTTATTGTGCCTGTCCATAATTGCCTTTACAATGGACAATCCAATACCGTTTCCTCCATAGGCTCTGGTTCTGGCTTTGTCTACTTTATAGAATTTAATCCAGATGTTATTCATTTCCTCTTCCGGTATGTTTTTCCCTGTATTGAAGACCGCCACTCTTACTATACCATTTTTTTTGACAATTTTCACTGTGATTTCTTTATTTTCATCTACATGGTTTAGGGCATTGCTTAAATAATTGGTAATAACTTCTTCAATCTGAAATTCATCTGCCCATACATAGATGTTTTCATTACATGAAAAATCAATCTCAACTCCTTTTTCCTGCATTTTGATTTTCATGGAAGAAATCACTCCGTTAATGACCGAAACAATATCAAAGCATTCCATGTTTACCCGGGAATCGCCAAATTCCAATTGATTCAATGTCAGAAGACTTTTAACCATTTTGTTCATCTTATCTGCTTCATCTACAATTACATCACAATAATACTGCATATCTTCGGGATTTTCATTAATTCCCTCCTGCAATCCTTCCGCATACCCCTGTATCAGCGCAATCGGGGTTTTCAACTCGTGAGACACATTAGAAATAAATTCCTTTCTCATCTCATCCACTTCTTCTTTTCGTTTGATATCTTTTTGCAGTTGAATATTTGCGGATTTCAACTCTTTAATCGCCCGTTCCAGTTTTTCTGACATATCATTCATACTGTTTCCCAGCACACCCAGTTCATCATTGTGGTGTCCCATATACTTTGCATTAAAATCAAGATTAGACATTTTTTTTGAAATATCTGCCAGTTCCAGCAACGGTTTTGTATATCTGCTGGTTACAATCAGAATAACCATGGTGGCAACAATGATGGCAATGATTCCGATGCCCAGATAAAATTTATTGGTAATGCTGATACTTTCCTTAAAACTTTCCACAGACATTCGGATAATGGCAGAATTGCCATTATCAAAGGTTCCGAACAATTCATAATACCTATCCATCGATGTTTTATCTTCTGTGGAATAAATATTGTATGCTTCTTTTGATTCCACTAAAACCGATGTATTTTCCTGCTCGGCACTTCTGCCGAATATCATATCCCGCCAAATATCAGCCAGCTTCTTTCCCGCACCATAACTGTAAATTGTATTTCCGTTCTCGTCTACAACAATCATTGTGACACCTAA
The DNA here is from genome assembly GCA_904420085.1 of uncultured Eubacterium sp. Classification (GTDB taxonomy): domain Bacteria; phylum Bacillota; class Clostridia; order Lachnospirales; family Lachnospiraceae; genus Eubacterium_G. The sequence continues at coordinate 2,925 of CAJFUA010000054.1, read as the reverse complement.
CGTCTCACAGACCCTGTTTAACTGTTCCACGCTGTCTGTGGAAGAAATATCCGGATCGCTTTTTCCTACATGATTCAGACTGTCGTATACGCTTTTTATAGATTTCTGTTTTGTTTCCGTATAATAACGTTCCATAAAAAGACTGCTGTATATGACTACAGAAGTCATGGACAATGCCATAATAATAACAATCAACGCTGCCATTTTATATCTGATTGATTTTCTCATTTAGCTTACCTCAAACTTGTATCCCATTCCCCAAATCGTTAAAATATATTTTCCGCAATCCCCCAGTTTGCTTCGGAGTTTTTTTACATGGGTGTCTATTGTTCTTGCATCTCCGAAATAGTCATAGTTCCATACATTATTTAAAATATTTTCTCTTGATAGGGCAATTCCTTTATTTTGTACAAAATACGTAAGCAGTTCAAACTCCTTAAAACTTAATTCAACTACTTTTCCTTTGACCGTGACGATATGCGCCGCCTTATTTATCTCGATATCGCCTGCTGTCTCAATTTCATTCTGGTCAATATTATTGGTTCGGCGAAGCAGGGCGTCTACTCTTGCCACCAGTATTCTCGGGCTGAAAGGTTTCGAGATATATTCGTCCACCCCCAACTCAAATCCTAACAGTTCATCGCTTTCCTCCCCTTTTGCCGTCAGCATAATAATCGGAATCTTAGATAATTTTCTAATTTCACGGCACACTTCCCATCCGTCCATCTTTGGCATCATAACATCCAAAATAATCAGGTCAAAGTCATTATGTTTCACAAACAAATCAATGGCTTCCTCACCGTCAGCTGCCTCAACTACGGTATACTGTTTTCTGGTGAGAAAGTCTTTTACCAGTTTTCTCATTCTCTCTTCATCATCTACAACTAAAATTTTTAAATTTGGCATAACGACCTCCTAATAGATTTAAAAATATTATATTTTATTTCTTATAATTTAACAATAAGTTGTGTAGATTTCATGAACTTAGCATTAAAAAAAGCACCTTATCAGGTGCCTTTTGAATGGACTAGATGGGAGTCGAACCCATGTCCAAAAACCCTTCCACTGTTCTTCTACTATCATAGTCAGTTATTTGACATTCCCTACGAATAACGGAAACAGACACCCTTTATTCTTCAGTAGCTTCATATTGCTTCTATATACGCAAAGCTTTGTATACAGAGTTCCCTACGAAAGTCGATGCCAGCTAACAAACTGTAGGAGGCTTATTAGTGACAGCTGCCATTAGGCAGCGTAAGCTAAATTATCTTCAGCGTTTAATTTTAATTTGTGATTTGACGCATCACCTGCGGATAGCTTCACCAGATTCCAAGTCCCTGTCGAAACCAGTACTAGCCCTTACTGGATTTATTTTTGCATACTGTATCTTAAACCTTTTCAATCAAAAAGTCAATCAACTTTTTTATGGAAATCAATTCCAAAATTAATTAAAATTAGAAATCATTGTGTGAACTGTTTTTGATATGAAATGATGCACTTCAAATTTACATATATCAATTGTTATTTCGTTAGTTTTTTCATGTATTCCTCATTTTCCATATATTTTAAATATTTCTCTTGAAAGCCTGAATTGCTACAGTCAATTTTCCAAAGAAATCATGCTTGAATTGCTACAACCAATTTTCGAAAAAAGTCATACTTGTTATACATATAAAAACAATCTTTCGGTATAATTTTCTTCAGCCAAGATAAAATAAAGTATATGCAAATATTCTGCTACATAGCAAAAATCCGCCTGCGGGTTTTCTCGTGCGGGTTTTCTCGTGCGGGTTTTCTCGTGCGGGTTTTCTCGCAAAATGTGGAACTGTAAGAATTAGGAGATGATAAATCGATGATGCAAAAAAAATTTTCCAGATATATTGTAATAGGTGTAATTTTCAATATCATTGCGGGAACCCTGCTCCACTTTCTATATGAGTGGTCGGGTAAAAATCCCATTGTAGGATTGTTTGCACCCGTCAATGAAAGTATAATTGAACATTTGAAAATGCTCTACTTTCCAATGTTTCTGTGGGTCATTATCGGATATTATAAATATGCAAGAAGAAACCGCAGTTATTTTCCCTCTGCCTTTGCAGGGTTAATCTGCGGTCTGCTTACCATTCCTGCCATATTTTACAGTTATACAGCCTTTACGAATACGGAAATATTAATCGTGGATATCATCATTTTTATTTTAAGTATTATTATCGCCTATTCTATATTCGGTTTTATTTTTTTAAACTATCATTGGCAGTCAATGTCCGTAAGATGTGGTGTTTTACTTTGGGAAATCGTATTTGTCCTTTTTACTGTTTACTACCTTTTCCTGTAAACCAGTACAAAAAACCTGTAAACAGTCCGCCGGCGATATTTCCTAATGTAACCGGAACCAGATTTGAAACCAGAAAATTATACCACGTAAGACCGGCAGTATCCAGTCCCAGTGCTCCGTATTCAGCCTGAACAAACAATCCACCACTGATATAACTCATATTTGCCACACTATGTTCAAATCCAGACATGACGAACACCATAATTGGTAAAAACAAAGAAGCAATCTTGCCCGGGGCGCTCTCTGCAGTCATGGCAAGCATGACAGCAACACAAACCAGTATATTACAGAAAAACGCCTTAATAAATGCGTCTGTCATGCTTAAATTGCATTTATTTACCGCTATGGTAATCACACTTTTTGCCACGGCATTATTGAACAATGAGTATTCATGTGCTATCGTAAATAACCCCGTGACAAAGATGGAGCCTGCAAAATTCCCGATATACACAATCGTCCAGTTTTTCAACATTGCCGGTATACGAATCCGTTTATCCAACACGGAATGATGTGGTATAAAAAAAGTTGACACCCCATTCTCAAGGATTGGGTATATAATTAAGAGAATAAGGAGTGAACAAAAATGGCAG
>CAJFUA010000053.1 GCA_904420085.1 uncultured Eubacterium sp. | reverse complement strand
CATCTGTCAGGACAACAAACCAGTAAAGTCCATAGATACCACATGTAAAAATACTTAAAACGATACACGCAGCAATACTTCTTTTTTGAATCATAATTTCCTCCTAATATCTGCATAATTATTTTTATCATAATTTTACACGATTCGGATTTGTCTGTAAATAACTATATTAATTTCTTAAAGACATTTCTTATCACAATCAGAGACAATACTGCCGCCAGAAAATCAGACACCGGCGCAACATACATAACGCCCTCGATTCCATAAGCCGGTCCTCCGAAATGTGTAAACAGAACCGGAAACAGTAACATTAAAGGAATAAAACAGATAACCTGTCTGGTAAGAGACAGAAAAGTTCCTTTGTTCGGTTCTCCGATTACAGTACAAAACGTAGACGTAATCGGCTGTATTCCATTTAAGAAAGTCATAAATAAGAAAATTCGGAAAAACCGCTCTGCAAACTGAAAATATTCAGGACTTCCGGAACCAAAAATACTGAGAATCTGTCTTGGCAGTGTCTGAAAAACAACAAAAGCAATACATGATATTGTGGTATTGCAAATTAACGCCAGACGATATGTTTTCTTTACTCTGTCAAACTTTCCCGCACCCCGGTTGTAACTGGCTATAGGCTGCATGCCCTGGGCAATGCCGATGCAGACAGAGAAGTATACCTGATTGACTTTCATCACAATTCCTGTACATGCCAATGGAATATCGGCTCCATAAGTACTCAGGGCTCCATAATGAGTCAGTGTCTTGTTCATGACAATCTGAACGCCCATAATTGCCAGCTGATTCAGACCCTGTGCCATTCCTAGATGGCATGTGCGAAAACATATTTTTGCTCTTGGGATAAAATGTTGCTTCTTCAATGGAATGGTTTTAAAATGTACCAAATACCACACGACCATGGCTGCCGCCACAAACTGTCCGATAATGGTTGCCGCAGCTGCTCCTGCCATTCCCCAGTCAAATACAATAACAAAAAAATAATCTAAGACAACATTTAACGCTGCTCCTACCAGATTACAGGTCATGGAAAATTTCGGACTTCCATCCGCTCTGATTAAATGTGCTCCGCCGGAAGAAAGAATGGCTACCGGAAATCCTATCGCAATAATTCTTGTATATTCTGTGGCAAAGGGCAAAATATTTTCCGTGGAACCAAAAAACAACAGCAATGGTTCCATTGCCACACTGGCAATGACCGATAAAACAACTCCGATTCCCAGCATCATTACCATACCGTTTCCTATAAAATAGGGCGCTTTTTCCTCATCTCCCGCTCCCAGATTTAAATTAAATCCGGACGCACCGCCAATTCCAAAAGTAAGAGCCGTGGCAATGCAGAGTGTGGTCAGCGGAAAAGCTACATTTGTAGCTGCATTACCCAGTTCTCCTACCGTTTGTCCGATAAAAATCTGATCCACAATATTGTATAAAGACATTACTACCATGGAAATAATGCTTGGCACTGCAAATTTTCTCAACAGTTTTCCAATCGGTTCTACACCTAAAGGATTCATCTGTTTGTTATTTTCATATGTGTTTGACATTTTCTTAACCTCATCTTGTTTTTCTATTTGCCGTTTTTCATCTCTATGTAATATATTTGATTGCCAACACATATCATACAACCGGACATATAAAAATTTCAACCATAAATTTAAAAACTGGTTAATTTTCAAATAAAAATACAATCCCAAAAACATTTTTCATCTCCATGTGTTCTTTCTATAATAACTATAATAACTAAGTTTGTTAATTTTTTAACTATTTTGCTTGTGTCGATACTGCCGACTATGTTATACTTAATACAGTAATTTGTAACTTATAAAATTTGTTCTATGTATGGAAGGAATGGAGAAGATATATGAGAGGAATATATTCCAACAAGACAGAAATACGTCATAAAGTGTTCACCGAAATTGCCCGAATGGCATATGAAGATCGTCCTTTATCCCATATTGAGGATCTTCCCTACGAAATTATTCCCGGTGAAATAGGAAAAAACTACGATAATATCTTTTTAGAGAGAGCCGTCATTGGCGAACGTCTTCGGGCAACCATTGGACTGCCTATCCGGAATATGTCCGAACATGCCCCGTTATCAGAAGGCATTGACGCCAGCGCCATTGATGAAAAATACTATGACCCGCCATTGATTAATATCATTAAATTTGCGTGTCATTCCTGTCCGGAAAAACGCGTGCTGATTACCAACGGCTGTCAGGGATGTATCGAACATCCATGTATTGAGGTCTGTCCGAAAAATGCCATTCATATGGAGAACCATCGTTCGGTTATTGACCAGAATAAATGTATCAAATGTGGTAAATGTATCAGTGCCTGTCCTTACAATGCCATTATCAAACAGGAACGCCCCTGCGCTGCCGCCTGCGGCATGAACGCCATTAAGTCAGACGAATATGGCCGTGCCGATATTGATTACGAGCAGTGCGTATCCTGCGGTATGTGTCTGGTCAGCTGCCCCTTCAGTGCAATTGTTGATAAAAGCCAGATTTTCCAGACGGTTTTAGCCTTGAAAAGTGACACGCCGGTATATGCGGCTATCGCACCTTCTTTCGTAAAACAATTTGGTGACAAAGTCACCCCCGAACAGGTGCGGGCAGCATTAAAGGCTGTAGGCTTTGAGGATATGGTGGAGGTAGCCGTGGGCGCCGATTTGTGTGCAGTTCAGGAGGCTGTGGACTTTTTAGAGGCGGTTCCCGACAAACATTCCTGGCTGGGAACTTCCTGCTGTCCGGCATGGTCAGTAATGGCGAAAAAAACTTATCCGGAATATGCAGAACATATTTCCATGACATTAACTCCGATGGTATTGACCGGACGTATGACAAAGAAACAGCACCCGGGATGCAAGGTGGTCTTCATCGGACCTTGCGCCGCAAAAAAATTAGAGGCCAGCCGTTCCTCCGTGAGAAGTGATATTGATTTTGTTTTAACTTTTGAAGAAATGTCCGGTATCTTTGATGCTAGAAACATTGACTTTGAACAATTAGAAACGGAAGAACCTGTAAAAACTTCCAGTTCTCTCGGAAAAGGATTTGCCGCCAGCGGCGGTGTGGCTGCTGCCGTGGTAAATGCCATTCACTGTTTGGAACCTGACAGAGAAGTAAAAACCGTCAAAGCGGAAGGACTATATGAATGTAAAAAAATGCTTGCCATGGCAAAAGCGGGTGTCTATGACGGTTATCTCCTGGAAGGCATGGCTTGTCCAGGCGGTTGTATGGGGGGCGCCGGTGTATTGGCAGACGTAAAGAAAGCTACTGCTGCTTTGGAACAACATAAAAAAGAATCAAAATTTGAAAAACCTTCACATTCTGATTTTCTTAAATATTTGCATTTAATAACGAAGGAGGATCTATATAACGATGAAAATGAAGACTAGAACTATTACAGTAACTGCTATTATGGTAGCCCTTTGTGTGGTGGTACAGTTATTTAAAAATCCGGGTACAATTCCTGTTACCGGCGGACTAATTAATATGATTATCATCATTGATACTCTTTATTGTGGTTTAGTAAGCGGCATTATTATTTCTATCGCTGCACCTGTTACATCGTTCATCATTACACAATCCCCAATGATTGCGGCCGTACCTATGATACTGCCATTTATTATGGTGGGAAATGTAGTAATTGTACTGTTTGCATGGGCTGTGAGATGTAAAAAACTTGAGCTGAATCTGCTGCCGCTAAGCCTTGTGGCCGGTTCTTTTGCAAAGTGGGGCGTTATGACACTTTCCATTGTACAATGGGTACTGCCGGTTTTTGGTACAGACCTTTCTCCAAAAATGAAAACCGTGGCTGCCACCACCTACTCTACAACCCAGCTATATGCGGCGCTAGCAGGTACTGCACTAACCTGTATCATCTGGCCGATTATCAAATTAGGCGTGAAACGCAGCAGATAAATAATAAAGCACTCTCTACAAGTTTTCTTGTATGTGCGTGCTTTACTTATAAAAAATCAAAAAACTTCCATTATTATCGGTCTTTTGCTGCAAAAAACGGAGTGGAAATCATAGATTTCCACTCCGTTTTTGAAATTGTTCATTTATTATAATCCCAGCACATTCATCAAAAGCAGCCATGCCAACCCATAATAAGTCACTGCCGCCACCAAATCGTTGATGGTGGATATCAGCGGACCGGAGGCCACCGCCGGGTCGAACCCAATTTTGTCTAAAATAATCGGAATAATGGTTCCCACAAAACTGGAAATCAGCATGGCAAGCGCCAGCGCACCACCGATGCAGCCTGAAATGGCAAAAGCTGTGCCTGCCGATTGTCCTCTGGAAATCCAGATAAACAGACCGGTAAATACAACGGAGATACCTCCTACAATCAGCCCGTTGCACAAACCCACACGTATCTCTTTAAAGACAAATCCAAGCATTTGTTTCAATTCCAGTTCTTCGTCCATCAGAACCCGGATGGTTACCGCCAGAGACTGGGTTCCCACATTTCCGGACATTCCCAGAATCACGGACTGAAAAGTAACAATAATGGGAAGCCCCACAATGACGTTTTCAAACATGCTGATAACCGATGAAACCACCATCCCCAGCATTAATAAAATTAACAGCCACGGCACTCTTTTTTTCAGACTGTGTGACAATGGTTCTTCCAGTTCTTCTTCCGCAGCAAGACCTGCCAACTTTGCATAGTCCTCACCCATCTCTTCGTCTACCACTTCCACTAAGTCCTGAGATGTGATAACGCCTAAGATATGCATGTCCTTGTCAAGAACCGGAATGGAATCTTCCGAATAATCCTTTAATTCCTCAATACAGTCGTCCACCGTTTCATGGTCGTGTACATATGGATAAGAAGTAGTTACCAGAGATTCCAGCTCCACATACTCTCTCGCCACAATCAAATCGGTCAGATCGATGGCGCCATAAAAAGTGCCATCTTCTTTTTTCACATATAACGTAGCAATATTATCATTGTCGGCTGCCTGTTCCACCAGCCGTTTCATTGCCTGCTTGATTGTCAGACCCAGAGTGAGACTCACATAATTCGTAGTCATCTTGCTGCCGATTTCGTTTTCATCATAAGACTGGATTAAATCAATGTCTTTTTTTGCCTTTTCATCAATCAATCCAATCAGTTCATTACTGGTATCATCCTTCAACTCTTCCAGAATGTCTACCGCATCATCCGGTTCCATGTTTCCGAGAATCCTTGCAGCCACTTCCGGCTCCAGTTCTTCAATATAATCTACCGGGTCATCAATATAAGAGAAAATGTCCGATACCTTGTCTACGCCCAGAAGGGAATATAATCTGCGTCTCTCATCACTTTCCAAAAATTCCAATGCAGATGCAATATCATTTTCATGATAATCATCCAACTTGTCCAATTTGCTTAATGATGGTTCATCACCACGAATAATTTCCAAAAGTTCTTCCGCATAATTTGCTCTTTCAGGAATTTCATGTTCCTCACTTTCCTGATGATTTTCCTCCAATATATCTTCTGAAGGCATTTCGCTTTCCGGCGCGTTTTCTTTTAATACTCTATTTGAATCTTCTTTCTGATTTTCTTCGCGAATTTCTTTCTCGAATTTTTCTTCCACTTTCATATACCTCCTTATCCAAACAATGAATGGTCAGGAAGTCTGTCTGTCAATACAGAGAACAATAGGGATGGTATGCGTCAGTATCATCCAAACTGTATTTGACAATCAAACTTCGCCCGTAACTGTCACAACTATCCATTTTGTTCTCCTTTCCTTCAGATTTTTTCTTAGGTCTGGTAAATGATTATTTTGCGCTGGCACAATATCACCTGCCGGACTTTTGTTACAAAACAAAGACTTATGGCATTTACCATAAGCCTTAACAATATAACTTTAACACTGAAAACCTTTCTGTGTCAACCGGATTTCTTTATCCGGATGACAAAACAGAATGACTGAATAGAAAATCTTTTTCCTATATTTGTTTTACTCTACCGTGTGTACTTTAATCATGTTGGTGGTTCCCGATTTGCCCAGAGGCACACCGGATGTAATTACTACGATATCTCCTGCTTCCACCAGTTCCTTTTCTTTTGCCACCTCCACTGCATAATCAAACAACTCTAAAACTTCCTCTTTCTCTTTGATTAATACCGGTGACACTCCCCATGACATATTTAACTGTCTTACCACTTTTTCCTCGGTACTTCCTGCCGTTATCATACAGTCCGGTCTGTACTTGGAAATCATTCTGGCGGAACGTCCCGATTTCGTAACCGTAAGGATGGACTTCGCTTCCAGCTCGTAAGCCGTCATACATGTTGCATGACACACGGCTTCCGTAATATCACTTCTGCGCTTTTTATTATTGTTGTAAAATCTTTGTCTGTAATTGATATCCATCTCTGTACGCTCTGCAACTTTTGCCATCATTGCCACGGCTTCCGCCGGATATTTACCTGCTGCCGTCTCGCCGGATAACATAATAGCACTGGTTCCGTCATAAATGGCATTTGCTACATCCGTTGTTTCCGCTCTGGTCGGACGGGGATTGTTAATCATGGACTCTAACATCTGTGTAGCGATAATTACCTGTTTTCCTGCTTCATAAACTTTCTTGACAATCATCTTCTGGATGATCGGAACTTCCTCTTCCGGCAGTTCCACGCCCATGTCTCCTCTTGCTACCATGACGGCATCCGCCGCCTCAATAATTGCATCTACATTTAATATACCTTCACTATTCTCAATCTTTGCGATAATATTAATGTCTTTACCGCCATTATCATCCAAAAATTTCCTTAACTCATTCACATCCTCTGCGGTTCTGGTAAAAGAAGCTGCGACAAAATCAACATCCTGCTCAATACCAAACAAGATATCTTCTTTATCCTGTTCACTCATATATGGCATATTAATATGAATATCCGGAACATTCACACCTTTATGATTGGATATCTTTCCGTCATTTTTTACCCGGCATATAATATCCGTTCCGTCTATTTTTTCCACTTCCATCTTAATCAGTCCGTCATCAATTAGGATTACCGTGCCTACCTGAACATCCTTGTACAACTCCGGAAAAGTAATGGCGGCTTTTTCATTATTTCCAATAAAACTTTTGTCCTGTATCAATGTAAACGTCTGTCCGGTCACTACCTCTACCGTGCCGCCTTCAAAATCCCCGGTTCTGATTTCCGGTCCCTTTGTATCCAATAAAATGGCAACCGGCTTGTCACATTTTTCACGGATTTTTTTTATTTTATCCATTCTTTTTTTGTGGTCATCATGGGTTCCGTGAGAAAAGTTGCATCTGGCAACATCCATACCGTTTTTCATTAAATCTTCCAGTATTTTTTCATCTTCCGTAGCCGGTCCTAATGTACATACAATTTTTGTCTTTCTCATTTTATGTCTGTTAATGTATACGAATGCATTAACCTGCTCCTTTCACAATATTTCCAATCATTTTTACACATCTACCACTATAACAATTTCTGCTCATTTATACAAGTTAAAATCGTGTTAAATTTTTTCCTTAATTTCTTTTTTATTATGATGTCTGCAAAGGATTTTATATCCGACCATACCAAGAATACTGATTCCTGCAATCACAGCAAGTACAATCAGTGCCACAATATACTGCCCCCTGCCTAAAGCCTGTCCGCCCATGGCTGAAACCACAATGGCAGGAATCCTTGCAACAGTGGAGATTACCAGCCATCTGGAAAGTTTTATATTCGTAAATCCCATGAAATAAGAAATCAAATCCTTTGGCATCCCCGGTATTAAAAAAATAATAAAAGCAAGAATATCACGCTTTTTGCCGTTCTGTAAAAATTTTAAATTTTGGATTTTTTCTATGGGAAAGAAAGCTTCCACGAACTTAACTCCAAAGGCTTTTGCCAGCCAGAATACAATGGCACATCCTATTATGGAGCCTATGGTACAGAGTATGGTGGCCTCGACTGCCCCAAATGCATATCCAGCGCCAATCTCCATGGCTCCGCCGGGAATAATTGCCACAATAATCTGCAGAACCATTGCGCCGATGCACACAAGCCATCCCCACATTCCAAAACCGGCCACCCACTCCTGAAACAGTTCCGGCTCTTTAAAAAATTTGATAAAGGGAAAAGTAATGGCTGCAGATAATCCCACAAATATCAGTAGCCCTATCACACTGACAATTCTCCGTCTGCGTTTTGCCCTATCCTGGTCGCTATCCGGTTTTAACTTCTCTGTATCTTTCATGTGATTTCTCATAAACCCCGCTTTCCTTTATCGTTTATTTTCTCCGCTGTAACACAATCTATACTCTCTTTTTATAAAAAGTAAAGCAGCACAAGAATTCCCAACACAATCCGATACCAGCCAAATATTTGAAAATCATGTTTTTTAATATATCCCATAAGGAATTTAATGACAATCAGAGACACAATAAATGCAACTGCCATGCCTAAGATTAAAATTACTGCTTCCGCGCCGGTCATTGCAAAGCCCATCTTTACCATTTTTAACGCACTCATTCCAAACATGACCGGAACTGCAAGAAAGAATGTAAATTCTGCCGCTGCTACACGTGATACGCCGATTAACAACGCTCCCACAATGGTTGCACCAGATCTTGATGTTCCCGGTATAATGGACAGAACCTGAAACAATCCGATAAGAAAGGCAGTCCGGTATGTAATATCTGTCAGCGTTTCTATGTTCGGTATTCTGTTTTTGTTCCAACGCTCAATAAAAATAAAGGCAATACCATAAATAATCAACGTCATTGCAATGACAAACGGCGTATGTAAATGAGCTTCAATATAATCATCAAAAGCAATGGTCACAACTGCTCCCGGAATACATGCTACAACCACTTTAAACCACAGCGACCACACATCTTTTCTCAATATGCTTCCTGCGCCATTTACGCCATCATCGGTATCTTTCTTTTTAAACGGCCACATCTTTCCCCAAAACAAAACGACTACCGCCAGTATGGCGCCTAACTGTATCACAAAGAAAAACATTTCCTTAAAGCTTTCACTGGCATTTAACTGAATGAACTCATCCACCAACAGCATATGCCCGGTACTGCTGATTGGCAGCCATTCTGTCACTCCTTCTACAATTCCAAGAAAAACTACTTTTAATATTTCAATTATATCTAACATCTGTCTATCCCTTCTGCCTTCCACTCTTTTATTATTTTATGTTGCTTATCATTTGCTATGCTATTTTTCTTCCATTTCAGCAAGCACTTCTGCTGCCTCGTCAGGAATATCGTCCAAATTATCGTCTCCCACATCGATTACCTTTGGCTGTTTCCTGTACATCATATCATAAAGTATGGGCACAATAAACAAGGTCATCAACGTTGCATAAAGCAGACCGAAACTTACGACGATTGCCATACTCTTCTGCATTGCATTTCCCGCATCCTGTGAGAAAACCATCACGCTCATGGAGAGAATGGTTGTCATTGCGGTCATCAGAATCGGACGCATACGGGTTTTTCCCGTGGCTATCAATGCTGCCCGCTTTTCGATTCCCTGCAGGCGCAGTTTATTCACATAATCCACAAATACAATACCGTTATTTACCACCGTACCCATCAGTATCATAAATCCCATCAGCGCCATGGCGGAAATCTGTTTTCCAAACAGCATCAGTCCGATCATACCGCCGGTAAATGCCAGTGGAACCGTAAATAAGATGATAAACGGTGATAGTAGACTCTGGAACTGTGCCACCATAACAAGATAAACCAATACCAGACCAAGCAAAATCGCCAACAGCAACTGGTGAATCATTTCCATTACCTGTTCCGATTCTCCCTGAATCTCTGCGGTATAACCTTCCGGCATTTCATAGGAATTTAATTTTTCTTCCAAATCCCTTGAAAGCAGAGCCGCATTATAACCTTCTTTCACTTCCGACGTAACTGATATGTAACCTGTCTGGTTCTCTCTGGTAATCTGTTTCAGCATTTCCTGCTCCGTGGCTTTTGCAAATTTGGACAGTTTATATTTTTTCGTCACATCATTTCCTTCACTATCCTTTGTGGTTGCCTGTATGGTTGTATTCAACAGGTTTTCATAACTTGGTTTCTTATTATCATTAACAATGTTTACCTCATAATTTTTATTATCCGAGGTAATGGTAATGGAACTTTTCTCCGTAGTTATTTTCTCTGATAGCTGTTGATAAATCTGCGCCACTGTCAGTCCGTATTCTGCCGCCTTATTTTTATCAATGGTTAAATGCAGCTGCTTCTCGTCATCGGACACGCCATTCTCCACGTTTTCCGTTCCCTCAATACCGGACATCATATCCATAACATCCTGACTGATATCAATCAGCCTTTCCTGATTTTCTCCGTATACGCGCACTTCCAGTCCCTGACTCATCATACTTCCCATACTGCCGAGGGCAGAAGACGATACGGTCAGTTCTTCACATGGGATGTTTTTTGTACCTTCTTCAATGTCACGGATGATTTCTTCAAATTCGTCCGTGGTTGTTCTGTCCTCGTCAGCAATAATCTGGAAAGTAAACTGACTGTAACTGTCCGTGGAACCTCCTGTAATGCCTGTTGCAGCCCCCACGTTGCCATCCATGGCGCCCACTTTTTTCACACCGTCTACTTCCATAATGGCATTCATAACCTGGTCTGCCGTCTCATAGGCAGTATCTTTATCTATATCTTCCTCCAGTTTCAGGCTGACGGAAATACTGTTGCTGGACATATCATCCAACAGAACCAGTCCTGTTCTGAATACCTGCACAACACATACAACTAAAAGAATAATGGAAATCAGCAAAGGAATCAGTTTATGACGCAGACATTTTGTCAGCAGACGCCCATAAGCCTCTTTTACTTGATCAAACCATTTATGTTCTTTGTCTTTTGCATTTTTCAGAATAGACGCTCCAATGGTCGGAACCACCGTCAATGCCACAATCAAAGATGCTACCAGTGTATATGTCATCGTAAATGCAAACGGAATAAGAAGCTGTCTGACGGTTCCCTCCACATATACAAGCGGCAGGAACACACAAATGGTGGTAAGGGTGGATGCCACAATCGGAGCAGCCACCTGCTTTGTTCCCTGCACCGCTGCTCTCGGTGCGGAAACGCCCATATTCCTTAATCTGTATATATTTTCCATGACCACGATGGAATTATCCACCAGCATTCCGATTCCCAGACATAATCCTGCCAGAGACATGACATTTAAGGTAATTCCCGTAAAATACATAATAACGATGGCAAACAATACACTAAACGGAATGCTGAACGCCACAATCAGCGTCGGCTTTACGGCCTTTAAAAACAACGCCAGAACGAGAACGGCCAGCAGTGCTCCCATGAGCATACTTTGCAGTACGGTACTGATAATAATATCAATATACTCACTCTGAGCCATTAACGCCGTACAGGAAAGCCCCTCATATTTGTCTTCTAACTCCCTGAAAGTTTCTGTCACATTGCCGGAAACTGCACTGGTATTGGCCGTACTTGACTTATAGATTGCCAAAAGTACCGCCGGATTTCCATCTATTTTAGAATAACTCTCTCCGGCATTATCTACCACTGTCACATCCGCCACATCCGACAGTTTGATTTTTCCCACTCCCGGAACTTTTGTCAATACCATGGATGTCAGTTGTTTTTTACTTGTGTAATTGTCCCCCACATCCACCAGCCACTGATTGTCATCTTCATCATCAATATAACCTGCAGGCATGGAAAAATTCTGTGCCGTAATTAATTGGGACAATGTTTCCAAAGAAAGCAACGTGTCTATATTGGAATTTTCAATGGCTGCCTCTCTGGAATTTTCAAGCTGTGTTTTTGCCTCCTCCAGTTCCTCTTTGGAAGCTTCCAACTGCGCCTGTGCGGAAGACATCTGCGCCTGACCTGCTCCAAAGGCCGCCGCCGCGGAATAACCGCCGGAAATGGTATCGGACTGGGTTTTATCCATTCCCTCCATCTGTTTTTCCATCTGTTCTACAACAGCCTCTGCCGCTGCAATCTTTGTTTTTAAATTTGCCAGTTCCGTATCAATTTGCGGAATTCTGACTTTCACGGCTTCATACATCTGTTTTAGCCGGTCGTAAGACAGTTCTTCTAACTGTTCCCCATATCCCAGAGTATTTACCCAGTCTGCAAATTTCTGAAAAGATTTTTTATTCTTTACGGCATCTTCCACATCACTTGGAATCATTACACCCGAAGCTTTTGCCACGGTTCCAAACTGTTGGTTGAATGTAGCAAACATTTTATCCACATTCTGATATGTATCTTCCAAATTGGCGTCCTCATATGCCTTTTTCTCTGCTTCCAGTGCGCTCCGACCGGCTTTCAGGCTGTTCAGATTTGCCTCATATGCGGTCTTTGTCGCCTGTGCCTGAGACAATTTCACCTGAGCGTCTGCCAATTTTTTATTGGTGCTGTCTTTCTCGGAATTCAATTTGGATTCCTGTCCTTTTAACTGACTTTCACCCTCTTCAATTTTCTTTTCCGCTTCCTCTATCTGCGCACCGGCATCGGATAATTTCTCATTTGTTTTTCCTAATATCTTATCGTTAATTTTATCTATTTTATCCTGATTCAGTCTGATTTCAATGGAATCTGCGGTAAGTCCCATCGTAGTGATACTTGCCACCCCTTCCTGCCTTTCCAGATAAGGCTTTAAAGTCTTTGTGGTAAAATCAGACAGTTCTTTAATGTCCTTTCCCTCATAATCAATACCTGCATACATGGTAGCCATCATATCCATGCTGACTTCCATCAGATTCGGCGTACCGCACCCATCCGGCAGACTGATGGTATCAATGACTTTGGACACTCTGACCAATGCTGAATCCATATCCGTATCATCGGCAAATTCCAGCATTACCATACTGTAATTATTTGCGGAGCTGCTAATAACATTTTCCACTCCGTTCACCGTGCCTAAAGCGCTTTCCATAGGCGCTGTCACGTCACTTTCTACCTTTTCGGGAGAGGCTCCCGGTTCCGTGGTTACAACCATCATATATGGTATCTCCATATCCGGCATCAAATCCGTATTCATATTACTAAGATTTACCCCACCGATAATTAATATAATAATGACTGCCACTACAACAAAAAATGGTTTTTTCACAAAAAATTTTGTCATTTTATGCCTGCCTTTCTCTACACATACCATGGTCTCTATATATTTTAAAAGACAGGATAGCAATAATCAATATGAATTGTTTAATTTTATAAAAGCTTTACACTTTGTTAATATTTTATTTCACTGTAATTTCATTCCAGTATGTCCACTGCAAATAATTCCTCTCCCGCATGAATATTTCCTTTGTTCAAAAGGCGTACACGCTGATTTTCCTGCACCTCCGTACAAAGCACCGGTGATTCCATAGAAGAAACATGATTTTTCAGATACTGTAAATCCAGTTTCATCAGATTGTCTCCTTTTTTTACTTTATCCCCTGCTTTCACATACAACTCAAAACCTTTTCCTTTTAATTTTACGGTGTTTATTCCTATATGGACGATAATATCCAAACCGGAATCCGTATGAATCCCTACTGCATGCTTTGTATCAAAAACAAAACTTATCTCGCCGTCTGCCGGCGCCATTACAATGGGTTCGACCGGAATTACCATTGCACCGTCCCCAATCATTTTTTCCGAAAAAACTTTGCGGGATATATTTTCTATGCTGTCTGCCACGCCGGTAACAGGACTGACAACCACAATGGATTCCCGAATTTTTCTTTCCCTTTGTTCCCAATCTTCCTGATTGATACCACCACCCGGCATACCGTTATTGTTTATTTTCTGATTTCTTCTTTTATTTCGCTTTATCTTTGTCTGTTCCATTTCATTATTCAGATAAGTTTCAAAATCGGACTTGATTTCCGAGACCTGATCTCCATAAACAATCCGTATTTCATTTCCTTTATGAACTACTTCCAATGCTCCTGTCCGTTTTAACTTTGTATCATTGACCAATGTGCTGTCATAAACTGCTATAAGCAGTCTTGTGGAACAGCATTCTACATTGGAAACATTTTCTTTTCCTCCCAAAGCTTCACATATGGATGCCGATAATCCGTCAAAAACAGGTGCATTTTTTTCTGACTGTCTCTTTTCTTTTCTTCTTAACTTCTGAAAGACTTTACCCTTTTTTCCGTTCATGCGAATCTCCTTTTATTCTTTTTCTGACCTGTTTTCCCGTTACTATTTTGAGCATTTTATGGCAATTCATACATGGAACAATGTTACTACCGGTTTTTGCTGTAAAAAAGAAATGATATCTGATTATTCAGGTATCATTTCCCGGTAAACTGTTATTTTATTTTCTTTGTTCCTCCCATCGATAATTTCTTATCTTTTTAGGAACATAATTTTCGACCTTTCAACTTATTTTCAGTATATCAAAACAGTCATCCATTTTCAATGGCGGAATTCTGTCTCTGCTTCATTTTACGCCAGTTAAAAAAACCATACATGTCATTGATAAAGAACATCGCGAAACAGACAATCATCGGGAGATAGGAAATATTGTCTATGGTCGCTAAAACCCATAATATAATCAGCACAATATCATTTGCCGCATAGGAAAGCGCATAGGCACTGCTTCTTAAATACATAAAAAATGACGCCAGAAAACTGGTGGTGATGGAAACGGTACTGATAAATAGATTTGCCGTGTGAAAATACCGCAACACAAAGTAAAACAAAAAGGTAACAATGAATGCCAGAACAAACACCTTTGCAATCTGCTTTTTTGTCAGATGTGCCACAGCAACCTCTTTTTCTGTATACGGATTCCGAATCCATGATATTACGGACATCATAGCAATGGGCATCGTCATGCCAAGATAAGTAATCATTTCTCCGTAATAATCAAATGTATAAGATATAACAGCATACAATATACTGAATATCACCGTAAGTATCTGTCCTGTCACATCTCCCTTAGATACAAAAATTAATGCGGTCACCCCTACAACGGAAGACACCAGCGTCAGATAACCACCAGCGCTTCCAATAAGAAATGAACCGATGACAACCAACAGGGAAAAAATCCATAAACGTAATTCAAATTTTGTTAAATTTTTGACTGAAGAAACCATATTATACACTCCTTTCACATCTCTACAATCCTTGTGGTGTTTTTTATATTCCTAGAACATAAAAAACACCCCCTGCACATCTTCAAAGACCTAACGATGTACACTGAGTGTCTCACTCACTACCCGGTGGCAGTTTCATATTTATAATATGAGGTAATTATATATTGTTGTAACAAAAAAATCAATATGTTTTTATTATTTTATCAAAGCCGGCTTGCAATCCATTCTGTGAGATACATAATCACTGGATTCCATTTCCGTAAACATGATAACAGACCGCCTATAAAACAGCGGTCTGATGCCACATATGCGGCTTTATGCAATGCAGGCTGAGTGATGGGAATCAATTCGGCATCCAACCTGCTTTTTGCTTTATTAAAGAGAACAAAATTTTTTAATGGCATAGGCAACACCGCTCTCATCATTACTTTTTGTAATATAATTTGCACAGTCTTTAATTTCCTGTGGGGCGTTTCCCATTGCCACAGAATTTGGCGTTGTCTGTAGCAGTTCTATATCGTTGAAATTATCACCGATAGCCAGAACTTCCCGGGCCATCAGATTCAGATGCCTCATCAGCATTTCCAGTCCTCTGCCTTTATTGGAACCTTTTTTGTTAATATCCAGATTGGTGGGTTCTGAATATGCCAAGTCATAATCCAACACTTTTAACTGTTCCAATACCTGATTTCTTATCTGCATATTTGGGAAAAATATATTAATCTTTCCCACATCTTCGGTTCTCTCATAAATATAAGATTTCATGTTCTGCACCGGAACCCGGGTCTCTTTCAGTAATTCTCTAATGTATTCTATCTCGTACCATTCGGGATGCGCGATGCTTTCTTTTTCTGCGTAGACCACACCGTCAGCCTGCAGTTCAAACATCATGGGATATCCAAGCTTATCAATAAACTTATATATGTCTCTGACTTCTTCCATTGTCAGCGTATCACCATGAATCTGCCGGAACTGCTTTCTGTCAGATATGTCATAAACCAGAGAACCATTACAGGTAACTGCATAATTTACACTTGGTAATTTATCCCAGATTAACTGTATTTCATTCATTACCCTGCCTGTACAGAAAGCAAACATGATGCCTTTCTTTGCATATTCTTCAATGGTATCCCGGTTTTCGTCAGGTAACTCTTTACGGCTGTCTAATAGAGTTCCGTCCATATCTATTGCCACAAGCTTAATCACAATCAACCTCCGCTAAAAATTCACGACCGGATTTTCCGACTCTGTTACAAGTCCGTAATGAGCTCTGTTATCTCCTTTGCCGCCTCCTCTTCATCCGCACCGTTTATTTCAAAACGGACGGCTGTATTCTGATTCACGGAAAGTCGCATTACCTGAAACATGTCTTTTAAATCCACGCCCTTATCACCTTTCCATAATGTTATGTCGGAAGAATATTTTTTTGCCGCATGCACCAAAAGCATTGCCGGGCGTGCATGGATTCCCTGTTCGTTTGTAACAAAATGTTCGATAATTTTCATAATGATACCCCTGTTTCTGTCTGCCTTTTTCTTTTGGCTCGCTTCTTCATAGGTCATTTGACACTGTTTCTGTCTGTTCTTTCCGTTTCATGTATTCTGTATCCTTCAGGTCAGTTTATGCTTCCATAAACTTTTTAATATCCTGATAAATGCCTTTTGCATCCAATCCGTGTTTTTCCAAAAGTTCCTCTGCCAAAGCAGACTCTCCAAATACATCCTTTACACCGATTTTGTGTACCGGGGCAAGGTTTTTCTCACATACGACATCGCTGACTGCACTGCCCAATCCGCCGATAACTGAATGTTCTTCAATCGTCACAATCTTTCCTGTTTCTTTGGCTGCTTTGATAACTAACTCCTCATCTAAAGGCTTAATGGTATGCATATTAATGACTCTTGCTTTGATTCCATCCTTCTGGAGCATCTCTGCCGCTTCCAATGCCGCAGGAACCATCAGACCGTTGGCAATAATGGTCAAATCCTCTCCGTCTTTTAACGTGATACCTTTTCCGATTTCGAACTTATAATCCGGACGGTCATTGATGACAGGAACTGCAACTCGTCCAAATCTCAAATAAACAGGACCTTTATGCTCATACGCTGCCTTTACTGCCGCTTTTGCTTCCACATCATCGCTCGGGCAGATAACTACCATGCCCGGTATAGTTCTCATTAATGCAAAGTCTTCATTACACTGGTGGGTAGCGCCGTCCTGACCTACGGAAATTCCACCGTGGGTGGCACCAATTTTAACATTCAGATGCGGATATCCCACAGAATTCCGGATTTGGTCAAAAGAGCGTCCTGCCGTAAACATGGCAAAAGAAGATACAAAAGGAACAATTCCTGTTGTTGAAATACCTGCTGCCATACCTACCATGTTTGCCTCTGCAATTCCACATTCAATATGTCTTTCCGGAAATGCATCTCTAAAGATTGTCGTTTTTGTGGCGCCGCCTAAATCTGCTTCGAAAACCATTAAGTCATCATGTTCCTGACCCAGTTCCACCAAAGCGTTACCATAACTCATACGTGTTGCGATCTTCTTTACTTCTGACATAATGCTTCACCTGCTTTCTCTAATTCTTCCATTGCCTGTCTGTACTGCTCCTCATTTGGTGCGGCACCATGCCATGCAACATTGTTCTCCATATAGGATACGCCTTTTCCTTTCACTGTTTTTGCAATAATTACAGTCGGTTTTCCTTTGACCTCTCTTGCTTTATCAAATGCTGCTTTCAGAGAATCAAAGTCATGTCCGTCCGCTTCTAAAACATGGAAACCAAAGGCTTCGAATTTTTTATCTAATGGTGTAGCTCCAATGATTTCCTCTATGGTTCCGTCTAACTGAAGTCCGTTATTATCTACAATCACACACAGATTGTCCAGCTTTCTGTGAGCTGCAAACATGGCTGCTTCCCATACCTGACCTTCATCGATTTCACCGTCACCTACCATTGTGTATACTCTGAAATCCTGATTTTTTGCTTTTGCACCAAAAGCCATGCCCACTGCTGCGGATATTCCCTGTCCCAGAGAACCGGTTGACATGTCAATGCCCGGCGTTTTCTTTATATCCGGATGTCCCTGAAGAATGGTTCCCATTTTCCGGTAAGTCATCAGCGTGTCTTTCGAAAAATATCCTTTTTCCGCCAATACAGCATAGAGTCCCGGTACCGTATGTCCTTTTGATAAAACAAATCTGTCTCTGTCTTCCTTCTTCGGATTGGATGGTTCTACATTCATTTCCTGAAAATATAAATATGTGAAAATATCAATCGCTGACAATGCTCCGCCGGGATGTCCGGATTTTGCATTATAAATCATTGATATTGTTTCTTTCCTGATTGTATTCGCTATTTTTTCTAACTCCTGTTTATTCATGATAACCTCCGTTTCATTATTCACCGAAAACTGCTTTGTAATCTGCCTGGAATTTTTCAATTCCCTGATCCGTCAACGGATGTTTGGTCATCTGCTCAATTACTTTATATGGTACGGTTGCAATATCTGCTCCTGCCAATGCGCAGTCGGTTACATGAACCGTATTTCTCACGGATGCTGCAATAATTTCTGTATCATATCCATAAATTTCAAATATTTCTGCAATATTTCTGATTAAATCAATTCCCGGCATGTTGATGTCATCCAATCTTCCAAGGAACGGTGACACATATGCTGCTCCTGCATTGGCTGCAAGAATGGCCTGGTTCACTGAAAAAATAAGTGTAACGTTTACCGGAATTCCTTCTGATGAAAGAACTTTTGTCGCTTTTAATCCTTCCTGTGTCATCGGAATTTTAACGACCATATTCGGATGTATTTTTGCAATCTCACGTCCTTCGGCAATCATTCCCTCGGCATCCACTGTTGTGGCTTTTACTTCGCCGCTAATAGGACCGTCCACAATGGTTGTTATCTCTTTAATAACTTCATTAAAGTCTCTGCCTTCTTTGGCGATCAATGACGGGTTTGTAGTTACACCACAAATTACTCCCATGTCATTTGCTTTTCTGATATCTTCTACCTTTGCTGTATCTATAAAAAATTTCATGAAACCTACCTCCTAACGTCACCTGCGTAACTTTACCTATTATTCTCCCGTTACAGGCAGCCGGAATGAATCCGGCCGCCCTGCATGATATGCCCAATCATGTATTCAAAACGGGATGCATAATTACTATTTCCTTTTCTGTTCTATTCTTCCTCGAATACTTTTTTCATCTTTTCCTCTAATTCAGGAATGGAAACGATATTATCAAGCGTAATTACCTTCGGAAAACTGCTTGTAAATGTCTCTAAATCCTTTCCAACGACAAACAGGTCTGCTGAATTTTCTGAAACATCTGATAAGGATGAGTGTTCAACAACAACACCTGTAATTCCCAAATTTTTTAATACTTTTTCCACGTTGATACGAACCATCAAAGAGGATCCCAGTCCTGATCCGCAGCAACACATGATTTTTTTGATTCCCATAGACTTTGTCTCCTTTACTTTATATTTTTAATTGCCCCGGGCATAGCGCCCGGAGACTGTTTACATATTCAATTTTTTATTATTCCTGTGCTTTGTTTTTCTTCGGTGCAACAAAGTTGTAGATAATTGGAATTGCAAAGAAAATTACACAAACTGCCAATAATCCATAGCCTGAAATAAATCTTGCAACATTTCCTAAAATAATTCCTACACCACAGAAATCTGCATCTGAGAATGTTGTGCTGGCGAACTTCATTGCGCCAAGTACCGGCATTGTAATAACCGGAAGGAATGTGATTAATAATCCATGACAGAAAGAACCGATAATACATCCTTTCAATCCGCCTTCTGCATTTGCAAATACACCGGATGTAGCTCCACAGAAGAAGTGAGGTACAACGCCCGGAAGAATCAGTGGTAATGCTGCTGTAGCAATTGCTGCATTGATTCCGAAGAGAATGAACATTCCTACGATACCACCAACGAATGATACGATGAATCCGATCAATACTGCGTTTGGTGCATATGGGAATACTACCGGACAGTCGATTGCAGGTTTTGCATTTGGTACTAACTTGTCTGCAATACCCTTAAATGCAGGAACGATTTCTGCAAGAATCATACGAACACCGGAAAGGATAATGTAAATACCACCTGCGAAATTCATACCGGTTACTAATGCATATGTAATCCAGTTTGAATATCCGCCTGAAACATAGTTTGTCTCAAGATCCGTAAAGCCCGGTTTTGTTGCCGCAATACCTGTTACAATAAGGAAAAGTACCATCATTGTAATAGAGATAGCTACTGTATTGTCTCTCATGAAAGACAGTCTCTGTGGGAAGTTGATATCTTCTGTTGTCTTGATTGTCTTTCCTTCTTTTCTTGCTTTTCTTGATGTAAGTTTACCAATCTGTGCTGCAAACCAGTAACCGATGGTACTGAAGTGACCAAATCCGATGGTGTCTGTTCCTGTAATCTTGTTCATTGTCTTTGATGCGATTGCAGGGAACATAGCCATTACAAGACCTAAAATTAAGGAACCACCGATAACAAGTGGAACACCTGAAAGTCCGCCTACACTAAGTACAACTGCGATTAAGCATGCCATATATAATGTATGGTGACCTGTTAAGAAGATGTAATTCCATCTGCTGAAACGTGCCATGAGAATGTTTGCCAACATACCAAAACACATGATCAGGGCTGTTGGTCCTGCGTAATCTACAAGACCCGCCGTAACGATTGCCTCGTTGTTTGGTACTACACCTGATACATTAAATGCGAAGTTAAATAATGTACCGAAATCATTTAATGATCCGCTCTGTAAGAATGCGGAACCTGCTGATAATACAAGGAAACCTACGATTGTCTTAATTGTACCTTTAATTACATCTTCGACCGGTTTCTTTTGTAAAATTAAACCTACCATTGCCATAATACCTACTAAAATAGAAGGTGTTGATAACAATTCCTGTAAAATTTTTAATACTGCCATAAAACTCTTTCCTCCTCTTTCTATCATCTTATGTTTAGCAGTTCCCAAGTTTTACTGATTTGTCAGAAAATTAATTCTGAACTTTTCTGTCAAACTCTACTAAATACTCATATACCTGTTTTGCATCCCGGGCATTTACAAGGTCGTCTATCGCACCTTCGCTCATAAACAACTCTGCAAGAGTCTGCATCACTGATAAATGAGATTCGGAGTCCGTAGCCGCTAACGCTACCAGCAAACGAACCGGATAGCCGTCTTCTGAAAACTTGATTGGATTTCTGAGAACGGTTACTGCCAGCTGTTTCTTCAGCACTCCTGATTCGGGTCTTCCATGGATTAATGCAACATTTTCCGTTAAAACATAATACGGACCCATTTCTTCAGTAATCTGAATAATGGATTTTCCGTATTCCTCTGTCACATAACCCTGATCCAATAAGGACTGCAGGCTGACGGTAATTGCTTCTTTCCAGTTGTCAACACGTTCAACAATCTGAACGTTTTCTTCTTTTAGCATGTCTAGAATCATCCGTGAACCTCCTTTAACTTTGTAGTTCCATAATAACATTTAAAATAAACAAAAAGAAGTCCAATTCTTTGCACATTTATTGTGCAAATCAATGAACTTCTTTTTCCATTTTATTCCATTTCCAGACTTTCACTCAGAAACTCCAACACTTCGGCCGGAGTGTCAAATTCAATCATCTTATCCGCATTGCCTTCCACGGAAAACAGTGTCATAATATCTTTTAAAATTTTCAAATGTTTTTCCTGGTCTTTTACCGCCATGACCATCACCACTTTTGCTTTGTAAAAGTCGGAGAATACCACTGGTTTGCGGAACACACTCATGGTGATTCCCATCTCATTGACTTCCTCATCAGCTTTTACATGGGCTAAAACCACATCCTTGGTAATAAACATATAAGGACCGTAATAGCGTAACTGACTGATAATCTTTCCCAGATACTCCGGTGTAATGCTGTCTGCTTCCACCAGAGGCGCTCCCGCTTTTTTTATCGCTTTCTCCCATGTAAATTGCTCATCTTCCACCGAAATATTCTGGAGATAAAGCATATTTAACAGTCCCGGTTTTTTCTTTTCCAGCATCGGCACAATTTCTGCACAATTATTTTCAAAATAATTTTCCATTTCTGCCTTCAGAGCCTGATGATTTTCAGCCGGGACAAATTTCTTAATACGTGAGAATAACTGTTCCAAATCCACCTTGCCGCTTAAATTTCTAAACATGGAATGATTCAAAATAATTTTGCGGTCCACATCTGTTAAAATCGGATGTACCACAATCACCGGAACAAGGCATTTCATCTTAAAAGTTGAAATAACAATATCACAAATCTTCTGGACATTGACTGCCTCCTTGGAAGATATAACGCCTACAATTTCTATGTTCGGAAGTATTTTCAATACTTCGTGTTTAATCATATTGCCTGCGGATATCCCGTTGGAGCAGACAATCAATACTCGTACCTTTTCTGTTT
>CAJFUA010000052.1 GCA_904420085.1 uncultured Eubacterium sp. | reverse complement strand
TAAATAAAGTATAATAATTGTGAATGATTACTGATAAAAGAGTAGTTTGGGATACAAAATAATTTGTACTAACATAACAGTACCAACCGGAGCGCTTGATTCCAAGTCGGCAAAGATGCTGTTGGAGCGGTTTGCCCATTTGAATCAGGAATTGGCGGCAACCATACTGATGGTAACCCATGACGCTTTTACGGCAAGTTACTCATCCAGAGTGATTTTTATTAAAGATGGCAGAGTTTTTCATGAGATTCTTCGGGCGGGAAGAAGCCGGAAAGAATTTTTTGATGAGATTATTGAAGTGGTAACAATGCTGGGAGGGGATTTAAATGATGCTCTTTAAATTATCAGCAAAGAACATTACCAAGAGCGTAAAAGATTATGCCATCTATTTCTTTACGCTGGTGTTAGGTGTTGCCATCTTTTATGTGTTTAATGCCATAGATTCACAGTCGGTAATGCTGAAAGTATCGGAATCTACGTATGAAATTATTAAACTGATGAGCAACATGCTTTCAGGTGTCAGTGTGTTTGTCTCATTTATTTTAGGCTTTTTAATCATTTATGCATCGCAGTTTTTAATTAAAAGAAGAAATAAGGAGTTCGGTATTTATCTGACGCTGGGTATGGGCAAACGGAAAATTTCTTTGATTCTTTTTTTCGAAACTTTGATTATTGGTGTCGTGTCTCTTGCCACAGGCTTGGCACTGGGAATCGGACTTTCCCAAATGATGAGTGTGCTGGTGGCAAATATGTTTGACGCAGATATGACCAATTTTCAGTTTGTATTTTCTCACAGTGCCTGTGTGAAAACACTGATTTATTTTGGAATCATGTATGTATTGGTAATGCTGTTAAATGCCGTTGTTGTAAGCAGATGCAAATTAATTGATTTAATTTATGCCGGTAAGAAATTTGAGAAAGTGAAGATAAAAAATCCTGTGATATGCATTCTGGTATTTATCATCGCTGCCTGCATTACCGGATATGCCTACTATCTGGTTACAGGAGGGCTGGATTCCCTGGAGACGGCAGACGAGATTTTTAAACCGATTGTGCTGGGAGCAGTGGGAACTTTTCTTCTGGTCTGGTCTCTGTCAGGATTGATTTTAAAAATCGTCATGTCCATGAAAAAGGTTTATTACAAAGGACTGAACAGTTTTACGTTAAGACAGGTCAGCAGCAAAATCAATACAACCGTATTTCAGATTACAATTATATGTCTGATGCTATTTGTAACCATCTGTGTGTTATCCAGCTCCCTTTCAATGAAAAACTCTCTTTCCGCCAATATTGATCAATTGGCGCCAAGGGATATACAATTGACAAAATCCATGGATCATAAATCAGAAAAGAACCGGATTCAGGAAGACAGCCGGCTTACCATATTTCAGACATTGGAAAACCAGGGATTTCCGGCAGAGGAAAAATTTACGGATATTACTGAATACAAAGTGTACCAGACAGGCGAATTGACATTGCGGGATACTTTAGGCACCCTATTCGAGGAAATACGGAAGCAATATCGATATTTAGGATATGATACAAAAGAAGATATTGTGACCATCAGTGACTATAACAAAATCGCCCGTGCATATGGAAATGAAACATTCCGGTTAAGCGATGATGAGTATATGATTGTGGGTGATTTTGAATCCATGATTTCACTGAGAAATATGGCTTTGAAAGAAGGACAGACATTAAAACTGGGAAACAAAGAATACAAGCCGAAATATAAAGAGTGCAAAGAAGGATTCATTGAAATGAGTGGCAATCATATTACCGGAGGCATCTTTATTGTCCCGGATCATGCCGTGGAAAATCTGCGTGTACATTCCAGCTGTGTGATTGCCGATTATGCGACAGATACGAAAGAAGAGAAATATGCAATCGAAAAGCAGCTGGTTTCAGTGATGAATAAAACATGGAATAAGACAAGTCTGATTTCCATGAATTCCAGGCTGGATATTGCAGAGTCGGCAACCGGCTTGGCAGGACTGGTAACTTTTATAGGTTTATATCTGGGAATTATATTTCTGATATCCGGTGCGGCAGTGTTGGCTTTGAAGGAGTTATCAGAATCTGCAGATAACAGAGAAAGATATATGATGCTAAGAAAATTGGGGGCAGATGATAAAATGGTCAATGGAGCATTATTCAGACAGATTGGAATATTCTTTATGTTTCCGTTGGTTATCGCAATGATTCACTCCGTGGTGGGCATGAAATTCTGCAGCTATATATTAGAAACGTTTGGAAAAGAAGGGCTGATACCATCCATTATCATGACGGCTGTTTTCCTTGTGGTCATATATGGCGGATATTTTCTGATTACCTACTTCTGCAGTAAGAATATTATCAGAGAGAAAAGATAAATCATCAAAACCTGTCACGAAAAATTTCGTGGCGGGTTTTATCTGTGACGCTGCCCTCTGAAGGTTCTATTTTAGAAACCACAATTTTTTCTTTTTCTGCCAATGCTTCTTCCAGACCTTTGAGGGCAGAAAAAGGCATAAACTGTCTTGCCCGGTCTTTTGTTGACATTCGGTGTCTTTCTTTCATGCTCATAATTATTTTCCTATCTGTTCTTCTCCACTTTTATGTCCTCCGATTTGGGTATTACGCCTGATGGCGGTACTCTTTTCCTGCAGATTCATTCCTTTTAAAATAGCATTTTTACCGTATTTATTTTTAATTTTCAGTACCGCTTTTTGTAACTGACGGTTTTTTTCTAATTTTTCCGTATCGGTAAAAAAAGTATATTGACGATATTCCTCCGGTTTTACGTGATTGCAGGTAATATTGATTCGGCGGATTGGTTTATCGGGGGCTACAATCTTTTCATATAATCCAGTTACGGCAGGAATAATAATAGAATCAGAATTGGTTTCCATATCAAGGGTAACCGTGCCATGTGCCGGCTTTAAGTGATAATCATATGCATATCCTACATGTAATGTAATGGAACCGGTCACCAGATTTTGAGACAGCAGTTCCAGACTGACCATATCGGACATTTCTTTGACAATTAATTTCCCGTCCTTAAAGTTATAATCACATGCTAAGATCTGTCCGCTGGAGATACTGTTGTTTTTTGGTTTGTAGTGTTTTATGTCGGCGATTGTGACAGGTTCTATTCCGAAAGCGTGGTCAATCAGCAATTCCGCATCAACCCCAAAAGCGCCGTACAATAAATGACTGTCTGCCTTTGCAATGTCTTCCATGGTATAGATTCCAAGGGTGGAAAGCTTTTTTGAAATTCCTTTTCCAATACGCCAAAAGTCGGTCAGGGGAGTATGTTTCCATAAAGTGTTTTTATAAATTGTTTCGTCTAAATACCCTATAAAATCGGCAGAATGTTTGGCAGTAATGTCTAAGGCAATTTTAGCGAGATAGAGATTGGTGCCTACCCCACAGGCAGAACGAAGCCCCAGCGTTTCGTAAATATCTTTCATAATCCGTTTGCCAAGGGTTATGGCATCAGTGTGATATAGTGAAAGATATTCTGTCACATCCATAAATGCTTCATCGATGGAATACACGTGAATATCATCTTTGGAAATGTATTTCAGATAGATTCCGTATACTTCTGCAGAATATTCAATATATCGTTTCATACGCGGAGGAGCCGTAATATACGAAAGATTTTTGGGAATCTCAAATACGCGGCACCGGTTTGGAATGCCCAATGCTTTCATGGCGGGAGTGACTGCTAAACAGATGGTTTTATCCGTGCGTTCCATGTCAGCTACGATCAAATTGGCGGTCATAGGGTCAAGACCACGTTCTACGCATTCTACGGAAGCATAGAAAGATTTTAAGTCAATACAAAGATACAGGTGATTTGTCAAAATAATTACTCCTTATCATTTTGTTTCCCACTGAGAGGTTATGCAATTAAGTTGCATTATTATCATGCCCATATGCTTTTGTTTCATGCTTGTGAGGAATCTTTGCAGATTATGTTGATTATCCGGCAAGATTAATGCAAATCATGCATCCGGATCCTTAAGAATCCATTAAATTTTTATAAATAATGCTTGACATAATGTCTATACTGTATATAATAAAATATATACAGTATAGACATTATGAACAGTTTAAGAACGGAGGTGGACATTTGAAAATCATCATATCAAATCAGTCTGAACTTCCCATTTATGCGCAGATAAGAGAACAGTTAAAAGAGCAGATACTAAACGGTCAGATAGCAGAGGGAACCGTGCTTCCCTCAATCAGAAGTCTGGCGAAAGATGTGGGAGTCAGCGTGATTACAACAACCAGAGCTTACAATGATTTGGAGCAGGAAGGTTTTATAACGGCCATACAGGGGAAAGGCAGCGTGGTTCTTTCTACGGACAATCAAATGCTAAAGGAGCAGTTTCTGATGCGGATAGAACAAGGAATCAGGACGGCGGCAGAATCAGCGAAAAAGATAGGCATGTCCAAGGAAGAACTGATATCCATTATGGAGCAGGAGTGGAAAGGAGTATCAAATGGGTAATATTTTAGAAATTCAGGATTTAAATAAAGAGTACAAAGGGTTTTCCCTAAAACATATTCATATGACGATTCCGGCAGGTTATATCTTCGGATTCGTAGGACAGAATGGAGCAGGAAAAACCTCCACAATCAATATGATTAACCATATATGTAAATATAAAACAGGAACAATTAAGGTAGACGGTATTACTTATGATGAAGATACGGTACGATATAAAGAGTCAATTGCCTATGTAGGAGATGAATCCTATTTCACAAGAGGAATGAAAATAAAAACTTTAAAAAAGACGTTAAAAGACTTTTATAAAACTTTTGATGAGAAAAAATTTGACTCTTATATTGAGAAATACAACCTTCCTGTTAATAAGAAAATCGATGATTTTTCAAGAGGAATGAAAGTGAAACTGATGTTTGCCACTGTTTTTTCCAGAGATTCGAAACTGTTGATTTTGGACGAGGCGACCAACGGATTGGACCCGGTAGTAAAAGATGAACTTCTCTCTGAACTTCAGGCATATATTGAAAACGGAAAACGAAGTATTCTGTTCTCAACCCATGTCTTAAGTGATTTGGAAGAAATCGCCGACTATATTGCGTTCATAGACAATGGAGAAATACTGCTGGATAAACAGAAAGATGAAATGTTGGAAGATTATTTGGTCATAAAAGGGGATATCGATGAGTTAAAAGAAGAACAGAAAAAGTATCTGATAGGTTTGGATAAAAAAGCGTATGGGTTTGAAGCAATTATCAAAAGTGAAAATGCCGAAAAACTGGGAGGCAAATATACTTATGAAAAACCGGAGATTGCGCAGATTATGCTTCATTATATTAAAGACAGGAGGAACGGATAATGAGAACGGTTAAGTTTTTTAAATATGATTTGAGAAGATGTAAACATCTGTTTTTGATGTCAGTTATTTTATTTGCACCATTAGGCGCCATGATGGGATATAATATGGAATCTGTTCTGGGGTGTTTCAGTTACATGGCTCTTGTGGTTGTCATTGCACCGACAACGCTGTTTACATATGAACAGAAAGTCGACTGCGGATTTGACGGATTACTTCCGGCAACTGACAGTAACAGAGTATTTGGAAGATATCTGTTAGGGGCGGTAAGCGTTGTATTTCAGTTGCTGCTGGGAGTGATAATCAGTGTGATTGTCAGCGAAATTACCGGTTTGAAAGTCTCCGATCTGAGTGTGGTTTCCATGATTTTTATTGCCACTACATTAATATATCTGTCGGTTGCTTTTGTTTTTTATTATTTCATCGGTCGAAATCTGAATCAACAGATTAAAAGTGCGATTATTATGGTTCCGTGCCTTGCCATCTGGTTTGCGGCAAATGCGGTAATTGCGCTGCTGACAGATGAAGATGTTGTGGGCGTATTGGCTAAAATTATGGAAAATATAGAAATAATTTCTGCGCTTGCACTGGTTATCAGTGTGGCAATGTATGTTATTTCGGCACTGATTTCCGTTCAAATAGTAAAACGGAAGGACTATAGATAATTTTCTCATGTACGCTTGCATGAATCCGGCGTATAAATTATAATAAATAGAACTTCTATCGGATAAAAAGGCAGGATAACGAGGAAGATACACATGAAAATAGCAATTGTTGAAGACGAGAGAGAACATCGTCAGTTAATTAAAAAATATATTGAAGAATTGTGTGCAGATAAAAATATCTGCAGCCAGATTTTTGAGTTTGAAAGTGGAGAACAGTTTCTTTTTGAAAATGAAGAGATTCATGCGGATGCCCTTTTCCTTGATATACAGATGCCGGGAATTTCCGGTGTGGATCTGGCGAAAAGGTTAAGATGTCAGAAAGATGACATTGCCATCGTATTTGCCACTGGCATGGATGGGTATATGGAGGCAGGATATGATTTGGAAGCAATTCATTATTTGAAAAAGCCTATTGATAAAAATAAAGTGTCTGTCTGTCTTGACAGAATTCATCAAAGAAACCATGAAAATAAATTTATTCTGATAGATCAAACTGACGGCAAATATAAAGTCAACATTCAAAATATTGTAAGTGTTGAAGCAGCAGCCCATAATACTTTAGTTACCATACGCAGGGAAAATGTTTGTGAAACAATGAAATCTACGCTAAGTTTTGGAGAAATGGAACAGTTATTAGGCGATTTCGACGAATTTCAAAAGACCCATCGTTCCTATATAGTAAATTTGTCATTTGTAAAAAATATAACCAAAACGGGTGTAATCATGGACCATGGAAAAATCATACCATTAAGCAGAAGATTATATAAAGACGTAAATGCAGGCTTTATCAGGCATTTTACAAGATGACGGAGAAAAAAGATGATTATTTTGGAAATATTGTTGATTGTTATTTGCATTGCAGTTCTGATAAAAATTTATCTGCCAAAATTTATTGATTGTAGAATTGAAAGTTATCAGAATGATTTAATTGAAAAACAATGTGAAGAAGTTCAGAATATGTACAGTCAGACAAGAGGCTGGCGCCATGATTACCGTCATCATATTCAAACGATGAAGGCCTATCTGGAAATGGGCAAAGTAGAGGAATTAGAACGGTATTTGAATGAATTGGATAAAGACTTAACCACCGTAGATACCGTAATAAAAACCGGAAACACAAAAATAGACGCTGTGCTTAACAGTAAGATTTCATTGGCGAAAAACAAAAAAATAAAAGTAAATGCAAAGGCAGTTGTTCCAAAGGAACTGAACGTATCAGAAATTGACCTGAGTGTTATTATTGGAAATCTGATGGACAATGCAATGGAATCCTGTGCAGAAATTAAAGAGCCAGATCAAAGATTCATCAGGATTTATATTGATGTGTTAAAAGGACAGTTATACCTTTACGTTATGAATTCAGTAGGGAATACGTTGAAAAAACAGGGAAACAGATATTTGTCCACAAAAGGAATAAAGCATGGATTTGGATTGATAAGACTTGATAATGTAGTAAAAAAATATAGTGGGTATATCAACCGACAGGATGAAACAGATGTGTTTGTAACAGAAATTATGCTGCCGTTGTAATACCGTTCGTGCATGGATTTTACCGTTCATGCACTTTTTTTGTTTTGACAGAAAAATATGTTATCATTTTTATATCAAGCGATAAGGAGAAACCGTATGAAAAAAAGAAAAAACAAATATTCCCTATTGAACAATATTTCCTTTTATTTTAAAAAGTTATATGAATTTCAGCAAAGTACGCTGTTTATTATGATAGGGCAGGTTGTTCTCGGTGTTATTTTGCCGGTGTTTACCATTTATATTCCTAAAGTATTAGTGGAATTGGTAACCGGGCAGACCGATGTAGAAAAATTTGTACTGATATTTGGAGGATTTTTACTAGTATATATCTTATTTTCCGTGTTGGAAAGTTATGCAAGAAACGGAACATATTTTGATTATAATAATTTTCGAAATTATCTGATGTATTATGTTTTTCGTAAGTCTTTGAAAATTCCCTATGAAAAAACAGAAGGAGGAATTCATCGGGATGCATATTGGGGAGCAGTAGGTCCGCTGATGCATGGAGACCGGTCTCCTTCCAGCAGATTTTACAGTATGGTTCCGGTATGTATGATATTCATTTTAAACTTTGCTATTTACTCCTCAATTATAGGAAACTTAAATATTTTTATTGTATTTATGTTGATTATGCTTTCTCTGATAAACTATTTCTTTATGGATAGGGAGAGAAAAGCGATAAGTAAAATTCAGCCCCAATTGGACGATTTGAATAAAAAGATGAGTTATGTGGAACATGCCAGTTCCGGGGAGAGTGAAACCTCACCGGCCAAAGATATACGGATTTTTCACTTAAGTGCATGGATAATACAGAAAGAGGAAAAACTGGTTGCAAAAGAAAAAAATCTAATTATGAAATATGTAATGAACAAAACTTTTGCCCGCCAGAATGCCGGATTTGTACTTGGATTTATCAGAGATGGTATGGCATATGTATATTTAATTCATCAGGCAGTTTCAGGAAATATATCACTGGGAGATTTTGTGTTATATCTTGGGGCAGTACAGGGATTTAGCGGTTTTGTAAATGGTATTATTCAAAATGTTCAGGAGTTAAGGTCTGTGAGTGACCAAGCTCAGTCATACCGGAAATATTATGACTTAGAAGAAGAAAAGACAGAGGAAGGAACCGTGAAAATTGATGGCATGAAACAACCTTTAGATATTGAATTTAAAAATGTATATTTTAGCTATGACAATAAAAAAGAAGTATTGGAAAATTTAAGTTTTCATATAAAAGGTGGGGAGAAAACTGCTATTGTGGGAATTAACGGGGCAGGAAAAACGACCATTGTAAAATTGTTATGTGGGTTTTATGCGCCAAGTTGCGGTGAAATTTTAATTAACGGAATCAATATTCAGGAGTTTGCAAAACGGGATTTATATCAATTATTTTCTACAGTATTTCAGGAAAACCGTATTTTTCCATTTACAGTGGGAGAAAATCTTACATTTCGATTACAGGAAAAGGTAGATGCAATGCGGGCACAAAATGCGCTCAAAGAAGCCGGATTATGGGATACTTTTGAAGAAAAGAAAGTGACGTTAGATGATTATATGACAACATATTTTCTGAAGGAAGGAATCACTTTTTCCGGAGGAGAAGTACAGAGATTTATGCTGGCCAGAGCCATTTATAAAGATGCACCTCTTCTTGTGTTAGACGAACCAACTGCGGCGCTGGACCCGATTGCTGAACGGGAGGTTTATGATAAATATGCAGAAATCAGTAAAGAAAAAACTTCTATTTTTATATCTCACCGACTGGCAAGTACAAGTTTTTCGGATAAAATTTTATTTTTAAAAGATGGAAAAATTTTAGAAAGTGGAACCCATGAGGAGTTATTGAAATTGAATGGAGAGTATGCCCATATGTTCCAGGTGCAGGCATCATATTATAGAAAGGGGGAATTGTAATGGGCACAGATTTGACAAGCAAAATTTCTTTCATACAAAAATACAGCAACATAAAACGGGTAGTCGGCTATGTAAATAAAATGGAAAAAGGGTATTTTGCCATTGCCTCAGTCATGACATTGATTGATGTTGTTATTTCTTTTATGGCACTGATATTGTCGGCGCAAGTATTAAATATGATATCTGATAAGAAAGAGACATCAGAAATTATAAAACTGGTATTCATTTTTCTGACTGTTTATCTGGTACTAAATGTTTTAAGTGCATATTGCCAAAAACATGTTGAAACAAAAAGACAGGCAATTGTAAAAAAATGGAATTATATGATTACAAATAAGATGATGGATATGGATTATTCCCTGGCAGAAAGTCCTTTCGTTGGGGAATTAAAAGGACGAATACAGAAAGATTTAAACTGGGGAGCAGGAATTAATGATATATTATGGCAGTGTAGTGGTATGATTTCGGATGTTTTATATATTATTGGTGCAGTGATTATTAATATACCTATTTTGTATCAAATCATAAGCAGAGGAAATACGCTAGGAATCATAATGATTGTTATAGTATACATTGTTTCCGTATTGTTAGTGAAACTTCAGATAAAAAAATTAGAGAAGTATCAGCACAGATTTCTGGATGAGCCATACGAAGCAGAAGAACAGGCGAAACGTTATGGATTAACATGGGAGATGGCAACAGAACAGCTGTATGAATACAAAAATGGAAAAGATATAAGAATTTATGACGGATATGAGTTGTTTGATGAATACACATATGGAAGAATGGAAAGATACACCAGGCACTATACCCACCAGACAGGAAAAATGGCTGCCACTGCAGAAAGTATGGGGGATGGTATTAAAAGTTTTATGTATGCAAGTGGTTATGTTGTTGTAGGAGTGATAACTTTTAGCAGTCAAATTCCTGTAGGAAGTATTGTACAGTATGCAGGAGCAATGCAAAATATGTTTTCCGGTATTGTAAATTTATCGTGGAATTTTTGGGAACTGGCAATTTCCGCAAGGAAACATCTTAGTACATTGGAACTGATAGAACTGCGTGACGAAATGTATAAAGGAAAACTTCCTGTGGAAAAACGAAGTGATAATGAATATGAAATAGAGTTTGAGCATGTGTATTTTAAATATCCGGGAGGAAAAGACTATGCTTTAAAAGATTTATCATTGAAAATTAAAATCGGAGAAAAAATGGCAGTAGTGGGAATGAACGGTTCGGGAAAAACGACAATGATAAAGCTGCTTTGTAAGTTATATGAACCGACGCAGGGAAGAATCCTGTTGAACGGCGTGGATATAAAGAAATTTGACGCAGATGAATACCGAACATTATTTTCTGTTGTATTTCAAAATTTTAAATTATTTTCCATGGAATTGGGAGAAAATGTTGCAGGCAGTGAACAATACGATAATGAAAAAGTGAAGGAATGTCTGGAGAAAGCAGGATTTACAATCGATGAAGAGAAAATGAATAAAGGTTTGAACACCTGTCTTTACAAAAATTATGATAATGACGGTGTTGAAATATCAGGTGGAGAGGCACAAAAGATAGCCATTGCCAGAGCGCTTTATAAAGATGCTCCTTTTATATTGTTGGACGAGCCTACCGCATCACTGGATCCGCTGGCTGAAAATGAAATTTATGCGAAGTTTGACAGTATCGTAGGAACTAAAACAGCCATCTATATTTCACACAGATTATCTTCCTGCAAATTCTGCAATGATATTGTCGTATTTCATCATGGCAGTATTATTCAAAGAGGAAGTCACGAGGAACTGTTAGAAGATGTTCACGGCAAATATTATGAGATGTGGAATGCACAGGCACAATACTATCAAAAATAGTCTCTTATTTGACGAATGCATAGCAGAAATGCTATTGTAATATGGGAGGTAAAAATATGTTAGAGTGTTTATTGGTAGGAATAGGCGGATTTGCCGGCAGTGTGATACGGTATATGATAGGATTGCTGCCGATAAAGCCGGATAATGGATTTCCTGTAAAAACTTTATTTATCAATGTTCTGGGCGCATTTATTATAGGAATTATTGCAGCATTGGCGGCAAAAAATAAATCTCTGAACCCCAATATTGTATTGATGTTGAAGGTGGGGGTATGTGGTGGATTTACCACATTTTCTACATTTGCATACGAAACTGCGGATTTACTTCAAAACGGAAATATTCTTGTGTCAGTCTCGTATGTGATGCTTAGTGTGATGCTGGCAATCATGGCGGTATATTTCGCACAGATGGTAGCATAATTCTCCTTTATTTTTTTATGGATATATGTTATTCTATTTCTAGGTTTTTACGAACAGAAAGGAATAAGAAATGAACAGAGTTTTACTGAAACTAAGTGGTGAGGCACTTGCCGGAGATAAGAAAACCGGATTTGATGAAGATACATGCGTAGCCGTGGCAAAACAGGTAAAATCGATTGTGGATAAAGGCGTTCAGGTAGCTGTGGTTATCGGCGGCGGAAATTTCTGGCGGGGACGTACCAGCAATAAAATCGACCGGCCAAAGGCAGACGGCATAGGAATGCTTGCTACCATTATGAACTGTATGTACGTTTCTGAAATTTTCAGAACGGAGGGGATGAGCACCAGCATTTATACACCTTTTGCATGTGGTACATGGACCAGATTATTTTCAAAGGATGAGGCAGTGGCAGATTTACAGGAAGGAAAAGTTGTTTTCTTTGCCGGAGGTACCGGACATCCGTATTTCTCAACGGACATGACCATGGTGCTTCGTGCAGTGGAGATAGAAGCGGATTGTATTCTGGGAGCCAAAGCCGTTGACGGTGTATACGACAGTGACCCGGCGAAAAATCCTAATGCAGTAAAATACGACGAACTTCCAATTTCAAAAATTGTAGATGACAGATTGGGAGTGATTGATCTGGCAGCCAGTGTGCTGGCAATGGAAAATAAAATGCCGATGTTATTGTTCGGATTAAATGAGCAGGACAGCATTAACAGAGCAGTTTCCGGAGATAAGATTGGTACAAAAATTACTGTAGAGTAAAACAGAATATAGCAGTAACAGATAGAGTAAAGGAGATTATAATGGAAGAATTAATGATGACTTTTGAGGAAAAGATGGAAAAATCTTTAAACAGTTTAAATAATGAATTTGCTACAATCAGGGCAGGAAGAGCAAATCCTCATGTATTGGACAAAATCGTGGTAGATTATTATGGTACACCGACACCAATTCAGCAGGTAGGAAATGTTTCAGTACCGGAGGCGAGAATGATTGTGATTCAGCCTTGGGATGCGTCTATTTTAAAAGAAGTGGAGAGAGCGATTAATGCATCTGATTTAGGTATTACACCGACCAATGACGGAAAACTGATTCGTCTCGTATTCCCGGAACTGACAGAGGAGAGAAGAAAGGAATTGGTTAAAGATATTAAGAAAAAAGGTGAAAATGCAAAAGTAGCCATAAGAAATATCCGGAGAGATGCCATTGATGCAGTAAAGAAAAAAGGAAAAGAAGACGGTATCTCAGAAGATGAAATCAAAGATTATGAAGATGATATTCAAAAAAATACCGACACATATGTAAAGAAGATTGATAAAGCGGTAGAAGCAAAATCAGACGAGATTATGACGGTCTAATTGAATATAGGATGAAATAGGAGGAAACATCAGTTTCCTCTATTTTCCGTTATAAGAACTTTTCTTAGATGAGGAGAAATATATGGCAGAAAAAATAGATGTTACAGGTATGAATATACCGGAACATGTGGCAATCATTTTAGATGGAAACGGGCGTTGGGCAAAGAAAAAACACCTTCCCCGGAATGCCGGACATGTGGCAGGAGCAAAAACAGTTGAAAAAATTATTGAAGACGCCCATGATCTGGGAATAAAATATATGACAATGTATGCTTTTTCTACGGAAAATTGGAACCGACCGGAAGATGAAGTGAAAGCGCTGATGAAACTTCTCAGAAATTATTTAAAAGACTGTATTGAGAGGGCAAATAAAAATGATATGCGCTGTCTTGTCATCGGGGACAGAACAAGGCTGGATGAAGATATTGTGGCAAAAATAAATGAATTGGAAGAATGCTCTAAAGATAATCAGGGGATAACTTTTATTATCGCTCTGAATTATGGAAGCAGAGATGAGATTCGAAGAGCTACGACAAAGATGGCACAGGATTGTAAAGAAGGAAAGTTAAATCCTTCAGATATTACCGAGGAGATGATTAGCAGTTATTTAGATACAAAAGGGATTCCGGATCCGGATCTGTTGATTCGGACCAGCGGTGAAATACGGCTGTCTAATTATTTATTGTGGCAGTTAGCTTATACGGAATTTTATTTTACGGATGTACTCTGGCCTGATTTTAATAAGGAAGAATTAAAAAAGGCAATCGTAAAATACAATCAGCGCGACAGACGTTTTGGCGGCGTGAAATAAAGTGAGGAAAAAACATGGTTTTAAGTAAATTTGCAAACAAGTCTTTTGTGACAAGATTAATCAGCGGTATTGTTCTGGTGGCGCTTATGCTGGCTGCCATTATTCCCGGAGGAACGGTCTTATTTGTGGCAAACATGCTCATATCCCTTGTGGGGGTATATGAGTTATATAAAGTGGTGGGATTGGAAAGAACACTTCCGGGCATTACAGGATACGTGGCGACTTTATGTTATTATGCCCTGTTGTTCACAGGAAAGACGCAGTATGTTACCATACTGATTGTCGTGTTTTTAATTGTTCTGCTGGCACAGTATGTATTTATGTTTCCCGAATATCAGACAGAGCAGATATCCAATGCCATTATGTGCATGTTATACGCAGGTGTACTTCTTTCATATATTTATTTAGTACGGATAGGGGAAAACGGAGCATATACCGTTTGGCTCATCTTCCTGTGTTCATGGGGCAGTGATACCTGTGCTTATGCGGCGGGGGTGGCTTTTGGAAAACATAAGATGGCTCCGGTTCTTAGTCCGAAGAAGTCTGTGGAAGGAGCAGTCGGCGGCGTTGTGGGCGCTGCTGTTCTGGGAGCGGTTTATGCGGCAGTGTTTATTGACAAACTGCAGATGAATCATCCGGTTATGGCTTTTGCAATCATTTGTGCCGTAGGTGCTTTGATATCCATGGTGGGAGATCTGGCCGCATCAGCAATTAAAAGAAATCATAAAATTAAAGACTATGGAAATCTGATTCCGGGACACGGCGGTATTATGGACCGGTTTGACAGTGTTATTTATGTTGCGCCGATTGTCTGGATGTTATTACAGATATTTTAGATGAAAATAAAAATTCGAAATACGATAATGCCGATGGCAAAAACGGCAGAATGGAGATTCAGGTGAAAAACATTTGTATTTTAGGCTCTACAGGTTCCATTGGTACACAGACTTTGGATATTGTAAGAGCGAATCAGGATTTAAATGTGGTGGCGATAGCCGCCGGTTCCAATATTAAGAAACTGGAAATGCAGATTAGGGAGTTTCATCCTCAGTTGGTATGTGTGTACAATGAGGAGGCGGCCGGTAAACTAAAGACAGCAGTGGCTGATTTAGATGTGAAAGTAACGGCAGGAATGGAAGGACTAATTGAAGCGGCTGTATACGACAGTGCTGAGATTGTAGTTACTGCTTTCGTGGGAATGATTGGTATCAGACCGACCTTGGAGGCAATGAAAGCAGGAAAGGATATTGCGCTGGCAAACAAAGAGACCTTGGTTACAGCCGGACATCTTGTGATGAAAGCCGCAGAGGAATACGGAGTGAAAATACTTCCGGTGGACAGCGAACACAGTGCGATTTTTCAGTCTTTAAATGGTGAAAATAAAAAAGAGATAGATAAAATTCTTTTAACTGCTTCCGGAGGTCCTTTCCGGGGAAAGACCAGGGAGCAGATGAAAAACGTGCAGGTAGAGGATGCATTGAAACATCCCAACTGGTCCATGGGACAAAAAATTACCATAGATTCGGCGACCATGGTTAATAAAGGTTTGGAAGTGATTGAGGCAAAATGGCTTTTTGATGTGGATATTGACCGGGTTCAGGCAGTGGTTCAGCCCCAGAGTATCATTCATTCCATGGTGCAGTTTAAAGACGGCGCCGTCATGGCGCAGTTGGGCACGCCGGATATGAAACTGCCCATTCAATATGCACTGTACTATCCGGAGAGAAGATATCTGGCAGGAGAACGGCTAGATTTTGCTAAAATCGGTCGGATAACCTTTGAAAATCCGGATTTGGATAATTTTACAGGACTGAAAATGGCCTATGAAGCCGGACGTATGGGAGGTTCCATGCCCACTGTCTTTAACGCTGCAAATGAAAAAGCAGTGGCAAAGTTTTTGGACAGAAAAATTGGATTTTTGGAAATTACGGATATTATCCGCTACTGTATGGAAAATCATCATCCGGTGGAAAATCCGACAGTGGAACAAATATTAGAAATAGAACAATGGGTTTACGAACTTATTGAGAGTAGGTGGTAATCATGCAGACAGCAATTAGTATCATTATAGCTTTATTAATTTTTGGCTTATTAGTTTTAATACATGAATTCGGGCACTTTATTGTGGCAAAGAAAAACGGCGTGGTAGTGAATGAATTTTCCATTGGAATGGGTCCAAGAATATTCAGCCGTGTGGCAAAAAGCGGAACCAGATATTCTGTTAAAATTCTTCCTTTGGGTGGTTCCTGCGCAATGCTGGGTGAAGACGAGGACAATGAAGAGGAAGGTTCTTTTAACTCCAAATCCATTTGGGCAAGAATGGCAATTATCTTTGCGGGACCGTTTTTTAACTTTATCTTAGCGTTTGTTCTGGCGCTGGTTGTTATCGGTTTTGTGGGAGCAGATATCTCTTATGTGACTAGTGTGGATGAAAATTCGCCGGCATATGAGGCGGGACTGCGTACAGGAGACAGAATTACCAACTATAACGGAGCCCATGCCACGCTGGGAAGAGAGATTTATCTGGAAGATTATGTAAACCCACTGGATGGCAGCGAAATATCCATTTCTTTTGTACGTGACGGAGAGGAAAAGACAATCCGGTATACACCGGACACCGAAAAGAAATATATGGTAGGCATGAATTATACCGCATCCGATGCTCAGGCGGAGATTACGAAAGTGAACAACGGTTCCGCCATGGATGAAGCAGGAGTGCAGAGTGGAGATGTGGTCACGGAAATTGACGGCACAAAAATTACCACAGGAAAACAGATGTCAGAATATATTGTGGCGCATCCATTTGGAGATAAGGATGTCAATATGACGGTAAAACGGAACGGCAAAGAAATTGATGTGGTGATAAAACCGCAGATGACAGAGATTGCTGACAGTGGATTTACTTACAATTTGGGACGAGAAAAGCAGTCTTTCGGAGGCATTATCAAGTACAGTTTTACGGAAGTCAGATATGAAATCGTCTCTGTATTAAAAAGCCTGAAAATGTTAGTTACAGGAAAAGTATCAGCTAACGAAGTTTCCGGGCCGGTGGGCATTGTAGATGTGATTGGAGACACTTACACCAGCGCAAAATCGGAAGGTGTGGCAATGACCATACTGACTTTATTGAACCTTGCGATTATGTTAAGCGCCAACTTAGGCGTCATGAATTTATTGCCGATTCCGGCGTTGGACGGAGGAAGACTATTCCTATATCTGATAGAAATTGTAACAAGAAGAACCATACCAAAAGAAAAAGAGGGCATGATTCATTTTATCGGATTTATATTGCTGATGGCGTTGATGGTATTCTTGGTGTTTAACGACATCAGAAAGTTAATATAATTTCAGGCGCAGCATCATAAAGCCGGAAGTCATAAGAATGGAGTGTAGATTATGCTGAGAGACGAAACAAAGGTAATTCATATTGGAAATAAAGTGATTGGCGGCGGAAATCCCATTCTGATTCAGTCCATGACCAATACAAAGACGGAAAATGCGGAAGCAACGGTGAGGCAGATCAAGCAGTTAGAGACTGCGGGATGTGATATTATCCGTGTGGCAGTTCCTACCATGGAAGCGGCAGAGGCAATCGCGGAAATCAAAAAGCAGATAACCATTCCTCTTGTCGCAGATATTCATTTTGACTACAGACTGGCAATTGCCGCTATGGAATATGGTGCTGACAAGATTCGTATCAATCCCGGAAACATAGGAGATATGGAAAAAGTAAAAGCTGTGGTGGACATGGCGAAGAAAAAGAACATTCCGATTAGAGTAGGAGTAAACAGCGGTTCTTTGGAGAAACATATTCTTGAAAAATATGGCAGAGTTACGGCGGAAGGAATTGTGGAAAGCGCTTTAGATAAAGTAAAAATCATTGAAGACTTAGGTTATGATAACTTGGTTATCAGTATTAAATCATCGGATGTCTTAATGTGTGTCAGGGCTCATGAAATTATTGCAAATAAGACAAAATATCCTCTACATGTGGGAATTACGGAGGCCGGCACGGTTACATCCGGAAATATAAAGTCTGCCATAGGGCTTGGGCTGATTTTACATCAGGGCATCGGTGATACTATCCGCGTTTCCCTTACAGGAGATCCGGTGGAGGAAATAGCCAGTGCAAAACTGATTTTAAAGACTTTGGGACTGCGAAAAGGGGGAATCTCTGTGGTATCCTGCCCAACCTGTGGAAGAACGCAGATTGATTTGATTGGTTTGGCCGGAAAAGTGGAAAAGATGGTTGCAAACTATGATTTGGATATCAAAGTTGCCGTCATGGGATGTGTTGTCAACGGTCCTGGAGAGGCGAAAGAAGCCGATATCGGTATTGCAGGGGGCATCGGAGAAGGACTTCTTATCAAAAAGGGAGAAGTGGTAAGGAAAGTACCGGAAGAACAGTTATTAGATACATTGGAAGAAGAATTAAAACACTGGAGGGATTAAATTGGAAAAGAAAAAATTTCTTGAAGTTTTCCAAAATATAAAATTAAGTGATGAATTAAAAGATATTTTCCAATTCGTGGATATTGTCCGCATTACCACCAATAGCGAACATACAAAAATGAGAATCTATATTGAAAGCAGCAGACTTATAGAAAAGTCTGCTATTTTCAAAATAAGAGAAGAATTGGCAAAAGGATTAAGAACAGGGAAAAGAATTTCCATAGAAATTGTAGAAAAATATAAATTGTCCAAACAGTATACACCGGAAAATCTTTTTGATATTTATAAAGACAGCATTATTTTGGAATTAAATGAATACAGTCCGATTATTGCAACCATGCTGAAAAAGGCGCCAACCCGCTTTGACGACAGTAAAAGGCTGATTATCGACTTGGAGTCCAGTATTGTATCGGAAGCCAGAATGAAAATATTGAAAGATACGGTAGAGCATATTTTTCATGACAGATTTGATATGCCTTTGGAAGTGCGCATTGAGAAAAAAATCATGGATGGAAACCGGTATGCCAAGAGGAATGCCAAACGGTTGAAAAA
This sequence comes from uncultured Eubacterium sp., assembly GCA_904420085.1. GTDB lineage: Bacteria > Bacillota > Clostridia > Lachnospirales > Lachnospiraceae > Eubacterium_G. The sequence goes on along the minus strand of CAJFUA010000052.1, from coordinate 23,459 downwards.
TGAGGTCAATGTTCTTTTAAGTAAAGAGGAACAGAAAAACCATACAACAGAACAGAAAAAAGTGGAAAAAACAGTGCGCCCCAAAAAGGCGACTTATTCAGATAATCCGGAAGTGGTATACGGAAGAGATTTCAAATTTGATACGGATACCAAGTTAAGTGACGTCTTTGAGGGAACCGGTGAGACGGTAGTAAAAGGTCAGATTATGACCATGAACGATAAAGAGACGAAAACCGGAAAGTATATCGTTACTTTGGAAATCACGGATTTTACGGACAGTATTGCAGTTAAAATTTTTCTGGGAGATGAAAATGCCAAAAAGGAATTCACTTCCAAAGTAAAGAAAAATTCTTTTGTGAGAGTAAAAGGTGTTGCCATGTATGACACTTTTGACAGACAGGTGGAAATCAGCAGGGTGGACGGCATGAAACTGATTCCTGCATTTTCCATGGAAAAGAGAAAGGATACTGCCGTGGATAAGCGGGTGGAACTTCACTGCCACACAAAAATGAGTGATATGGACGGTGTAAGTAAATGCACGGATATCGTAAGACGTGCTTATGAGTGGGGACATAAAGCAATTGCCATCACAGACCACGGTGTCGTGCAGGCATTTCCAGATGCATGGCATGAATATTGTGATATTAAAAAGGAATGTGAAAGGGAAGGAAAAAAATGTGACTTTAAGGTTATCTACGGTGTGGAAGCATATCTGGTAGATGACTTAAAGGATATGATTGTAAATCCAAAAGGACAAAGTCTGGATGATACCTATGTGGTTTTCGATTTGGAAACCACCGGTTTCAGTGCCAAGAGTGACAAAATTATTGAAATCGGTGCAGTCAAGGTGGAGAAGGGAGAAATTATTGACAGGTTCAGCACCTTTGTCAATCCTGAAATTCCCATACCGTTTCGAATTGAACAGTTGACCAGCATTAATGATAATATGGTCATTCAGGCGCCGAAGATTGAAGAAGTGCTGCCGAAATTTATGGAATTTTGCAAAGGCTGCATTATGGTAGCCCACAATGCGGATTTTGATATGAGTTTTATTTCTGCCAATTGTGAGAGACAGGGACTGGAATGTGACTTTACGGTCATCGACACGGTTGCCATGTCCAGATATCTGATTATCGGTCTGGGAAGGTATAAACTGGACAATGTGGCGAAAGCATTGGGCATTGTTTTAGACCATCACCACAGGGCGGTAGATGATGCCGAATGTACGGCACTGATTTTCTTAAAACTTTGCAGTATGCTGAAAGACAAAGGTATTGATAATTTAGATCAGGTGAATAAGGAAGGAAAACAATCGGATAATCTGATTAAAAAACTTCCCGCCCATCATGCTATTATTCTGGTAAAAGATTTAGTCGGCAGAGTGAACTTATATAAATTAATTTCAATTTCCCATATTGACACATTTGCCAATAAAAGGCCGCGTATATTAAAGAGTGATTATATCAAATACAGCGAGGGACTGATGATAGGAAGCGCCTGTGAGGCAGGGGAACTGTATCAGGCGATTCTCCACGGCAGACCGCAGCAGGAAATTGCCAGACTGGCAGAGTTTTATGATTATTTTGAAGTACAGCCTTTGGGAAATAATGAGTTTATGGTAAAGACCGGAGATCCGGAAATAGACGATAAAAAGAAATTTCTTGTAGATTCAAGAGAAGACTTAAAAGAAGTGAACAGAAAAATTATTGATTTGGGCAGAAAGTTTCAGAAGATGACCGTTGCCACCTGTGATGTGCATTTTCTTGATCCGGAAGATGAAATTTACCGACGGATTATTCAGTACGGAAACGGATACAAGGATGCCGACCAACAGGCGCCGTTATATCTGAGAACCACGGATGAAATGCTGAAAGAGTTTGATTACTTAGGAAGTGATGTGGCAGAGGAGATTGTCATTACCAATCCCAATAAAATTGCGGATATGATTGACAATATTTCTCCGATTCATCCGGATAAATGCCCGCCGGTTTTGGAAAATTCAGAAGAAAATTTACGAAAAATCTGTTTTGATAAGGCGCATGAAATTTATGGCGAGGATTTGCCGAAAATCGTAGAGGACAGACTGGAGGTAGAACTGGATTCCATTATCGGTAACGGATATGCGGTGATGTATATCATGGCGCAAAGACTGGTTTGGAAGTCTAATGAAGACGGATATCTGGTAGGATCCAGAGGTTCTGTGGGTTCTTCTTTTGCAGCTACCATGTCGGGAATCACGGAGTGTAATCCGCTGGCACCCCATTATTATTGTGGAAAGTGCAAAAGTTCCTTTTTTGAAAAAGAGTACAGAGTGCCGGAGGGTACGGACTTAGAGCAGGTAAAAAAGATTCAGGAGATTATCAGGAAAGAAAAGGAAGAGGGCGGAATTGGTTTTGATTTACCGGATATGACCTGTCCTCATTGTGGCGAGAAACTGAAAAAGGACGGTTTGGAAATTCCTTTCGAGACGTTTTTGGGATTTGGAGGAACCAAGGAGCCGGATATCGACTTGAACTTTTCCGGTGAATATCAGGCAAATGCCCATGCCTACACGGAAGTTATGTTTGGTAAAGGCCATACTTTCAGGGCAGGAACCATTACCGGCGTGGCAGATAAGACGGCGTTTGGCTATGTTAAAAATTATTTTGACGACCATAACGAGGTCAAAAGAACGGCGGAAATTGACCGGATTGCCAGAGGATGTACCGGTATCAGAAGAAGTACGGGACAGCATCCGGGCGGTATCGTTATCGTACCGAAAGATAAGGAAATTTATGATTTCACGCCGATACAAAAACCGGCAAACGATATGAGCGTGGACACCATCACAACCCATTTTGAGTATCATGCCATTGATGCAAATCTGTTGAAATTGGATATTCTGGGACACGATGATCCGACCATGATACGCCGTCTGGAAAAACTGACAGACACCAATGTACAGACGGATGTACCCTTTGATGACCCAAAAGTCATGTCACTGTTTTTAGGTCCGGAAGCGCTGGGCGTTACTCCGGAAGATATCGACGGGTGTCCTACCGGAACCTTAGGGCTGCCGGAACTGGGAACGGATTTTGTTATTCAGATGCTGGTTGATACAAAGCCTACGAAAATAGCCGATTTGCTGCGGGTTTCCGGCTTGTCCCACGGAACGGACGTATGGCTGAACAATGCCCAGACTTTGATTTTGGAAGGAACATGTACTATCTCCACGGCGGTGTGTACCAGAGATGATATTATGGTGTATCTGATGGATAAGGGCATTGAGCCACAGATTAGTTTTGATATTATGGAGCATGTAAGAAAAGGCCGGGGACTTTTGACATATAAAGATAAAGAAACCGGAGAAGAGCGTCCGGAAGAAGAAGTTATGAGAGAACATAATGTGCCGGAATGGTATATCGGAGCATGTAAGAAGATTAAGTATATGTTTCCAAAAGCCCATGCGGCGGCCTATATTATGATGGCGCTTCGTGTGGCATGGTATAAAGTATATCATCCGCTGGCTTATTATGCGGCATATTTTGGAATCCGGGCAAAGGCATTTGATTACGAGACCATGTGTCAGGGAAAAGAAAAACTGGAATACTACATGGCAGAACTGAAAAGGAAGAAAAACAATCATGAAGCCTCCAAAAAAGATGAAGATTCTTTGGGTGACATGAAGATTGTTTTGGAAATGTATGCCAGAGGATTTGAATTTTTACCAATCGACATCTATACGGCGAAAGCTCATGAGTTTCAGATTATTGACGGAAAGCTGATGCCGAGTTTAGACACCATAGAGGGATTGGGCGAAAAAGCAGCAGATGCGCTGGTGGATGCCGTAGCCGCTCAGAATGGTCCATTTGTCTCCAAAAATGATTTGAGAGAGAAGAGTAAATTGAGTAAGACGGTTATTGAGACCATGTCTGATTTGGGAATGTTGGACGGTATGCCGGAAGACAGCCAGTTATCCATTTTTGACTTTTAGATAGGAGAATGTAAAAAGAGTTCGCTTGCGAACTCTCTCGCGAGGCGCAGGTTCGTAAGAACAAATACATTTCTGCGCCTCTGCGATCCTGCGGAGCATTTTTATTATATAGGAAATTCAGAAGAATTTCCTATATAATAAAAAACCGCACCATCCGGTGCGGTTTCTAAAAGGAAAATGTATCTTATGCTAATATACAAAATGAAAAAAATAAATAATAAAACAAAAAGAAAAACAGCTCGTAGGGGAATTGAACCCCTGATTCCGCCTTGAGAGGGCGGCGTCTTAACCACTTGACCAACGAGCCAAGAAAATGCTACTGTATTATTATAACAGCAAAGTGAAAATTTGCAAGATATTTTTACAAGGAAATTGAACTTTATATTTGGATAGAAAATGAAATTTTATGTTTTGAAAGGAAATTAATTTTTATATGGACTGGATATATGGAAAGACAGTATTAATTACCGGAGCTTCATCAGGGCTTGGAAGAGCACTAAGTGTTCACCTGATCAAAGAACAGAATTGTAAAGTCATCGGAATAGGACAATCCGAAAAGAAAATGGAAAGTTTAAAGGAGGAACTTACATATTTAAGAGATGAATTTGAATATCGGATATTTGATGTGAGCGTGGAAGATAACTGGAAAATGTTTGCCGATGAGTTATTGGCAGAGGATAAGCGTGTCGACTTATTAATTAACAATGCAGGAATGCTTCCTCCTTTTGAAAAAGTCGTTAATTATACGGAGGAACAGGTCAGAGAATGTATGGATGTGAATTTCCACGGATGCAGATATGCAGTCAATTATATGTTGCCTATACTTAGAAAATCAACCATGGCAGGTATTGTGAATATATCCAGTTCAGACGCATTGTCAGCAATTATCGGAACTGGTATTTACAGTGCCAGCAAGGCGGCATTAAAAGCGTATACGGAAGTATTAATTGCTGAACTGGGAAGGGAGATGTACATTAGTTATGTCTGCCCCGGATTTATCAGAACGGAGATTTTCAGAAACCAGTATGTCATCTCGGAAAGCCGGCTGATAAAAATGGCATCTACCAAAGTGGATAAGGTGGCAAGGAAAATTGTAAAGAAGATAGCAAAGCAAAAAGCCAGAATTATTGTCGGAAAAGATGCAAAGTTTATGAATTTTACATCGAAATTTTTCCCGGTGTTGGGATTGAAACTTTATGAACAGTTGATAAAACACTCTAAAGTAGAGATGTTTGAAAATCTAAGATAAATATACTTTCAAGCATCAATATTTTGATAAACAAAATATCAATTGACAAGACTAAAAAATAACGGTATATTATAAAATATAACAGTTATAATGTTACGGAAAAAGCAAAACTAAAAAGAGAAGTATTTAAATTCAAAGGGGGTAGTTTTTTATGAAAACATGGTTGAGTGATATCAGAGTAAATAAAAGAGTAATCCAAAGAGGAATAATAATGGTATTGTGTATATGTAGTATCATTAACGTGGAGATACAAAATATATTGGTAGATGCATATGCTGATACATCATCTAATTCAACAATTTATGAAAGAGATACATCATTAACTGTAGAACAATTAGCGAGAATTAAAGAGATGGCAATGGATGAAACTTACATAAGAGATATTGATGATTTTGCGAGCGTTGAAGCATATCAAAAATATTTAGAAATTAAAGGAAAATATGATATTTCTGAAACAATTGATCCGTCTCTATTGAATCAACATAACACAATGATATTGGCATCAACAGGTTCTGCAACAGAAAAAACAGCTACAAAAGCGATTACATTAAAGAATTTGTCTCAACCTAAAACGGCAATACATGCTTTTTATATTGCGGTTTCTTATGTGTACACTGTACAGAGAGTAGGTTCTACAATATACTTATCAAGATTAACACTTTCTGCTGATAAAAAGACGGCAACATATAAAGATCAAATGGTTTTGACCCGATTTGGACACTGTCAAACATTAGAGTATTTTGAATGGAAAGGAAAACCATATTTTTTGATGTCTTGCAAAGATGATGAAGGACAACAGAAAAATGAGAATAACACACCATATTATTGGTCTCTTCAAATTGCTAGAGTACCTTATGAAGCTGGAAAAAGTTATAGTTATACACATTTTAAAAGATTATGTGATATAACAAAAGCAAATAAGACAGGAACAGCATTAGGAACTACAAAGCGTTGTGATGGAGCTCTTTCTAGTGATAAAAAAACATTATTAGTGTGGTGCAGGAATACAAATAATAAAATGCAATTCACCCGATATAATATGGATAAAATAAATCAAGCCTTAGATTCGAGTAGTAATAATTATTTATCATGTGGTTCACAAAGTGTAAAAAATGCTTGGTTGGCGACTGTGACACCTGCAAGTAGTTCGGTTTTTGAGAAGACAGAATCTTCATCAATGCAGGGGTTAGAATTAAACGATGCAAATTGTACTTTTATTGCTAATGGAGCATCAAATCAGAATAAATTTATAATTAAATTAGGAAGCAATGGGGGAACATTAGGAACCATAAAAATTAAGAATACAGCATTAATAAAAGGTACAAACACAGAAATTGAAGGGTTGCAACTAAAAGGTGATAATGTATATTTTGGAATTTGCAATCACAATAAAAAGAATAGTGGTGAACAATATATATATTCGGTTGCTAAAAGTGCTTTTTAATGAATTGTTTTTAAAATATAATTAATAGATTTTAATTAAGCAAGGGGGTAAATATGAATCAAAGTAAAAAAGTAATTCAAAATGTAATAGTAACTATATTGATAATTTCGATGGCGTTTTCTTATAGTTTTGCAGTTTCTGCAAAAGAAACAATACTGACAGAAGGAGAGTTCCGATATAAAATTGTTAATGATGCAAAAGGCAATCATAGCGTCAGCATACAGGAATATATTGGAGTAAGTCAGGAAATTACTATTCCTGAAACATTGGGTGGATATACAGTAACAGAAGTGTCAGCACTGAAAAAAGAAAAAACATATATTAAAACATTAGTTATTACAAAGAATATAAAATCAATTAATCCTGAGATATACAAAGAAAAGATTGAAAGTTACAAGGTGGTTTCAGAAAACCGGAATTTTTCAACGGCAGAAGGAGTTTTATTCAATAAAACAAAAACAGAATTAGTATCTTATCCGAAAGAAAAAAAGGATAAAGAATATACGGAGCCGATTACAGTAAAAACAAGCAGTGGGGCAAACGGAAACTCCTATGTTGAAAAATGGACATTTTCTTCAAACAAAAAATATAAAAAAATAGAAGATTATGCATGTTATGGCTTATCAGGTTTAAAGGAAGTAGTTATTCCGAATAATGTCAAAATAATAGGAGACTTTAGTTTTGCACAATGCAAACAGTTGAAAAAAGTAAAAGTGGGTAAAGGTATTGAGCGGATATGGAATAATTCTTTTGAAAACACGAATATTCAGAGAATAAAACTTCCTCAAAGTTTGTTGTCAATAGGAATAGGTGCTTTTAGAGCCTGTAAATTGGAAAGTCTAAAACTTCCGTCCAGATTGAAGTTTATTGATTCTTATGCGTTTGCGCAAAATGCTAAATTGAAAAAAATAAAAATTCCTGATTCGGTTACTCTAATCAGAAAAGATGCATTTGGAACGAAAAAAAAGGGAATGAAAGTAGAAATGCCTTCGTACCTGAAAAAAACATATAGATTTAATGGTCTGAATTATAATTATATAGCAAAAGCAACAGTATTTTCAAATGGAAAAACTAAAGACTATAAAGCCGAAAAAATTACAAAAATAAAACCGTTTAAGAAAAGTGTTTTTGTAAAAAAAGGAAAAACTGAAAGGATATATACAAACGTATACATTAATAAAAAGAAAAAAGGAATATTAAAAACGAATATTCTGAAATTTTCTTCTTCCAATAAAAAAGTTGTAAAGGTGACTTCTTCCGGTAAGGTAAAAGCTTTAAGAAAAGGTACGTCCATAGTGACAGTAACGCTTAGAACAGCGGATGAAAGTTATAGTACAAAAAAGATATTGGGAAATCATGGAGAAATTTTAGCAGATGCAGATAAGATGACAAAGAAAAGTTATAAAATAAAGATAACAGTAAAATAATTGTTAAAGTTTAAAAGAAACAAAGGTGAAAGCATCAATCAGAAATGACTGGTGCTTTTATTATGCAAATCTGAAGGGGTGCAGAATGGAACAACAGAGGTATGCATTATACAATAAAAAATTCCTTGCTTTGAAATATTTTCCAAAATATTTTCGTTTCATAAGTATCAAGAACAAAATGGAGGGAATATTATGAGACGAATTTTAAAAATGATGGGAGAGATATTGATATTATCAGTGCTTGTTGCAATCATGGCAGTTGGAGTAAGTGCGAAAGAAAACAATATCAGTTGGACTTTTCATGATGACACAAAAACATTGACGATACGTGGAGATGGAGTTGTTGAGTATAACAGAAAATGGAAAAAATTAAAACCAAAGCACATCAAAATTGAGGAAGGAATTGATGAAATAGGATATTACGCTTTTTCCGATATGAAAACAGTGAAAAGTATTTCTATTCCAAAATCCGTAAAGGAAATAGGCGGTTTCGCATTTGAAAATTCCGGAATAAAGAAAATTACAATTGGAAAAACAGTGAAAAAGATACATCGGGGAATTTTTTATAATTGCCAGAAGTTAGAAACAGTGAATTGGCATTATAAGGAAATACCAAGTTATACTTTTGAAGAGTGTGAATCTCTTAAAAAAATTAATATGTATACAAAAATTAAAACGATCGGAAAAGAAGCTTTTGAGTCCACAGGATTTGAAGAATTTAAAATGCCGGACAGTGTACAGAAGGTAGGGCCTAGAGCATTTGCATATTGTGCGGAGCTAAAGAAGATTGTTTTTTCTAAAAATATGCAGGTAATTCCATCAGGAATTATTGAAGGCTGTGATCGGTTAGAAAAGGTTATTTTAAAAGAAGGAGTGAGAATCATTGGCAAGGAAGCGTTTGCTGACAGTAAAATTCCATCGATAAAAATACCGAATACGGTAAAAGTGATTAAAACAGGTGCTTTTGAAGGAACAGAAGGAATCAGAAAAATTGTGATTCCGCCGGAAGTAAAAAGGATTCATGATGACACATTTAAAGAGTGCAAAGATTTGGAAACGATTGTATTTAATAAGAAAGTACGAAGTATTGGGGAAAATGCTTTTGCAAAATGTGGGAAATTGAAAAGTGTTGCAGTTCCGGGAAATGTGAAAAGTATTGAATACAAGGCATTTGAAAAATCAGGATGTAAGGAAGTTATCATTTCAAAAGGCGTAAAGGAAATTGATTACCGTGCATTTAATAATTGTGATCAGTTAGAAAAGGTATCTATAAGCGATACAGTATCAGTGATTAGTGATAACTCTTTTGCAAATTGTGATAAATTAACACAAATCGTAGTAAATCCAGAAAATGAAGTGTACGCTTCTGTCGACAATTGCTTATTAAATAAAAATAAAACAGAACTTTTACAGGTTCCGGGAGGAAAGAAGGGAGTATACGAGATTCCGGCAACCGTTACAAAGGTATATCCACAGGCATTTTACGGTTGTAAGAGTATTACCGCGATTGCCTCAACGAATAATCCGAATTTTAAATCCGTGGATGGAATTCTTTATGACAGAACCGGAACAAAACTGATTAGTTCACCGATTAATAAAACAGGAACAATCGTTATTCCGTCAAACGTTTTAATTATCGGAGAATCCGCATTTCAGAATTCCAAGGCAAGTCAGATAATTATTCCAAGTTCTGTTGTATCAATGGAACAATGTGCATTTGAATACTGCAACAATCTTACATATATGAAAATACCGGGAAATGTGGAGAAAGTGTCTCAGGCAGCATTTTGGGAATGTAATAAATTAACAAAAGTTATTATTGAAAGTGGAACGAAGAAAATTCAGAGAAACGCCTTTCATGGCTGTGGCAAGTTAAGAAAAATTGTTGTACCGATTTCTGTTTACTTTATTAATGAAACAGCCTTTAGCGAATGCTGGAGAGTTTCTCTTTATTGTAAAAAGAGTTCCTGCGCAATGTCCTTTGCCAATAAACACGATTATCGTTATAAGGTGATTTAGGGGTTGACATGAAAAGAACAATGCAGTATATTTATATGGTAAATATTGACTAAAGTAGAAGGAGCGAACCGCAAAGGTTCGCTCTTTATTATGTGGAGGTTAAGGTGTCGAGAAGAGAAGAATACGAATCAAAGACAGAAGCACTGCTTATCCCGATTTTGGAAGAGAAGGGATATGAAATGGTAGATGTGGAGTATGTCAAAGAAGGAAACAACTGGTACCTGAGGGCATATGTCGACAAGCCGGGAGGCATTACCATCAATGATTTAGAGAGCGTCAGCAGGCAGTTAAGTGATTTGCTGGATGAAAAGGATTTCATCAGTGATGCTTACATATTAGAAGTAAGCTCGCCGGGACTGGGGCGTCCGTTAAAAAAAGAAAGAGATTTTGACAGAAGTATCGGTGAGGAAGTGGAGGTACATCTGTACCGGAGCCTTAACGGAAATAAACAGTATGTAGGACTGTTAAAGTCTTATGATAAAGATACAATTACGATTGAAACTGAAGAAGGCAGCGAAATAAATTTGGACAGGGTAAATGTTTCGCTGGTTAAATTAACCATTGATTTTTAGGAGGATATTGGAAAAATGAACAAGGAATTAATTGCGGCATTAGAAGTGTTGGAAAAAGAGAAAGGAATCAGTAAAGAATCGCTGTTTGAAGCCATTGAGAATAATCTTGTGGTAGCATACAAGAATAATTTTAATAAGGCAGACAACGTATCCGTAACGATGGACAGGGAGACTGGAGAGTTTCATATTTATTCTCAAAAAACAGTAGTGGAAGAAGTGGAGAACAGCGTTTCCCAGATTTCATTGGAAGATGCAAGAAATATAAAAGCCTCTTATGATTTGGGAGATATTGTAAATATAGAAATTCAATCCAAAGATTTCGGACGTATTGCTACGCAGAGTGCAAAGAACGGTATTTTACAGAAAATCCGGGAAGAGGAAAGAAAGAGTCTTTATGAGCAGTATTATGAAAAACAGGATGACATTATTACAGGTATTGTTCAGAGAATTAACGGAAAGAACATCAGCATTAACTTAGGTAAAGTGGATACAGTATTGATGGAAAAAGAACAGTCCAGAGGAGAGTTCTTCCGACCAAACGACAGAATTAAACTATATGTGACGGAAGTCAAAGATAATGGAAGAGGACCGAGAATTAACGTTTCAAGAACCCATCCAAATCTTGTAAAGAGACTGTTTGAGCAGGAAGTGACAGAAATACAGGACGGAACCGTTGAAATCAAGAGTATTTCCAGAGAGGCAGGTTCAAGAACAAAGATGGCTGTCTGGTCTAATAATGAAGATGTGGATGCGGTAGGAGCCTGTGTAGGTATTAACGGAGCAAGAGTAAACGCCGTAGTGGATGAACTTCAGGGTGAAAAAATAGATATTATTAATTGGAACGAAAACCCGGCAATTTTAATTGAAAATGCATTAAGCCCATCTAAAGTGGTGGCGGTTCTAGCTGACCCGGATAATAAGGAAGCTCTGGTAGTAGTACCGGATTTGCAGTTATCACTTGCTATCGGTAAGGAAGGACAGAATGCCAGACTTGCGGCAAGACTGACAGGATTTAAAATTGATATTAAGAGTGAGTCACAGGCAAAAGAAGAAGGAATCCAATATGTATTCAACGAGGAAGATTACTATGATGATGAATATTATGATGGTGAGTATTATGATGATGAATACTATGACGGAGAATATTATGATGACGAGTACGATTCTGAGACAGAGGCAGAGGAATCCGAAGAAGTATAGGAGATAGAAAATGGGACAGGTTAGAAAAGTTCCGATGCGAACATGTATTGGCTGCAGACAGTCCAAAAACAAAAAAGAATTGATACGTGTGGTAAGGGACAAGGAAGGAAATGTTTTTGTTGATCCGACAGGAAGAATGAATGGCAGAGGCGCATATATTTGTGCAGATGTACATTGCCTGGAGAAAGCGGTGAAAAGCAGAGGGTTGGAAAAGACTCTGAAAATATCCAAAATCAGTGAAGAGCTGGTGGAAACCTTGAAAAAGCAGTTAGGAGATATAGATGAATAAGATATTTTCCATGATTGGTCTGGCAACGCGGGCAGGGAAAACGGTGTCCGGAGAGTTTTCAGTGGAAAAAGCAGTAAAAACAAAAAAAGCATTTTTGGTACTGGTGTCCGAGGAAGCATCTGACAATACAAAGAAGTTGTTCCAAAATAAATGTAAACATTATCAGATTCCTGTATATATATATGGAAGCAGAGAGGAACTGGGTAGTTCTACAGGAAATAGTCAACGGGCTTCTATTGCAGTAACTGATGAAGGTTTTAGCAGAACTATCATAAAGATGTTAGAGGATTATCATTAAACGGAGGTAATAAATGGCAAAGATGAGAGTACATGAATTAGCCAAAGAGTTAAATTTGAAAAGTGCAGACGTGATTGATGCACTGGCAGAGAAAGGTTTGGAAGTAAAAGCCCAGAGTTCCATTGATGAAGAACAGGTTGAATTTATTAAAAACAAATTCTCTTCCCCGAAACCACAAGAAGTGAAAAATGAAAAAGAAACAGAGGAAAAGAAAGAAGAGAAAGTAAAACCGAGAAGATTAATTACCAGCAAGGGTATCGTAAAAACAGGTGAGAGAAGAAGTCATGGAGATGGTGAGAGACGTCGGCGCAGACACAGCAGTGACGGAGAGCACCGACATCGCTCCAAACATTCCTCTGAAAGAAAAACGATGGAAAAAGCAACGGAAGAGAAGAAGGACATGAATCTGCAGGAAGAAAAAATATCTCCATCTGTTGCAACACAGGAAGTGAAAAGTGAACCGGTTAAGGAAACTACACCGGTTCAGAGTAACGAAAGCCTAAAGTCTGTACAATCGGAGACTGCCGCTAAACCGGATAAAGTAGAAAAACCGGCAGAGAAAAAACCGGAAGATAACAAAAAGGTGGCAGATATAAAACCACAAAATAACAGACAGCAGGGAAAAGAAAATAAAAATAATAATCGTGACCGGAATAATGGACGCGATAACAGAAATAATTATAATAACCGGGATAACAGGGGATTTAATAAAGAGCGCAGTAACGGACGTAATGACAGAACCGGTGACAGAAGAAACGACCGCGGTAATGACAGAAACAACGACAGAAATAATTTCAGAACCGGAAATGACAGACGGAATTTCAGAAATGATGCGCCGGCTGAGCCGATTCAGGATAAAAACAGAAAAACAAGAGAAAATAAAATACGTCAGGATAAGCAGGAACGCAATAAGAAATCTTATGATGACGGAAGAAGAGGTAAGAACGGAAAGAGAAAAGACATCTCTAAACCGATTCTGGAAAAACCAAAGAAGAAGGAAGAAAAGAAGGAAGAAATCAAGATTATTCAGGTTCCGGATTTCATTACCATCGGAGACCTTGCAGACAAAATGAAAATGACGGCATCTACGTTGATTAAAAAGTTGTTTTTGGAAGGCAAAATGGTTACGGTCAATACGGAGATAGACTTTGACAGCGCCGAAGAAATCGCACTGGGATATGATATTATGTGCGAAAAAGAAGAGAAAGTGGATATGATCGAAGAACTTCTGAAAGAGGAAGCAGAGGATGAATCCCTGATGGATAAACGCCCTCCGGTAGTATGTGTTATGGGACACGTAGATCATGGTAAGACATCGCTTCTCGATGCAATCAGAGAGACAAATGTGATTTCCGGCGAAGCAGGAGGTATCACACAGCACATCGGTGCGTCTGTAGTAAAAGTAAAAGATCGCACAATTACATTCCTTGACACACCAGGACATGAAGCGTTTACTTCCATGCGTATGCGTGGCGCCCAGTCTACGGATATTGCCATTCTGGTTGTGGCAGCGGATGACGGTGTTATGCCACAGACTGTGGAAGCAATCAATCATGCAAAAGCGGCAGGTATTGAAATTATCGTGGCAATCAACAAGATTGATAAGCCGGGTGCCAATATTGAAAGAGTAAAACAGGGACTGGCAGAACATGAACTGCTGGCAGCCGATTGGGGTGGAAATGTGGAAATGGTTCCGGTTTCAGCCCACACAAGAGAAGGTATTGACGACCTGCTGGAAATGGTTCTGTTACAGGCAGATATTTTAGAATTGAAGGCCAATGCGAACCGTCAGGCAAGAGGTATTGTCATTGAAGCAAAACTGGATAAAGGAAAAGGACCTGTTGCCACTGTGCTGGTACAGAAGGGAACATTAAATGTGGGCGCTCATATTGCGGCAGGAGCAAACCATGGTAAAGTGAGAGCCATGACAGATGATAGAGGCAACAGAATCAAAACTGCAGGTCCGTCTACTCCGGTAGAAATTTTAGGTCTCAGCGGTGTTCCAAACGCAGGAGAGGTGTTTGTCTCCACAGAGACAGCCAACGAGGCAAAAGAGTTTGCAAATACCTTTGTGGAAGACAGCAAGGCAAAACTGATGGAATCCAACAAATTCAGAATTTCTCTGGATGACCTTAATTCACAGATTGAAGCAGGCGAATTAAAAGAACTGAATGTGATTATCAAGGCAGACGTTCAGGGTTCTGTGGAAGCCGTTAAACAGAGTCTGTTGAAACTTTCCAACGATGAAGTGGAAGTGAAAGTGATACATGGAGGCGTTGGTGCCATTAATGAATCTGACGTGATTCTGGCATCCACATCCAACGCAATTATTTTAGGCTTCAATGTAAAACCGGATACACAGGCAGAGGCAACGGCAAAGAATGAAAATGTAGATTTGAGACTTTATTCTGTTATTTACAATGCCATTGAAGATATTGAGCGTGCAATGAAAGGAATGCTGGAACCGATTTATGAGGAAAAAGTCATTGGTCATGCGGAAATCCGTCAGATTTTCAAAGCTTCCGGCGTTGGAAATATTGCAGGTTCCTATGTACTGGATGGTATGATGCAGAGAGGCTGTTCCGCAAGAGTTTCAAGAGAGGGAACACAGATTTTTGAAGGTGCTGTTGCATCTCTTAAGAGATTTAAAGATGATGTGAAGGAAGTTAAGGCAGGATATGAATGCGGTCTTGTATTTGACGGATTTAATGAAATTGCGGAAGGCGATCAGGTGGAAGCTTATATTATGGTAGAGGTGCCGAGATAAAGCCGTAGATTTTTGAGCCGGCTTTATCCCGGAAATAAGGAGCGATAATGAGAAAGAACAGTATAAAAAATACAAGAATTAACGGTGAAGTGCAGAGGGAGTTAAGTAATATCATACGTGAGTTGAAAGACCCGCGTATTGGTATTATGACCACTGTCACGGCAGTGGAAGTGGCGCCTGATCTGAAAACCTGTAAGGCATATATCAGTGTGTTAGGGAATGATCAGGCAAAGACAGATACCATGGCAGGCTTAAAAAGCGCTGCCGGATTTATCCGCCGTGAACTTGCAAGAACCGTCAATCTTCGAAATACACCGGAAATCCACTTTATTATGGATGAATCTATAGAGTATGGTATGAAGATGTCTAAAATGATTGATGATTTAAAGGAAAGTGAAGCAGAAGATGATAAATAAAATAATTGGTGAAGCAAAAACAGTCGGAATTGCCGGTCATATCAGACCGGACGGCGACTGTGTCGGCTCCTGTATGGCTTTGTATAACTATTTAAAATTAAACAGACCGGATCTTGAAGTGAGAGTGTTTCTGGAATTTGTGGATAACAAGTTTCGTCTGATTAAAAATACAGACAAAATTGAGACTGAGGGATTTGATGGAACAAGGTTTGATTTATTTATCGCTCTGGATACTGCCAGCATGGAAAGACTGGGAAAAAATCAGGCGTTTTTTGAAAATGCAAAAAGAACGGTCTGCATCGATCATCATAAAAGCAATTTAGGATATGCAGATTACAACCATATTGTTCCGGAAGCCAGCTCTGCCAGTGAGGTCCTGTTTGATTTGCTTGATGTCAATTTATTTAACAGGGAAATTGCAGAACCTATGTATATGGGCATTGCGCATGATTCCGGTGTCTTCCGCTTTCAGTCCACAACAGCAAAAACCATGATGATTGCTGCAAAGATGATAGAATTTGGTGTGGACTTTAATACCATATTGGAAGAGACATTTTATGGAAAATCATACAATCAGCTGATGATTACTGCCAGGATACAAAGTCACGCCACGCTTTGTATGGATGGTAAGTGTATTTATGGATACTGCACATCAGAAATGATGGAAGAATACGGAGTTACAATCAATGATTTAGACGCCGTGGTGGCTTCCATCAGAAATGTTGATGGTGTGGAGGTGGCAATGTTTATTTACCAGTTAGAGAAAAATAAATACAAAGCCAGTCTCCGCTCCAAAAAATATATAGATGTCAGTGAAATCGCATCGTTATTTGGCGGCGGTGGTCATGTCAGAGCAGCAGGATTTGATGTAGAAGGAACGTTAGAACAAATCATCAAAGATGTTCTTGCGCAAATAAAAAAAGTGATATCACCGGGCGCATAAGGAAAGAAACAAAATAAGGTGTGAAATATGATAAGTGGAGTGATTAATGTATATAAAGAACCAGGGTATACATCCCATGATGTTGTAGCAAAGCTCCGGGGAATTTTGAAACAAAAGAAAATCGGTCACATGGGAACGCTGGATCCTGACGCGGTAGGAGTACTGCCTGTTTGTCTGGGAAAAGCAACCAAGTTGTGTAATATTCTGGCAGAGAAAGATAAAACATATATTGCCACATTGTTATTAGGGATGGAAACCAATACCCAGGATACAACAGGGGAGGTGACAAAGCAGGCTTCCAAAGAACAGATGGAAACATTGACTGAGGAAAAAGTGTTTGATACGGCAAAAAGTTTTATTGGAGATTATGAGCAGATTCCCCCTATGTTTTCGGCCATTAAAATAGGAGGACGAAAACTATACAATCTGGCCAGACGTGGAGAAGTGGTAGAACGTCCGGCAAGACATTGTAAAATTCTGGACCTTACCGTAACAAATATTAATTTACCCAGGGTAGATATGCATGTAACTTGTTCGAAAGGAACATACATACGGACATTGTGTCATGATATCGGAGAAAAACTTGGTGTGGGCGGATGCATGGAGCATCTGGTACGAAGCAAAGTAGAACGGTTTAAGGTAGAAGACAGTATTACTCTGTCTCAAATAGAAGAATACAGAGATAAAGGAACACTGGAAGAATACATAGTACCGGTAGATGAGATGCTTGACGGTTTTTCCAAATGTATTGTTTCTGATAAAGCTGAACAACTTGTTTATAATGGAAATATTTTTACATCAGGTAATACGCTTCTGAAAATGAATCATGAAGACGGACAGACAGTCAGAGTGTATACCCATGATGGAAAGTTTATTGGACTTTATATGTTCCATGGGGATAAACAGATATATAAACCGGTTAAAATATTTTTATGATATGGGAATTGCTTTGCAATTCCCATAAAAAATACAAAAAGATAAATACGAATACCCTGTGACATAGGGAAATCATAAGGAGAAATCATGCAGTGCATATCTATGGAAGATGACATAAGAATAAAAAATACCATTGTAACTGTTGGAAAGTTTGATGGAGTACATAAAGGTCATGAGAAACTGTTGGAGACAATGGAAGAAAATGCTAATGGGAGACAAAAGGTAGTGTTGACGTTTGAAACGTCACCGAAAGCGTTTTTAAACCATGATGCAAATAAAACCATTGTAACAGAAATGGAAAAGCAGATGCTTTGCGACAGTCGAAACATTGACGTTTATCTGAAAATGCCTATGAAAAAAGAATTTTTATCGTATACTCCGGATGAGTTTGCAGGTAAGATTTTAAAAGAGAAAATAGGAGCCACAACCATTGTCTGTGGTCCGGACTTCAGATTCGGAACGAAGGCTTCCGGTGATGTGGAATTTTTGCGAAAAAATCAGAAAACGTATGGTTACAGTCTGATTGTAGTAGAAAAAGAACAGTATCATAATAGAGATATCAGCAGTACAGCCATTCGGGAAAAAATTCTGGCAGGGGAGATGAAAGAAGTCAATGAAATGCTGGGACATCCGTATATGATTATCGGTAAAGTAGAGCAGGGAAAAAAACTGGGAAGAACACTGGGACTTCCTACAGCCAATATTCTGCCGGATGAAACAAAACTGCTTCCACCAAAAGGTGTATATAAAACCGTGGTAAATGTAGCGGGAAAAAGATATCAGGGGATTACAAATATTGGAATTAATCCTACTGTGGAAAGTGAAATGCAAGTCAAGGTAGAAACCCACATATTGGATTATAATGCAGATATTTACAATGAAATTGTTCAAGTGGAATTTTACGATTTTATAAGACCTGAAAGAACTTTTGAGAGTGTGGAAGAACTGAAGGCACAAATTGAGAAAGATATTGAAGCGTGCAGGGAGAAGTAGGAAATATATTTTAAGAAACATGACTGTGTACAAGAAGAAATTTGTACACAGTCATTTATTATGTCATGGAGATTTCGGGAGAAATTCTGCATTCTTCCGGCATTTTATCATCTCTGATGCCCTTGAATACCGGCTGCCGGAATGCTTTTTTATCCGTTGGCATGGATTCTACGATACAGACCAGTTCGGGCGCAAGCCATATTGCATTTTCATTTCCTTTAGGAATGAATCCAAAAGGAGAGAAATTGATTCTTTTAGGTCTGTAATGATCGAAGAATCTGAGACTGACACCTAAGGTGACATGACCTCGATAAACTAAAGAACAATTATCGTCATACTGCCCCAAAATAAGGCTTGTCATATGGTTTGCCTTAGGGATATAGCCACATATTACACAATCGTCCGTTTGCATGACTTTACACTTAATCCAGTCTTTTGTTCTTTTTCCAAAATAATATTGGCTGTCCTTTTTCTTTGCAACAATTCCTTCCAGATATTGCGATTTTGCAGCTTTAAACAGTTTGGTACCGTCATTTTCAATATACCTTGAAGCACAGAAAAAATTATTCTCTACAATTAATTTTTTTAACAGATTTTTTCGTTCTATTAAGGGATAATCTGTCATAAGCTTATTTTGCAGATACAGTATATCGAAAGCGACAAAACAGGCAGGATATTTTTGACCGGCTAATTTTATTTTAAAAGGGTCAGTCATTAAAGCTCTGCGCTGTATTTCATAAAAATCCGTCATACCGTTTTTTAATACAAATAACTCGCCGTCTAAGATACACTTATCTGTAACCTGCCGATGTATTTCTGACAGTTCCGGCACAAAAGGAAGCAGTTTTTTGTCTCTTTTATTCCGTAAATCCACATGTTGATTCATATAGGCAATGCAGCGGATTCCATCAAGTTTCAACTCATAAATCCAATCAGGAGAATTGAAGGGGTTTTGTTGTTCTGATATGAGCATGGGCTGAATGCCCTTTTCTTCATATATGCTCATTAGGCTGTTCCCTTTCTCTGTTGAGACATTTCCACGGTCTTTTGAAGCGCCTCCATCAGATCAATAATCTGATATGGAGCAGCATGATCGGTATTTACGATTTCCTGTCCTTTTATTTTTGTTTCAATCGCCTCTTTTAGCCGTAACTGGTATTCATCATGATAAGCAGATATGTCAAAATCTTTTGTCATGGCTGTTATTAAAGTCTTTGCCATTTCCAGTTCGGATTTATCAAGTTTTACTTTTACCTGTGATTTGGGAAGTTCCTGTATTTCCTCCTGATAAAAAAGCGTTTTTGCAATGATCGTTTCTTTTGTAGGGTATAGCACCAGTAGTTGTTCGTTGGTGCCAATGACCGTCTTAGCAATGGCGACTTCTTTTTTTGCCATCATAGCCTGACGTAATATTTCAAAAGCTTTCTCTGCTCCGGAATCTGGAACCACATAGTAATTTTTTTCATAATAAATCGGATCAATATCGTTCATTTTTGCAAAATGTTCAATGTGTATGGTTTTATCTTTTTTTGTTTTGATTTTTTCGAGTTCTTCCTCTGTAATTGTCACATATTTGCCCTTTTCAAACTCATAACCTTTGACAATGTCATCATTTTTTACTTCTTTATTACATGATGGACAGTATTTTTTATATTTGATGCGTTGGTGAGAATCTTTACAAAGTTGGTTAAAACTGATACGGATGTTTCTGGTAGATTTATAAAGTCCTACAGGAATATATAGAAGTCCTACGCTGATAGCGGATTTATGTGTTACAGCCATTTTGTACCTCCATTTTTTATTTTTAGTTTGCGTAGATTTACTGATTTTCATACAATTATATACAGATAGCAGAACATGGTTTTTTCTAAATTTTATTAATTTCAGTAAATTGATAGATTCGCGGAGGATTCAATGATATAATAGCCGACAGCAGATATTGTAATCTGAAATAAGTAAATGAAGGTGCAGATATGAAATTAATTGTAAAAGAATTACAAAAAAATTTTGATAAAAAAGAAGTCTTAAAGAATTTAAATTTTACATTTGAAAAAGGAAAAATTTACGGATTGTTGGGAAGAAACGGCGCGGGAAAAACAACTTTTTTTAACTGTATAAATGAAGATCTGGAAATTGATAACGGTGAGTTTTATATAGAGGAAGACGGAAAAACAAGACAGGCAGTTCCCGAAGATATCGGATATGTATTATCTATACCCAATGTTCCTGAGTTTTTAACAGGGCGTGAATTCTTAAAGTTTTTCATTGAAATTAATCAGAAAAAAATGAAAGACGTAAAAACAATCGATGAATATTTTGATTTTATGAAGATTGAGGAAGAAGACCGTGATAAACTTTTAAAGGATTACTCTCATGGGATGAAAAATAAAATGCAGATGCTTGTAAATGTGATTGCCAAGCCCAATATTTTGTTATTGGATGAACCATTAACTTCATTTGATGTAGTTGTTGCGGAAGAAATGAAGCAGATGTTAAGAAGTATTAAAAAAGACCACATTATTATTTTTTCTACACATATTATGGAACTGGCACTGGATTTATGTGACGAAATTGTTATTTTAAATAAAGGGGTTTTAGAGGAAGTAAACAAAGAACATTTAGATAATACCCAATTTAAAAATAAAATTATTGAAGCTTTAAAGGAGGAATAGATATGCTGCAATCATTTATTACATCTTTTCAATTAAAAAATGCTTATCGTGTAAACAGTATTATCTATTCCATTAACCAGTTACCGCTTATAAAGAGAATCCTGCCCCGGAAGCTGTATCAGAGTAAGGGGTTAAAAACACTGGGAAATGTTATCAGCGCTTTTATGGAAATTATAGGAACTTTTTTGGGAAAAGGTTTATATGTCATATTAGGTATTTTTTTGATGTGCAAAGTTTATCAGACACCGACAGAAAATACATTCACTCATATTTTTCTTTTTTTGACCTTTGCCGGAGCAGTTTTAAATACCTACATGTTTAATCCGACAAAAGACAAATATTATGCACTGATAATTATGCATATGAATGCCAAAGAATTTACGTTGTCCAATTATTTTTACACCATGTTAAAAGTTTTTGCAGGATTTATGCCATTTACAATTATCTTTGGAGTGATGGCAGAAGTTCCATTATGGATTTGTTTGGTTCTTCCGATTTTTGTAGTGATGGTAAAGATGATTTTCAGTACATATCTGTTGTGTGATTTTGAAAAAACAAAAGTTGCCAGAAATGAGAATCTGCCTACGAAAGTATTATGGGGAACCGTGTTTATTCTGACAGCCGTCAGTTACGGATTACCGTATCTGGGTATTGTTGTAAATCAGACAATTTTTATCGCCGTTTTGGTTATCAGCGTGATTCTGGGAATATTGAGTTTTTACAAAATTATTCATTTCACACAATATAAAGAAATGTATAAACAAATATTAACCCGCGACAATGTATATGCCGTTAAGAAGCAGACAAGCACCAAAGTGATAAAGGAAAACGTATCAAAAAAAATTGCTTTTGACAGCAGTATCACAAGTAATAAGAAAGGTTTTGCATATTTTCATGATTTGTTTGTGAAACGGCATAAGAAGATTTTAACCATAGCCGTAAAAAAACAGGCAGCAGTGATATCTGTAATTCTTCTGGGAATTATTATGGCAGTCCGTATTAATAATGGTTTTGCTGTGATTGTCAATGGAATGTTATTGACATATCTTCCTTATTTTGTCTTTATTATGTATTTACTGAACAGAGGAACCACGATGACACAGGCAATGTTTATGAATTGTGACTACAGTATGCTGACATATCGGGTGTATCGGACGCCAAAAGTAATCTTGGGACTGTTTAAAGAAAGGCTGAAAACTTTAATTAAAGTAAACCTGTTACCTGCTCTGGTGATTGCGACAGGACTGCCGATTCTTTTATTGCTTACAGGAGGAACCGACAATTATTTAAATTATGTAGTTTTATTTATATCTATCATTGCAATGAGTATTTTCTTTTCCGTTCATTATCTGGTCATGTACTATGTACTTCAGCCGTATAATGTGAATACGGAAATGAAAAGCAGTACCTATAAGGTGGTACAGACGATTACTTATTTCGTATGCTATTATATGATACAGATAAAATTACCTACATGGTCCTTCGGTATTGCAATCAGTGTATTCTGTATTTTTTACAGTATTATTTCATTGTTTATCGCATATAGATATGCACCTAAAACATTTAAACTGCGCGTGTGATATTTTTGAAACTGATTGTAAAATAAGCTACAATAAAATCAGAAATAGAAAAAATAAAAGATAATAATCAATGGAGAAGAGAATATATGACATTGTATTTACATGAGCGGCAGATGATGTGGGACAGCCTGCAGGAAGGGATGAAAAAAGGCTTGGAAGAAGGCAGAAAAGAAGGCATAAAAGAAGGGCGGGCAGAAGGAATAAAAGAAGGTATAAAAGAAGGACGGGCAGAAGGTGACAGAAGCGCCATAAAAAAGATGCTTACAAAACTGACTCCGGACGAAGTTGTGGAACTGGGATATGAAAGAAAATTAGTTATGGAGATTTCGGGAGAGATTCTGCATTCAAAGGGGTAAGTGATAGTGAGAGTAAATGAGAGTGAAAAAAATTCACTGGACAAAGCCCGATTCCTATAGTATACTACTTGGGTATGTTTAACCGGCACTAAGTATTCGGACACTCCGACCATTACTTAAGTGTCAGGGGATATTTAAAAATTAAGGAGGAAATAAACATGATTTCAAAGGAAACAAAAGCACAGCTTACGGCTGAGTACGGAAAGACACCTACAGACACAGGTTCACCGGCAGTTCAGGTTGCTATCTTAACTTACAGAATTAAGGAGTTGACAGAACATTTAAAGGAGAATCAGAAAGA
Source organism: uncultured Eubacterium sp. (assembly GCA_904420085.1). Classification (GTDB taxonomy): domain Bacteria; phylum Bacillota; class Clostridia; order Lachnospirales; family Lachnospiraceae; genus Eubacterium_G. The sequence continues at coordinate 24 of CAJFUA010000052.1, read as the reverse complement.
TCATCATTCAAGAAGAGGTCTTTT
>CAJFUA010000051.1 GCA_904420085.1 uncultured Eubacterium sp. | reverse complement strand
TTTTATTTTGATACCTATTTTTCAACCTGTATAAAATTTTCAATGTTCTTTAAATTAGCCTTGACTTTTTATTTGCAGGCTATATATTTTTTTGTATCAGATCTTCCAATGTCACACTGTTCAGATAGTTGTTAATCATGCTGTCTAATTTTTTCCAAAGAGGCAGGGTCATGCACTCTCCGGCTCTCTGACAGGTATCGGCATTTTCTTCCAGACACATGACCGGAGCCAGTGTCTTCTCTGTCAGTTGGATGATTTCACCTACCGTATATTCTGACGGCATTTTTGACAGTTGGTAGCCGCCGGCTTTTCCTCTCTGACTTTTTACCATATTCCCTTTGTTTAAAACCGATACAATCATTTCTAAATATTTCATGGATATATTCTGTCTTTGTGCCACATCTTTCAGAGACACATAATTTTCTTTTCCATGTTCCGCCAAATCCAACATGACACGGAGCGCATATCTGCCCTTCGTTGAAATCATCATAACACCTTACCTCGTCTAATTATTTTATTTCCCGCAAAATAGGTCCCCAGACCGATAAGAATCCCCAGTACCGCTCCCGCAATCACATCACTTGGAAAGTGAACATATAAATATAACCTTGAAAATGCGATAGCCACACTGAGGGGTATGACAATCCAGCCCCATTCTTTTCTATATAGAGTGATAATTGTTGCCGCAATGACAGATGCCTGCGTGTGGCCTGACGGAAAAGAATAATCTTTCGGAACGGATATGAGCAGTGGAAAATCCGGATTCAGCCAGCACGGTCTCGGCCTTGCCACCAGATTTTTGACAATACCATTTCCTATAATCAATCCCATAAGCAGTCCAATCAGCACCAAAAATCCAATTTTACGGTGTTTTTTACTGATAAGCAGCAGAACTCCGATAATAATCCATATCATGCCCCCATTTCCCAGAAATGTAATTTTAGGCATAAGAAAGTCCATGAAACCGCTGCCGAATATATCCTGTATTTTATCTAATATCATCCAATCCAAATTCATAATGACTACCTTTTACCCGATTCTATATCGTTATTTTTTTCAAATAACCAATTCCGCATCTGTTCTGTTACAATCGCATCAGTAAACTGTTATCCTGCCGGTTCCATCTATTCTGTTACAACCGCATCAGTACACTGTTATCCTGCCGGTTCCATCTGTCGGCAATGAATCATTACTCCTCAATATCGATTCTTTCAATTTTAAAAATAACCGGTCTTGTGCCGTCATTGCAACAGGCTATCATAACTTTATCATCATTGGTCCATCCATGCATAATCGCTCCACCCTGAAGTGCGGAGTAAATATATCTGCTGATGCAGTCCCATGCCTCTGAGCAGAAAGGGACACCTTCTGTTCCACAATGCATTGTCCCCGGAGAAAGTAACACTCCCTCATCAGGTTTACCACTTTTAATCAATGTTCCTGCTCCCATATGCCAGTAATCATCCCGTTCATCATTTCGATAAAACATAAATTCATCCCCTACATTGTAGCAGGGACATTTTCCACTGTCCGGTACCGCACAATACTGCGCCTGCAATTCAGGAAATAATTTTTTATCTAAAACCGTAACTTTTACTCTATGTTCCATAGTTTCTCTCCCTTCGAATTCCAATCTGATAATCCCATCATATCAAATCCACATATGTAAAACAATATTATTCTTATTTGTAAGTTAATTATCCTATTTTCTTTTCCTTTGAATATTGTATTGCTTTATCCGCTATCTCTAATAATTCCCGTTCACTTTCAATATCGGAAGCATACGGGTAGGTTTTTGCACATTTTTCAAACTGTTCTCTAATCTGAGCAGTCGCATCGGCACTCTGTGGTATCTTTTACCCACATCAAATTTCCTAATCGGAAAGAAGAGAATGTATATCCGGTAAGAAGCCCGGCTATTTTTCCGATTTTCTCACTTATTTCAGCATGAAATCTGCCCATCTCTCTTGGTAATCACATAGATGTTCATTCCAGTATATTATCTTTTCTATATATTCCTGTTTTCGTTCCTCTACTTCATTTTCGCAGTTTTCAAGCCCATATTTATACACAATTGAAGTAAGATCATATATTGGATAGCCTATTGCATGTCCAGCCGTATGCACTACTGCACATGCCTGCCCTATAGAATGACAAATTGCAATATCTTCTTTATTGTCAATTTCTTTTGCAAATGCATGACAATCTAATATTTTTCGTTGCGCTGACCGCATTTTGATTTTTCCGGCTGCCCAGTCTTGGGCTGCTTTCAATGCCTCTCGCGGACGCTTCTCTTCCGGATATTTTTTCTCAAGTTTTGCAATAGATTCAGATGCAAAATCAAATGCCCATAATGCCATAACCCGATGGTTTTGAGTTTCGAACAGCATCATTAAATCCTGCATGTATTCTGATTTCTTAGAAAATAAAACCTGATTTTTCTTTTTGAGTTTTTCAGATACTTCATCTGTCCAATTCATTTTATCTCTCCACAAACAAAAAATAAAGCCTCCCGGCTTCAATATTTTTTTACAATCTTTTCAGACAACAAAAAAAGCGCGAGACGGGGATCGAACCCGCGGCCCCCTCCTTGGCAAGGAGGTGCTCCACCACTGAGCCACTCGCGCATTGTTGCGTTTCACACGCAAGAAATATGATACTATAGCCCTTTGTTTTTGTCAACATTTTTTTGAAAAAGATTTACTAAGATTTGCTAAAAAGATTATTTTGCAAAAAGCATCTCCGTTTTGATTTGCCATTTTAACAGACAGAATATATACTGTATAAGGATATAGACGAAAGAAAGCAGGAGAATCTTATGAAATCACGGAAAATCAAACATTCACTTTTTTTGGCTCTGGCAGCATTCATATGGGGCACTGCCTTTGTAGCGCAAAGCGTAGGAGGCGATGCGTGCGGTCCCTATACATTTAACTGTATCCGCTCTTTTTTAGGAGGATTTATTTTAATCCCCGTAATTATTATCACAAACAAATTAGGGCTTTCCAAAGATTACTCAGCATCAAATGGCGGTACCAAAACATTAATTATTGGAGGGATTTTGTGTGGCATCTGTCTTTGCCTTGGAAGTAATGTTCAACAGTTAGGACTTTATCTGGGCGCATCCGCAGGAAAAGCCGGATTTCTTACAGCCTGCTATATTCTGCTTGTTCCCATCCTGGGAATTTTTTTAAAGAAAAAATGTGGGGTAAATATCTGGATTGGTGTTCTTTTGACACTGGTGGGACTTTATCTGTTATGTTTTGACGGCTCCCTGAGCTTTCATACCGCAGATATCCTTCTGCTTGCATGTGCCTTTTTCTTTGCACTGCATATTTTAGTGATTGACTACTTTTCTCCTAAAACAGACGGTGTTAAATTATCCTGCATTCAATTCTTCGTCTGCGGAATTATCAGCGCCGTTCCAATGTTTTTCTTCGATATGAACCACTCATTTCTGAATATCAGTACATGGGCGGCTACACTTACTTCCCTGAATACGTGGATTCCTATATTTTATGCAGGATTTCTATCCTGTGGCGTGGCATACACACTTCAGATTGTGGGGCAGGTAGGCATGAATCCTACAGTTGCCTCATTGATACTCAGTTTAGAATCTGTTTTTGCAGTGATTTCCGGCTGGATTCTTCTTGGAGAAACCATGGGGCCAAGAGAACTGGCAGGATGCGGATTAATTTTCGTTGCCATTGTTCTGGCTCAGATTCCCGCAAAATCCAAACCAAACTTTTAATATAATATCATCTGATACCATTAAAAATAAATATGCAAGTGATGATTTATAAATAAGTATGTAACTGATGATAGGATGATATATACAAATCAGAAATTTCCCTGATTTGCTCGGCATTACACAGAGATTTTTCATCCTCCACCGCCACTACTTTAAAACCACCTGATTTTGCGCCTTTAATCGCAGTGATAATATCTTCGAATACTACACACTGCTCCGCAGGCACAGCGATACGTCTGGCAGCCTCCTCATATATATCCGGAAAACTTTTTCCACGTTCCACTTCATCCACAGTCACGATGGAATGAAAATACTGTAAAATATTTTCCCGTCGCAATGTAGGAATAAAAAGTTCTCTGTCTGACGAAGTAGCAATTGCCAGATTCATTCCCCGCTCATACATTCTTTTAATAAAACTTTTCGCTCCGGGTTTGCATATGACCTTATCTCTATACTCGGTCTTTGCCATACGGAACCATTCCCTTACCAAATCTTTGGGCTTTTCGTTATGTAAACCAAAACGCTCTATGGTATAAACTGCCGCCTTTTGGGCACCCATGGGGGAAATGGATTCCACATAGTCCTCCGGCACATCAAAGCCTCTGTCTCCCAGAAACTTAACATCTACCTTGTCCCATACCCAGGAACTGTCCAAAACCGTTCCATCTAAATCTAAAATAATTCCTTTTGTGTTCTTAAACATTTATTTTAACCTTACTATTTCTTATATTCTATTCCCCTTGACGGAATCTGTTTGTGGTTTTAAAATACTTTTCGGGCGTATACTAAACAATAACAGATTATTATAAATTTTCGCCATTACAGGAGATTTTTATGATTAACATGACGGTACTCATCAATCAGCTGATACAGCTTTTCATCATTATATGCCTTGGATTTGTGGCATATAAAGTTCATATATTTAACGAAAAATCAACCAAAGCACTCAACCGCTTTATTCTGGACATCACATTGCCTCTCATGATGATCGATTCCGTATTATCCATGAAACAGCGCCCGGCAGCCTCAGAAGTTGTCTCTCTTTTTAGTGCGTCTTTCATCTTCTACCTTGTGATGCCGGCTCTTGCCTTTACTATCGTAAAAATCATGGTGAAAACCATAAAAATCCGCCCTTCCAGACAGGGTGCATATATGTTCATGCTCATTTTCTCCAATGTGGGATTTATGGGCATGCCGATTTTGCAGGCGGCCTGTGGCGACCAGGGCGATACTGCCGTGTTTTACGCTGCAGTCATGAATATTTTCTTTAATTTAGGCGCTTTTACTTACGGCGTCATCATGATTGGATACGGCGACGATACCAAAAACGGATTCCAATTAAAATCCCTGTTATCTCCCGGCATTATTGGCGCCATTTTAGCCATTGTAATTTATCTGTTCCAAATCCCGTTTCCTGCAACCATAGAAAGCGTCATTGGCACCGTGGGTGAACTTACCTCTCCTCTTGCCATGATTTTAGTGGGTGCTACCTTAGCGTCCATCCGATTTGCCGAAGTATTTAATGAATGGCGGATTTATGTGTTTGCCATCATCAAACAATTTATACTTCCAATCCTGCTCTATCCGGTTTTCAGGCTGTTTCTGGGAGAAAGCCTGCTATTCAACGTATTATTTATTGAATTTCTGATGCCTATCGCCAACACGGCGTTAATGCTTTCCGGAGAATATGGTGGAGATACAAAATTTATATCCAAAGCCATCTTCATTTCCACGGCTCTGTCACTGATTACCATGCCGCTGACCATTTATCTGTGCGGAATCATATACTAACCTACAATGGATTCCATTTCATCCAACAGTTCCTCAAACAGTTTCAGAGCCTGGCTGACAGGCTCCTTTTCTGTCATATCCACTCCCGCCAGTTTCAATAAATCAATCGGGTCTTTCGAACCGCCTCCGGTTAAAAATTTCATATAATCCTTCACACCGGCTTCCCCTTCTTTCATTATCTTTCCTGAAAGGGCGATTGCCGCTGAAATACCTGTGGCATACTGATACACATAGAACGGATTATAAAAATGAGGAATTCTCGCCCATTCCAATGCAATTTCTTCATCCAGTACAATGTCTTCCCCGAAATAAAATTTATTTAAATCATAATATATCTCACACAATTTATCAGCGGTCAGCGTCTCGCCTTCCCAGACCATGTCATGAGTGATTTTCTCAAATTCAGCAAACATGGTCTGGCGATACAGGGTTCCCTTAAACTGTTCCAGAAAATGATTGATTAAAAATGCTCTCGTATCCTTATCTTCCGTTTTGTTCAGCAGATTATGAATTAACAGCGATTCATTGCAGGTAGAAGCCACCTCTGCCACAAAAATTTTATACCCTGCATTGATATAAGGCTGGTTTGCATCTGAATAATAGGAATGCAGCGCGTGTCCCATTTCATGTGCCAATGTAAACACATGGTCTAAAGTTCCCTGATAATTTAACAGAACATATGGATGAGTTCCATAGGCGCCCCATGAATATGCACCGCTTCTCTTTCCCTCATTCTCGTAAATATCAATCCAGCGGTTATCAAATCCTTCCTGAAGTTTCTCCAGATAAGCTTTCCCCATAGGCGCCAGCCCCGCTTTTACCATGGATTTTGCCTCATCAAAAGTATATTTTTTCTCCGGTGCTTTTGCAATGGGTGCGTAAATATCATACATATGCAGTTGTTCCACACCCAGAGCCCTTTTTCTTATTCCGACATAACGGTGCATCAGATGAATGTTTTCATGCACTACCTCAATTAAATTATCATACACACTTTCAGGCACATTACTTCCATGAAGATACATTGCCCTTGTGGAAGAAAAACCTCTCACATCTGCATAAAAACATGCCTGCTCCACATTGGCATTGAAGGTCGCCGCAATGGTATTTTTCATCTTTCCATAAGTATCATAAAGAGCATGAAAGGCTTTTTTCCGCAACTCCCTGTCGGTTCCCGACAATAGCGGTACGAAATTTCCATGGGTAATTTTTATCTTCTCTCCCTGACTGTCCGTTACCGTAGGAAAATCAATATCCGCCCCATTGTACATTGCATAAATATTGTCCGGAGCGTTTGCCATTCTTTTACTCTTTGCAAGAATCTTCTCCGTCTTTTCATCTAAGGTATAAGCTTTTCCTCTTAATATCTCCTCCACATATCTGTGGTAATCTGCAAAGCGTTCATCGGCTATCCAACTGCGCAATGTCTCTTCTTCCATGGACAAAAGTTCCGGTTCCACAAAAGAGGCTGCGCTTCCTATATCAACCACCAGCTTATGCGCCTTTCCTGAATAAGTCTGATATTTGGCGTTTGCCATATCCTGATGGTACTTTTGATTGGAGTATACATATAATCTCTCCGCAAGAAGATTAACCTTATCATTAAATATAAAATAGGTTAGTAATTTTTCTTTGTTTTTAGATATTTCACCCTCAAATTCGGAGTATTGTCCAACCATTTCTGTTGCCTTATCCAAGTCCTGTTCCCAAACCTCATCACTTGGAAACATGTCTTCCATTCTCCATGTATCATTAATATTTTGCTCTTCTCTCTTCATTACAACCTCCCATAATCTTTTTTGTCTGTTTACTTTTCTAATCGTGTTCCTTTTTATAAGCCATTGATAGAAACGAAAGCCCTGTCCGGCTTACAAATATCCCATAGTTCTCAGCACAAATATAATCGCCGTAATCGTAAATGCCGAAAACAGTGTGGTAAGCACAATCACGCTGCCCGTCAGTGTTCCTTCAGATTTCATACTTTTTGCCATAATGTAACAGCTTGGCGTTGTGGGAGAGCCCAGCATAATGACCAGCGCCATCAGCTTTGCATCTCGAAATCCCATGGCAATGGCTAACGGTAAGAATATGACCGGCCATCCCACCAGCTTTAATATGGCAGCCGTCACTGCCGGTTTTACTTTCTCAATCGCCTTTCCAATCTCAAAACTTCCACCAATGGCAAGCAGTGCCAGTGGCGTTGTGATTTTCGCCAGACTGCTGACCGTGTTATCCAGCATCGGTGGGAATTTTACCTGAAGGGCAGAGAATAAAACCCCTACCACAATTCCAATGATAATCGGATTGGTAATAATCCCTTTCAGAGTCTTTTTGACTGCATTTTCCTGAACGGCTCCTTTGTCCGGACATTCCAGCGTAAGAATCAGCACCGCATAGATATTATAAAGTGGCACGGCGCCAATAATCATCAGCGGAACCATCCCTGTATTTCCATAGATATTTAAGACAAAGGCAGTTCCCAAAATTGCCGCACTGCTCCGATAGGATGCCTGAACAAACTCTGCCACAATGGATTTATCTTTCAAAAATATTTTTGCCGCAACTGTTACTGCTATGAAACAGAGAGTTGTAACTCCGGCACAGTACAACACATACTTCAGTTCAAATTCCTCCAGGAAATGATTGTTCATCATATCCTGCACTAACAACAGAGGAAGTGTAACGGTAAATGTTATTTTATTTGATGCATTGATAAATCCGTCATTAATCCAACCTGCTTTCTTAAAAATGTAACCTGCCACAATCACTAAAAATACCGGAACTGTGGCATTTAGACTATATATTAAATTCTCCATCTTCTAATTCACTTTCTTCTGAATAGTCTGTCAATATTTTAACCTAAATAGCGCCATATTTATAGGTTACTTACGTATTTTCTTCTAAAATCATATTCTGTAATCCGGGATCAAATTCTCCTTTCCGTATCATCCGGATTTCATGTCTGTATGGCGCATATGCCTTCTTTTTGTCATTGGGATCCTTGATATATGGCGTCTCCAATATCTTTGGAATCTGTTCAAACTCTTTCATATATACAATCTCTTTTAATGTATCAAATCCAATGTTTCCAAAACCAATGTTTTCGTGCCTGTCCTTACCTGCTCCACAAGGGTTCTTGCTGTCATTAATATGAAATACTGCAATCTGGTCGGCACCGATCATTTTATCAAACTGTTCCATGGTGCCGCTTAAATCGTGAACCAGATCATATCCGCTGTCATTGACATGGCATGTGTCAAAACACACCCGAAGCTTGTCATTATAATGAACCCCATCATAAATTCTCGCCAGTTCCTCAAAATTTCTTCCGATCTCGCTGCCCTTTCCTGCCATGGTCTCCAGCGCAATATACACATCTGTATCTTTCGTCAGCACATGATTTAATCCTTTTACAATCTGTGCAATGCCTGCATCCACACCAGCTCCCACATGGGCTCCGGGATGTAACACCATAACATGGCTTCCCATGGCGCTGCTTCTCTCCAGCTCTGTGGCAAGAAACGTTTCTGCAATTTCATAGGTTTCCGGTTTTACGGTATTTCCCAGATTGATAATATAAGGTGCATGAATAATAATATCTTCAATTCCGTTTTCCTTCATATATGCATGGGCTTCTTCTATTTTTAATTCACTGATATCCTTTCTTCTGGTATTCTGGGGTGCCCCGGTATAAGCCATAAATACGTTCGCCCCGTATGACTTTGCCTCCTTTGCGGAACCTAACAGCATTTCCTTTCCACTCATTCCAACATGTGAACCGATTTTCAGCATATTTTCCTCACTTTCATAATTGCATTTCATTGCCCTGATAAGATTATGTAAAAAGTTTCAGACTTTTTATTCTTATAAATATACCACACATACTGTATTTTTTCTATCGGCTTTGATATAATTTGAAAAGAGGTATTTATGTATGAAATCTACTTATATTCTAAGAAAAACAGTCAAGATGAACGACTCTCTCATACACTGGTGTAACGCTCTGTATCAGTTATGCTGTGATTTTGATGAGCAAAAGCATTCCTGCTGCTTTGAAGATGAATTCGATGTATTTACAGATTATCCCCGGTTATATTATGCAGTATATGAAAAGAAAATATTAGGCTTTTTATCTACATATATCATTGATGCAAACAGTGTGGAATTCTGTCTTTTTGTACATCCGAAGTTCCGAAACAGACAAATCGGAACCATGTTATTAAGGGAGTTTTTGAAAGATTATAATATGAAAAATATGGAAGTGTCTGTAACCCCTGACAACCGGACGGGCATACAGTTTCTGGAAAAAAATTCTTTTTATTTCGCTTCCACGGAACTGTTGATGGGTACACAACTCAAAAGTTTTATGTCCCGGGGCTGTGCCAAATTAAATATGCAGAAAGATTCTTTATCCAACAATTTTAAATATATGATAGACAGTGAATGTGCCGGTTTATGCAATATTTCTTTTTTATCTGACACGCACATTTGTATATCCGATATGGAAATTTTTAAAAAATATCAGAATCAGGGCTTTGGATTCCAGTTTCTGTACAAAATTTTGCAGGAGATGTCCCGATATTTTGATAATGCCATTCTTCATGTAACAAAAGAAAATCTTCCGGCCTACAAACTCTACAAAAAGCTGGGGTTTGAAGAGTTGGATAAAACAGTCATCTATACATTTCACAAAAAAAGGGATAATAGATGACCTGTATCCATTGCCCTGACCTTTAAATAGAAAAAACAGCCATGGTCGCACCATAACTGTTTTCTCCTTTAAACATTTTTGTAAAGCACCAGTGTTTCATATGGTTTCAAATCACATCTCTCTGCCGTGAAAGAATGCTCCTTATAGTTACTTAAAATACACTGATAATCCGTCAAGTCAACTTCTGCATCCCAACGTGTTTCCTTTCCATGGAAATTGCTGATGACCAGCAGGCTTTCTCCCTGATATTCTCTCTTGTATGCAAACACGGACGGATGTAACTCTGCCAGAGGCTCGATTTCTCCGTAGGCAATCACATCATAGTCTTTCCGAAGCTGTATCAGCTTTTTGTAATAGTGAAAAACTGAATCCGCATCTTCCAGTTCTTTCGCTGCATTGATATTTTTATAGTCTGAATTCACTTCAATCCACGGCGTACCTTCCGTGAATCCGGCATTTTTTCCATCGTTCCACTGCATTGGCGTCCGGCTGTTGTCTCTGGAATGGATGGCTAGAATCTGGTAAGCATTCTCTTTAGACAGTCCCCTATCCTGCAAAATCTGAAAGTGATTCAGACTTTCCACGTCCCGGTACTGGGAAATATCCTGGAAATCCGGGTTGGTCATTCCCAACTCCTCCCCCTGGTAAATATATGGGGTTCCTCGCAGGCAGTGGATCACCGTTCCAAGCATTTTTGCCGATTCTTTCCAATATTTTTCCGTATTGCCAAAACGGGATACAACTCTTGGCTGGTCATGATTACACCAAAAAACTGCGTTCCATGCATGATTTTCACTCATTCCTTTCTGCCATGTAAACAGAATGTTCTTTAATTTCAGAAAATCGAAAGGAACGATAACCCATTTTTCATTACCCATAAAATCCACTTTCAAGTGATGAAAACTAAACACCATGGAAAGTTCTTTTTCCTTCTCCCCACCGTAACGGTAACAGTTTTCCATAGATGTACTGGACATCTCTCCCACCGTAATAATTTCAGCGTCCGTTCCAAATGTGGTTTCATTGAGTTCTTTCAGGTATTGGTGAATGTTGGGCCCGTCCGTATAAAACCTGCGTCCGTCTCCTTCCATATCATCCTCAAATTTCCCTTTGCTGATAAGGTTTACCACATCGAATCGAAATCCTTTCACGCCTTTTTCCATCCAAAATCTGACCACTTTCTGGACACTGCGTCTGACTTCCTCATTATCCCAGTTTAAGTCCGGCTGGGAAACGTCAAACAGATGAAGATAATATTCATCCAGTTCTTCCACGTATTCCCATGCGCTGCCTCCAAATTTACTCTGCCAGTTGGTCGGAGGTACTCCCGGCGCTTTTCCCTTTTTAAAAATATAAAAATCTTTGTATTCTTGTTCGCCCGCTAGCGCTTTTTGGAACCATTTATGCCGGTCGGAAGTATGGTTAAATACCATATCCAGCATAACCTTTATGCCACGTGCTTCTGCCTCCTGCATCAGCAAATCGAAATCCTCCATTGTGCCGTATCTTTTGTCTATTGCATAATAATCTTCCACATCATAACCATTATCTCTTTGCGGCGACACAAAAAAGGGAGTCATCCAGATATAGTCCACACCTAATTCTCTGATGTAATCCAGTTTTTGTATTACACCCTGTAAATCACCGATTCCGTCCTGATTTGTGTCATAGAACGATTTGGGATAAATCTGATATACTACGCTCTTTTTAAAATCTGCCATATGTCATCACTCCTAAATATATTTTGCAATGGTTGTCTCACCTGCAACTGCATTCATATTATCAAAGTATTGGATTTCTTTTGTCTTTCCTTCTCCTGTGATAATCACCATAGTTGTTGCCGGGTATCCTGCCGCCTTAATTTTTTCCTTATCGAATCGGATAAGCGGCGTGCCGGTGCTTACTCTGTCTCCCTGACTGACCAGCACTTCGAATCCGTCACCTTTCATTGCCACAGTATCAATGCCCACATGAATAATCATTTCCATATCATTATCAAATTTCAGTCCGCAGGCGTGTCCGGAATCCGCCATGACAACCATGACTTCTGCATCAGCAGGGGCAACCACCACATTGCTTTCCGGTTCAATGGCAACACCATCTCCCATAATCTTTTGGGAAAATACATCATCCGGTACTTCCTCTAATGGAATGACCCTGCCTGTAAGAACTGCTTTTAATTCTTTTGTTTCCGTTTCCTCTTTCGTTTCACTGTTTTCTGTGACAGACGGTGACGCTTCCGCCACATCTTCCACGGATTCTTCCCCAAATATTTCTTCTTTCGATAATTTTCTCTTACCCGCAAGATAAGTCAGGACAAAGGGTAAAACCACAGCCGTCAGGATTGCTGTTCCAAAGATCACATAATACTGTGGATAAATTGACAAAATTCCCGGAAGACCACCGACCCCGATACTGATTGCCTGCACGCCAAATCCTACCGAAATAACTGCTGCCACGGCGGAACCGATCATTCCGCAAATCAAAGGAAATCCATACTTCAGATTGACACCGAACAATGCAGGCTCAGTTACTCCCAGATAGCAGGAAATCAATGCCGGTACGTTTATCTGCTGCGCTCTGCTGTTTTTTCTCTGCAGCACGGACATGGCAAGTACGCTGGAACCCTGGGCAATGTTACTCAAAGCAATCATCGGCCACAAAATGGTTCCCCCAACGGTAGATACCAACTGACTGTCTATGGCATTTGTCATATGATGAAGACCGGTCATCACTACCGGTGCATATAACAATCCGAATACTGCCGCAAATACAAATCTGAAATCAGAGGTCAGACCGGCATATACCACATCAGCAATCGCATTTCCAATCTTCCATCCGATAGGACCTACAACAACATGAGCGATAAACACTGCCGGAACCAGCGAACAGAACGGCACCACAATCATACTGATTACCGAAGGGCAAATCTTTCGGAAGAATTTTTCCAGATATACCAGTACAAAACCTGCCATCATCGCAGCAATTACCTGCCCCTGATATCCAATCATATCCACATGGAAGGCTCCAAAATCCCAATATGGAATTTCGTCTGCCGGTGTATTTGCCACCTGAAAACCGTTTAATAACTGTGAGGAAACAAGGGTCAGACCCAGAACAATACCAAGAATCTGTGTTGTTCCCATTTTTTTCGTAATAGACCATACAATTCCCACCGGCAGCAAATGGAACACTGCCTCGCCAATCAGCCACAAAAATTCATCCAGTCCTGCCCAGAACGGATACAAATCCACAATTGTCTTTGTACCGTTTTCAAAAAAGTAAATACCATCAATTACATTTCGAAATCCAAGTACAAGACCTCCACAGATTAACGCCGGGATAATTGGGGCAAAAATTTCTCCCAAATTACTCATCAGTCTCTGAATAAAGTTCTGATTTCCCTTTGCTGCCTGCTTTGCCGCCTCTTTGCTGACGCCTTCGATTCCTGCATTTTCAGTAAATTCATTATAGAAATCTGCCACGTCATTTCCTATAATCACCTGATATTGTCCGGCCTGTGTGAACGTTCCTTTCACACAACTGATTTTTTCAATTGCCTTTGTGTCCGCTTTACTTTCATCTGCAAGCACAAACCGCATCCTTGTCATACAATGGGACACAGCAGAAATATTTTCTTTTCCGCCAATTAGTTTTAGAAGTTCTTTTACTTCCTTCTCATACTTTGCCATAGAAATCTCCCTTCTTTCATCTAATTATTTCCATTTTCTCTCGTATTATGCAGATTAGTATCAGACGATTATGCACAGACGATGCAGAGAAAAGTTATGCTTTACGGAACTGACAACGGACGCGAAAATTGCAAAGCATACCGGTTTTCCCATCGGTACAGAATTGTACTATCTCCAGCGATTGCACTATTTGGATGGAAAGGCTCTGATTCTCAATCATAATTACTTTTTAAAAAAGGCGGTTCCCGGACTGACTCCGGAAATCGCCGCAAACTCTATTTATGAATATATTGAAAATACGCTGCACATGACAATTGTCAACAGCAAACGTGTCATGACTGTTGAAAAAATCACACAAATCGATAAAAAATATCTGCACTTGAAGATTTCATCTCTGCTTTTGACAAAGGTTATTATTGATAGGAAGCTTCATTGAACATTTCCAAATGCACTTTCTTTTCGGACCAATACTTGAACTCTGCTTTTGCTAGTATTTTATCTCTCTTTACATAAGTATTTTTCCAAAATCTTGCGTCATTGGAATTGTTACGGTTATCCCCTAACATAAAATAACTGTCTTTTGGAACCTGATATTCCAATTCCTCATCTTCACCGTTTACATATACCCATTCCTCCGGCAGATAGGATTCATCCAGAGGCTCTTTGGCATCATTCACATAAATTTTTGCATCCTTAATGACAATCTTATCTCCCGGCAGGCCGATAACACGCTTCACATAATACTTATCTGCCTTCAGGCTGCCATTCTCATAATAATCAGGATTTTCAAAAATTACGATATCACCTCTTTTCGGGTCTGAAAACCAGTATGCCGTTCTAAGACCAATCATCCTGTCTCCTTTCAGAATGGTATTCATCATGGAACCTGACGGCACATTGGCATTCATAATAATGCAGTTATTGACAAAAAATGCAATTACCACTGCAATTACAAAAATGCGAATCCAGCTGAAAATTTCTTTCTTTACGTTTAATTCTTCCTTCTTACCTTTATCTTTTTTTGTTGTTTTGTTTTCTTCCAAAACAGGTTCCTGTGCATATGTATCTTCTGTCTCCTTTACCTGCTCTTCATTGATATTTTCCACTTCTATCTTATTTTCTTCCATGTCTGTGTCCTTTCGCTGTTTGTTTTTCATTTCCTCGTTATAGTATAAACGTTTCAATGAAGATATGCAATAAATGTTTTGTGATAATTATATGAACAGTTTATCGGATAAAGTTGGTGCGAACCGGTGTTTCCGGCTCGGGATGTTCCATTCCGTTTTTCTTTCCCAGTTCTATACATTTCAATATCCATGCCATATTTCTTGCTATATTTCGCACAATCTGTAATCCTTCTTCATCTTTTTTCACATCTTCCGGGGTGCTTCCGTGCACCATCGGCCAGTAATTGCCATTGATTAACGGCATATGATGAAACTCCGGTATTTTAGCAATTTCGTCCAAGGCACTGGTTGTTCCCGCACGTCTGGCGCTGACTACCATTGCTGCCGGCTTATATTTCAGATACTTTCCGGCGCTCCATGAAAGTCTGTGCATAAATCCCATAAGATTTCCGCTGACGGAGGCATAATGTACCGGACTGCCGAATACCACACCGTCTGCCTCCTGTAATTTCTTTGCAGCCTCTACCACTGCTCCTCCATAAATGCACTCTCCGGTCTCGCTGCATCCTCCGCATCCCATACAGCTTCCCTGTGGCTGGGCGCCAATATGCATAATCTCAGTATCAATTCCTTCTTCGTTTAAAACCATCGCCATTTCTTCCAAGGCAGTATATGTACATCCTTTTGCCTTTGGGCTTCCATTAAACATTAAAACTTTCATAAATAATCCATTCCTTTCCATGAATTCTTTGATATCTCTATTTTTCACTTTTTTCAAGAATAACAATTCTGTGATATACATTCTATTCTTATTCCACATGAAATTATACCACAATCTCTTCATTTATAAAGTCCCAGACATTTTCTAAAGGTAATTTCCCGGACATATTGTAACGGCAATTTAGCGAAATTTATCTTCAATTTTTTCTCCTGTGTGCTATAATAGATTGCTGAAAGTAAAGGAGGCGCATATTTTGTTTTGGAATAAAAAGAAACAACAGACAAAAACTTCTACGGAATTATCCAACTATTTAACCTGTGAGAGAAGCTGGGTGTTTGAACTGTTAATGTTATGTGCCGGAATGATGGGTGCATATACCTTCGTTCTGCGTGGCGGTGTATTCTGCAACGCCCAGACCGCCAACTTCGTCATGATGGCCGCCGCCTTCGGGCAGGGAAAATGGTCTTCAGGATTTTATTTTCTTATTCCTATCACTGCATATTTTGCAGGCACCATTATCTCTGAATTTCTGCCAAATCCGGTAAAAAGATTCGGTCTGCTGCGCTGGGATACTTATCTGGTAGGCTTTGAAATTATTGTTTTATTTGTGGTAGGATTTCTCCCTTTGAGTCTTCCAAACCAGATTGTTCAAATTACTATCAATTTCATTGCTTCCATGCAGTATAATACCTTCCGTCAGGCAGAGGGCGTTCCGATGGCAACCACATTCTGTACCAACCATGTGCGTCAGTTCGGTATCGGCATTACCAAATATATCCACAAAAAAGACAAAACTGCCCTGCTCAAGGGATTCAAGCATTTTAAGATGATTTGCTTTTTCTTTGCCGGCGGATTATCGGTAACCATTCTGTGCAGTTTCATTCAGGAAAAATCCATATGGATTGCCTTAGCTCCGATGGTTATTATATTTGTGATACTGGCTCATGCCGATCTCAGTTATGAGCGTGACATGTTGCAGGAAAAACCAAAAGGACATTAAAATATTTACTGTTCAAAAGGATATCTCACGCCCATTTTTTCCCGGATTTCATCCATTAATTTCATCATGCGCAATGATTCACTGTGGGGCATTTGGGGACATTCCAATGCTCCTTTTTGAATTGCTCTGGCACAGGCTTCTATCTCATATTCATATCCGCTGATTTGCTTTTCTTTTTTCAGTTGCTTGATTATATTCCCATCACAGTCAAACACGGTAATTCTTTGTGGGCAGTTTACCCCTTCTATCAGAATATGACCTGCCGTACCATAAATCACTGCATTTCCATCTCCAAAAGAACACATTCCTCCATTTAAGTCTGCAATTTTTCCACTTTTATAAAGAAGGGTGTACTGTCCCATTTTGTCTACACCTTCCTCCGTCAGAACGGCTGTGGTGCGAATATCCTCAATATCCTTTCCCATAACAATGGCTGCCATGGTCAGCGGGTAAATCCCTACATCCAACAAAGCTCCCCCTGCCAACATGGGATCCACCAGCCGTGCTTTGTTCATCATTGGAAAATTTAAGTTGGCTGTCATATAGGTAACTTCTCCAATGATCCTGTCATTTAAAATCCCGGCTAGTTTTTCGGTAAGCGGCATAAATCTTGTCCACATTGCCTCCCCCAGAAACAGACCTTTTTGTTCTGACAACTTTATCAGTTCTTCCGCCTGCTGTGCGTTTACCGTAAAGGCTTTCTCGCATAGTACATGTTTCCCATAGTTCAAACACATCCGTGCCTGCTCATAATGAAAAGAATGGGGTGTTGCAATATAGATGACATCCACCTTTTCATCCTGTGCCAATTCCTCATAGCTGCCGTATGCCTTTTCCATTCCGTACTGTTTTTGATACTTCTCTGCCTTTTCCATACTTCTGGAAGCGATGGCATACATGTTAACGGATTTCATCTGCGAAATCGTTGAAGCCATTGCATGAGCGATGTCTCCTGCTCCAAAAATTCCAAAATTTAACATGATTTTCCTCCCTGTTTGAATTGTAGTTATTCACTCTTATTTAGTCTTAATATATTTTTTAAATCTTTCCGGTTTTTTATTAATTTCATTTTATCCCCCCCTATATGGGCATAACTGCACCATTATAAGAGCATAGCCAAGATATGCGCAAATAAAAATAAATGATTCACAATCAAATTACATATTAATTTTTATTAATTCAAAAAATATATATGTAAAATATATCAAAAAAACAAAATAATTACATATATTCTTTTACAAAAGTACAGAATATATATGTAATTTAATCTTAAAATGTGAGATAACGTGTCAAAATTACATATAAAAATTAAAAAAATTGCAATTGATATATGTAACCCTTCACTGTATCGTCTCCTATAAAATCAATTCACACCAAATTCAAGCCGGCCAGCTCGATTCCGCTTCGCTTCTTCTCGCTGTTCGGGCTGCGCCCTTCGAATCTTTCTATAGACTCAAGCCGCTCAGTTCGATTCCGCTTCGCTCCTTCTCGCTGTTCGGGCTGCGCCTTTCTAACCTTTCTATAGGCTCAAGCCGCTCAGCTCGATTTCGCTTCGCTCCTTCTCGCTGTTCGGGCTGCGCCCTTCTAACCTTTCTATAGGCTCAAGCCGCTCAGCTCGATTTCGCTTCGCTCCTTCTCGCTGTTCGGGCTGCGCCTTTCTAACCTTTCTATAGGCTCATGCCGCTCAGCTCGATTCCGCTTCGCTCCT
>CAJFUA010000050.1 GCA_904420085.1 uncultured Eubacterium sp. | reverse complement strand
TAGGAGTTAATGAGGATGAACCAGATTATTTTCAAGCATTTGTATGTTTAAACGGTTATAAAGTTGCCGTGTTCTTGAATGTGGGATACTATGTAAAAGTGTATCAAACCTATGGTTTTGTTCCTTGTTGAGATGTCAGATTGTTTATAAGATACTGTCTGGAAAGGAGAAAAATAATATGAGATGTATTATGAGAAGAATCTGCCTATTCCTGGTAATGATTGCGGTTATAGTTTTTACAGGGTGTGGGCAGAAGAAAAAAGAAGATCCAGTAACCGTTACATTGTGGCATGTATATGGAGGACAGACAGAATCGCCATTAAACGATCTGATTGATGAATTTAATGAAACGATTGGAAAAGAGGAAAATATCCAGGTACAGGTTGGCAGTGTTACAAATACGAATACGATACATGAAAATGTACTGGCATCCGCATTTGGAGATCCGGGAGCTTCCAAACTGCCGGATATGTTTGTTTCCTATCCTAAAACAGTTCTGGCGATGCCGGATGATACGGAACTTGTAGATTATTATGATTATTTTACAGAAGAAGAATTGAACGAATTTATTCCGGCCTTTTTGGAAGAAGGTGTCATTCATGAAAGACTTTCTATTTTGCCGGTAGCAAAATCAACGGAAGTTATGTTTATCAATAAAACAGCATTTGATCGTTTTGCGAAAGAAACAGGAGCGAAGATGGAAGATTTAAAAACATGGGAAGGACTCTTCGCAATGGCAGAACAATATGCTGCATGGACAGATAACCAGACGCCGGACATACCTGATGATGGAAAGAATTTTTTCGTTCATGATTATCATTTTAACTATTTTCAGGTAGGTGTAGAATCTCTGGGTGAAAATTTCTTTAAGGGAGAAAATCTGGCTTTCGGCCCGGAATTTCAAACAGTATGGGAACCCTATGCAAAAGCGGCACTGTCCGGAGGAGTATGGCTTCGCGGCGGTTATGCAACGGAACCTTTGCGAACGGGAGATTCGATTGTATCAGTGGCTTCGTCAGCCAGTGTATTATATTATTCTGACGAGGTTACTTATGCGGATAACACATCGGAAAAAGTAGAGATTGTTTCTATGCCATGTCCCGTATTTTCCAGAGGAGAAACGATGGTTATGCAGCGAGGCGCCGGCATTTGCACAGTAAAATCTACACCGGAAAAAGAAAAGGCCTGTATTACGTTTCTTAAATGGCTGACAGAAGCCCAAAAGAATGTAGAATTTGTGACTAGTCTTGGATATATGCCGGTAAAGCAGGAGGCTTTCGATATTTACCTTCCGGAGGCGATTGAGAAGTTAAGTGATCCGATGTATGTATCACTTTATCAGGCTTTTTTAAAGACGCAGGAGAATTATACATTTTATACTGCTCCGCAATTGGATTCCTATCTGGATCTGGAAACAAAGTTTGAAGAACTTATCAGGCAAATCTTGTCAGTAAAGCGGTTGGAGTGGCAGGAACATCCGGAAGATATGGATAAACTTGTTTCAGAGACATTAGAGGATTTCAAAGCAGCATACACACAATAATGTCTGCCGGATCGGCAAAAAGAGGTGGCTGACATATGGGAGAAAAGAAAATAAATTTTTGGAAGATTATAAAAGGAATAAAGAGACAAAGCATCCGTATGCAGCAAAGACTGATTGTTTATTGGTGCGTGGTGATTTTAACACTTTTTTTTGTGACAGTTCTATTACTCAGTATTTTGGGAGTCCTTCCGGGAATGGATTTTAAAGTACGGGAAATGTTGTCTGCCCAGCAGAAAAATACGTTGTCAACTATGACAGAGCAGACTGATATTATGATGGCGAGAAGTATTTCTTTATCGGAAGACATTACAAAAGAATTGAATCAATGCCTGACAGCCAATGGAAAGACATTTTCAGATTTGAATGATAATCCTCAGCTGATCATGGATTTAGAGTCTGCGCTGTATCCCTCCTTGAAATCTGCATTGGATGTGAAGTATTGCAGTGGAGTTTTTGTTGTATTGGATGCAACGGTAAATACGAAGACGGAATATGCAGATACATCACGCATGGGAATTTACCTGCGCCTGTCTGATTTAAAGGCAGTAAATACAAGCAAACAGCACGTAGTTTTTTTCAGGGGAAATGCTGATATTGCAAGAGCAGAGCAGGTACAGCTCCATAACCGTTGGAATTTAGAATTTGATACGTCCGCATTGTCGGGGTATGAACAGATTATGCAGTTTGATGGGAATCGGCTGGTAGAGAGCTGCCTGTGGACAGACCGGCTGGAGCTGAGTGACACATGGGAGGATGTGCAGCTTTTATATGTCCCGGTTTTAGACAGTACCGGAAAAGTACGCGGTTTGTGCGGTATGGAGATGAGTAATCTGTATTTCAGGCTGTCTTATCCTATGGTGGAAGGTTCCTGTGGGAATATAGTGACAGTACTGGCTCCTATGGACAAAAAAGGAAACATCTATCTGGATAAGGCGATGTTCGGAGATACAAAAGAAACGTATCTTTCACCATCAGGAACGATGACAGTGAAGAAAGGAAAGTATTATAATACATATTCTACCGCTTTCGGGAATTATATAGGCAGGCATGAACTGCTTGAATTGAAGAGTTGTAATGGGATGCCGCTTGCGGTACTGACATTGATACCAGAAGCGAATTATGAAAAATTAACAGCGGACAATCGAAGGGACTGGATCATCGGTACGTTGTTATTCCTGATTTTATTATTGGTTGTTTCTGTCAGTATGTCCCGTCGTTTTGTGAAGCCGATTCTTCGGAGTTTAAAAGCACTGCAGGAGGATACGCTGACAGATGAAAATTTATCAGGAATTTCAGAAGTGGATGCACTGGTTGATTTTATGCAGAAAAAAAGAAATACGGAGAAACTGGAAAATGGAGGCATTCCTCCGAATATAGAAGAAATGCTCAAGGCGTTTGCTTTGCGCGTGGAAACTCTGACTCCGTCAGAGAGGATGGTTCTTCAGTATTATGTTGATGGATATACGATACAGGAGATTGCTTCATTGCTTTATATCAGTATTGGAACAGCTAGAAAGCATAATACAAATATGAATCGAAAACTGGGAATAACTGTCAGAGAGGAATTAATGCTGTATATTGAGTTGTTTCGAAAATGCGATCAGTTAGATAAGCTGACATATAATAGAACTGAGTAAAAGAAAAAGAGTCTGTACAGGCTCTTTTTTAGTTTGACCGACAGATATCGTTTACATTTTTACAAAAAAGAAATTGCGCATATATAGTAGATAGATAAAAAAGAAACACTATATATAGTATACTAATCGTTCGTATTTTGGAAAATAAGCAAAATATACGAATGGCGACCATAGTATTTGCTTTCCGTATCTGCTACGCTTTCATTACGAAATGGTGGCCGCCCGATAAAAGAAAAAAATAAAGGAAATGGATAAGGAGGGAGAACTGAGAATAGGATGGTGATAGAGCAAGGAGGTTAACAAGGAGGTTGAAATGTGGAATATATTACGAAAAAGGACTTAATAGATTGTTCTACACCGGATGAGTTTTGCTTTTCACTATGCTGCATGGAATGTAAAACAGTATGGAAAAGCATACCAATTCGTTTTTCCAAAGCGGGGAAAAAACCGGAAAATGAAAATCGGAAGATTATTTATGATACGCTTTATGACCGGGAAAAGAATTTAGCATTTCAAAAAGCATTGAATCAGGCGAAAGAAATATTTAATATTTGTCCGATATGTAAGCGTCTTGTATGTGACCATTGCTTTTTGATCTGTGATGATCTGGATATGTGTGTGCAATGTGCCGCAAAACTTAATGAAAAAGGTACTGTTGTAGGATGAAAACGAAAAAAGAAAAACGAAAAAGAAAGGAGAACTTTACTATGAAAAAATATGAGATTTTAGGAGGAAATTTACCAGTTGTCGTATGTGAATTAGCAGCAGGAGAATCTATGATCACAGAAAGCGGAAGTATGAGCTGGATGAGCCCGAACATGAAAATGGAGACGGTTTCCGGTGGCGGAATGAAGAAAATGTTCGGAAGAATGATGTCTGGTGATTCTGCATTTCAAAACAGATATACCGCAGAAGGTACAGACGGAATGATTGCATTTGCATCAAGTTTTCCGGGAGCAATCAAAGCGTTGGAGATTAGCAGCGGTCACTCCATGATCGTGCAGAAAAGTGCATTCCTTGCTTCAGAAGAAGGCGTGGAACTGTCTATGCATTTCCAGAAAAAATTAGGAAAAGGCATATTTGGCGGAGAAGGTTTCATTATGCAGAGATTGAGCGGAAATGGAACTGCATTTGTAGAAATTGATGGACATGCAGTGGAATATGATCTGAGTGCCGGACAGGAAATGTTGATCAGTACCGGGTACTTAGCGGCAATGGAAGAAACCTGTACGATGGATATTGCAACCGTAAAAGGAGTAAAAAATATGCTGATCGGAGGAGAGGGCATTTTTAATACTGTTGTGAAAGGACCGGGAAAGGTGATCTTACAGACAATGCCAATCAGCAAGGTGGCAGAATTGCTGACTCCGTTTTTTGCAGATAAGAAGTAGTCGAAAGGGAAGAGGCTTATGAGAAAAAAATTGAATTTGTTATTAGGATTAGTGTTTATCATCAGTATGGCAGCACTGACCGGGTGTGGAGGCTCCGGAAAAGCAGGAGAGAAGAACCCATATGAAGGAAAATGGGTAGCGGTCTCCGCTCAAATGATGGGAATATCCGTCAGTGTAGATGAAACTTTCGGTGGTGATTTTGAATTTGAAGTGAAAAATGGCGGAAAAGTATCCTTTTCAGTCGGAGACACTACCGGAAATGGAAAATGGTCTGTCGAAGATGATCAGTTTACCTTGAGCATCGAAGGAGAAAAAATGGTGGGAACCATCGGAAAAGATATCATTTCTTTTGACGATATGCTGGAGATGGGAGTAAAGGTGATTTTTGCAAAGGATGGAACCGATGCAATGGATCCTTCGCTCTATCTGACAGAGGAGGAAAGTGCAGTCATAGGTAAGTGGGCTTCTGAAAGCGTAGAAGAACTTTTAGGAGACGGACCGCAGACTTCTATGGAAGGCGTAGACAACATCAATGATGCACTGCGTCTTGATTTCAAAAATGACCGTAATGTAACAGTTATTTATAAAGGAGAAGAGATAGGGACATTCCCATGGTCAGTTGCACTGGGATATTGTTCGATTGAATCAGAAAATCCATCTCTTACAGTAATGATAAATGACGATGGTACTTTGAAAGTAGACTACAGTGATGATGATGACTACTACACATTCCACTGTGTAAAAAGTGACAGTGAATAACTGAAAAGGATGTGGAAATCGTGAAAGGAGGGAAGACGACATGAAAAAGAAACTGTGGTGTGTGCTGTGTATCATGATATGCATGATGATGATAGCGGCATGTGGACAAAAAGCAGAGCAGGAAGAAACAGAATTTAAAGACAGAGAAAGTCTTAAATTAAGTTTATTTACAGTGTATTATCCGAAGGCATGGAACTACGATAAAGAGAATATGAAGAAAGATGAAGAATATTCTTACGTTAGATTTTTTGATGGAGATACAGCAGATGGATCCGAGAATGTCATTTCTATAGAAGCGACCAAGGAGGATTCATATACATATCGAAAGAGTTTAATTGCCTTTGGAGTGGATTTAGAGGCATATGCTGAAGGAAAAATGGACACTGTAACAATAGGAAATGCAGAATATACAGCAATGCCAGAAAGTAATTCCACAGAAAAAACGTATATGTATCGTTATGAACAGTCTGGCACATCCTATGATATCAGAGTAAAAGGACAGGAAATAGATGATCCTGACAAAGAATTGCTGGAAGGAATTGTGCTGAAATTAGAGGATGAAGGAAATAAAGACGCACCATGGCCATGGGAGGGAGAGCCTCTTGAACCTGTATTGGCAGAGCAGATGGTAGGTTCTTATACAATCGTTCCGGAATATATCCCATTTAAAGAAGCACAGGGAGTTATGCAGATTATGGATCATCAGTTTGTAAAACAGGGCAATCAAGTGTTCCATTTGCTGGAGAACAAACTGGATACTTATGAATATTCAGAAAGTGGACTTGAATTCGTATCTTCGATGGAATTAGACGATGATTTTGAATATTTGTCTGGGGACAGCAGTGGAATGTTATATCTTTCGCCTGGAATTGGAGATGTAATTGGCGTAAAAGATGGGAAAAAGGCACTTCAGACAACAGTAGACGGAGATCTGAATATGCATCCATCCGGAGAATGGGGAATCAGTTTCTGGGTGAACAGTGATACTCAGAAGATTGCGAATCAAGGCGGTAACCTGACGGCAGAACCGTGGATACTGACCGGATTAAATAACGATGAAGAACGCAAGGGACTGTTTTCTATGATAGATGACGTACAGATCACGAATAGTCATATTATGGTTGCCGGCTCCATGGCTGTGGAAGATGAAGGCACAAAAATTGTTGTCTATGATTATGATGGCAATCAGCTTTTGAAATTAGGTGGAGAAGATATCAGTTCTCCGGACAAGCTCGGTTCCATTACAGGCATGGCGGAAACAGAAAATGGTTTTGTGGCTGCAGATGGAAATATGCGTGAAATACAATTTTGGGCAAAAGATGGAACGCACGTAGGTGCAATTTCTACAGAGGACATATTTGGTGTCAGTTATCCATGGCTGGAAGATATGCAGCTTTTAGATGACGGCTCTCTGTTAATTATGCTGACACAGGAACGAGACGACGGATCAGCAAATGAATTGATGTTTTTCAGATTGACAGGATTTTAATTGAAAAAATAAAAATCGCTTGTCGGCAGAAATTTATCTGCCGGCAAGTGATTTTTCTGTTTCTTGTTTCCAATATATTTGTTTATGGGACTGATTAAAGCTGGTATGGGAGCATTGGGCGGCACACTTGCGGATCAATGGAAAGAGTTTTTCTATTGTGAGGCGCTGGGAAAAGATGTACTGGTAACAAAAGGACAGAAACGTATAACAGGACGTTCGTCCAATACGAAAGGAAATGACAATATTCATTAATTAAACAAAATATCAAAATAGATGTCGGATAAGAAATGCCCGCATTTGAAAGGCATATGAATCCAACACGTCTTTTGGCGATAGAATTATCACGGCTGTTTTCATTAACAAAAATTATACAAAATCAGACCTTAGAGGAGAAATTCCTTAAAGGTCTTTTTTCTATAATCAGAAAACTTTTTCTGGTTCATTCTCTTTCCCCGTGTTACAATAAAACTATATAAGTTGTTGCGGTAAACCATATCAAATCATACAAAAAAACAAAGAGGAGAAAGCATATGATAAAAGTAAAAGAATACAGAGGACACATCAGAAACTGGCAGGCGCTTTGCCATGAATTGGAAATCTACGAGGCATTTGGATATGGAACAACGGAGAATGCGCCGGTATCAGACCACGCAGAGACGAACCATATGACAGAGAACCAAACAATATCAGACAGAGAAAAGTCCGGCGATATGTCAGAGACCAGCCGGAAATCCCAGCATTTGGTGGCGGCATCGATGTCTGAAATCACAGAAGAAAAACCGGTTATGACTCGCAGGGAACGTGAGGAGACCATATTAATTAAGGCATACGAAAAATGGGGTTACGGTATGGCGGAGCATTTGCATGGGATGTTTGCCTTTGCGCTGTGGGACGAGGAGGAGCAGAAACTGTTCTGTTTGCGGGATCCGTTTGGAACAAAGGCCTTTTATTATTATGTGACAAAGGATGGAAAACTGCTTTATGGAACAACTATCAGACAGATTATGGCACAGCCGGGATTTGAAAAAGAACTGAACAGGGAAATGCTGCAACTGTATCTCAGTCTTACTTATGTAGCAGGGGAAAATACATTTTTCAAGGGCGTGAAAAAACTGATGCCGGGGCGCTATATGGTTTGGCAGAATGGCAAAATGGAGATAGTTCGTTACTGGAAACCGGAATTTCACTCAGACGAAAGTAAGACACTGGAAGAATGGGCAGAGGAAATTCATACCACTATCCGGGAGATTATGCCGGAAGTGAAAGAGGAGCAGGAAGTGGCCGCATCATTTTTGTCCGGAGGCGTGGATTCCTCTTATGTGTTGGCGATGTCAGACATAAAAGAAGCCAATGCCTGTGGTTACGAGGAAGAGCGTTTTGATGAGTCCGGCATGGCGGAAGAGACGGCCAAGCTTTTAAAACGGGGATTTAACAGAAGAGTGATTACACCGGAAGAGTATTTCGAAATCGTGCCTTACGTCATGGAAAATATGGAACAGCCTCTGGGCGATGCGTCAGCCATAGTTTTTGCCATCGGATGCCGGGCAGCGGCAGAAAAAGCAGATGTCTGCTATTCCGGCGAGGGAGCAGATGAATTTTTCGGAGGCTATAATATGTACCGTAATGCAGAGCGTTATGGCGACAATCTGAAAGATTTTTATGTAGGCAATACCAACATTATGAAGGAAGATGAGAAAAAGAGAATCTTAAAGCATTATGATGAAAACATACTTCCGATTCATCTGGTAAAAGATATCTATGAAGAGACAGAAGACTTGGATCCGCTGGCAAAAATGTCAAATGTGGATATTCAGATTTGGCTGGAAGGCGATATTTATTTAAATGTGGACAAAATGAGTAAGGCGGCAGGGTTGGAAATCAGAATGCCCCTGACGGACAGACGAATTTTTGATATTGCATCCCGTATGCCTTCCAAATATAAAGTAAATGAGGAACAGAACAAAGTGGCTTTCCGCACTGCGGCGGCAAACGTGTTGCCGGAAGAAATTGCCTTCAGAAAAAAATTGGGATTTATTGTTCCGATACGTATCTGGATGGCAGATGAACGGTATAATCAGGATGTACAAAGACTGTTTGGCAGCGAGATTGCAGAAAAGTTTTTCAATGTAGATGAAATTAATGCGATTTTTGATGATTATGTTGGCGGAAATTCAGATAACTGGAGAAAAGTGTGGACCATTTATACGTTTCTCGTATGGTATGAAATATACTTTGGTTAAAAAATGCAGTAAAAGAGAAAGGCGAAAGAAGGTGTGCGCATGAAAAATTATTCGAAAGACCCTGCAAGGCAGTATCATATACAGGTGGCAAAAGGAGAAGTGGGGCATTATGTAATTCTGCCCGGCGACCCGGGAAGATGTGAAAAAATTGCAAAGTATTTAGAAAATCCAGAACTGATTGCCCGAAACCGGGAATATGTAACTTATACCGGAACATTAGGCGGTGAAAAAGTGAGCGTCACATCCACCGGAATCGGCGGACCTTCGGCATCCATTGCAGTGGAGGAGCTTTACCGGTGTGGTGCGGATACCTTTATCCGCATTGGAACCTGTGGAGGCATGCAGCCGGAAGTAAAAAGCGGTGACGTGGTGGTGGCTACCGGAGCCATACGAATGGAAGGAACTACCAGAGAGTATGCACCCATAGAGTTTCCGGCAGTCAGTGATTTGACGGTGACCAATGCCTTAGTGGAAGCTGCCAGAGAAAAAGGCATTACATATCATACGGGAGTGGTACAGTGCAAGGACTCTTTTTATGGTCAGCACGAGCCGGAGAAGAAACCGGTCAGTTATGAGTTGCTAAATAAATGGGAGGCATGGAAACAGTTGGGATGTCTTGCTTCGGAAATGGAGTCGGCAGCGCTTTTTGTTGTTGCCGCCGGTCTGAGAGTTCGGGCAGGTGCATGTATGCTGACGGTTGCAAATCAGGAAAGAGAAAAACTGGGATTGGAAAATCCGGTGGTGCATGACACAGATGCCGCCATACAGGTGGCAGTGGACGCTGTGAGAAAACTGATAGAAGCCGAGCGGAAGGAAAAATAGTAGAAACTGAGTAGAAAGAAAAGGATTAGAAGTTTGAGTAGAAGAAAAAGTAGCAGCAATTGAGCAGAGGAAAAAAAGATGGATGAAAGAACAATAAAGAAAATGATAAAAACCGCCATGGAGCAGATTCGGTTTTCCTATGCGCCCTATTCAGATTTTAAAGTGGGTGCCTCGCTCTTAAGTGAAAACGGAGACATATTTACAGGGTGCAATATTGAGAATGCCGCCTATTCTCCTACCAATTGTGCAGAGCGCACGGCGTTTTTCAAGGCGGTCAGCAAGGGAGTGAGAGACTTTCAGGCGATATGTATTGTGGGTGGAAAGTCGGGGAATGTGACGGAGTACATCACGCCTTGTGGCGTGTGCAGACAGGTGATGATGGAATTTTGCAATCCGGAAACTTTTCAAATCATTTTGGCTGTTGATGAGGAACATTACCGGATATTGACACTGAAAGAATTACTGCCCTTAGGATTTGGTGCAGAAGATATTTCATAAGAGACGACAACATCAGACCGGTTATCAAATTGATAAAGAAATTATAAAAGTAAAATATGGACGAAAAAAACTAAAAGGATAAAGCAATCAGGCAGAATCATGAGGATGGAAAGGATGGGCATATGACAATAGAAGAATTACGGAGAATGCCGAAGGTGGAATTGCATTGTCATCTGGACGGTTCTCTCAGCAAAGAATTTATAGAAAGAAGACTGTCCCGGAAAGTGATACAGCAGGAGCTGGGGGTGTCGGATGACTGCGGCAGTCTGGCAGAGTATCTGGAGAAATTTGAGTTGCCGCTGGAATGCTTAAAGGATGCGGAAGGACTGGAAGAAGCGGGATATGATGTGTTAAAGACCATGCATCAGGAACATGTGATTTATGCGGAGATTCGTTTCGCGCCGTTACTTTCCGTCAGTGAGTCCATGGATGCGGAACAGGTGATTTCCGCACTGCTGAGGGGATTGAAGAAGGGAAAAGAAGAGTTCGGTGTCGAATATAATGTGATTGTGTGTGCCATGCGACATCACGGCATGGAAGAGAACTATGACATGATACAGACCGCCTGCAAATTTTTAGGAAAAGGCGTATGTGGCGCAGACCTTGCAGGGGCAGAAGCACAATATCCAATGTCTGAGTTTATGGAATTATTCCATCGGGTAAAAAAACTGGGAATGCCTTTTACCATTCATGCAGGAGAGTGTGGAAGTGTGAAAAATATTGTTGATTCGGTACAGGCAGGCGCCGCCCGAATCGGACACGGAATAGCCATGAGAGGAGATGCCTCTGTGCAGGATCTGGTAAAAAAATCTCATGTGGCGGTGGAGATGTGTCCCATCAGCAATTTACAGACCAAGGCGGTAAAAAGTATGAATGAATATCCGTTGCGGGAATTTTTGGAAAAAGGCCTGTCAGTTACCATTAATACGGATAACCGCACCGTCAGCAATACTTCGCTGACAAAGGAATTGGATTTTATTCAGAGAAATTATGGAATCAATGATGAGCAAATCCGTCAGATGATGCAAAATGCAGCAAAAGCCGCTTTTACGGATGAGAAGACGAAGATGCGGCTTCTGGAAAAATTGCAGGAGAATATTTTCTGATTGGTAATCGGAAGATAGAATCACTGTTGCAAAAAAAGTCTGGCAGATGATGAAAGGAATAGCAGAGGTGGTCATATGAGTCAATATAAAAGAATATTTGTAATTGTGTTGGATTCTTTGGGAATCGGAGCGTTGCCGGATGCGGAAGCTTTTGGCGACACGGGTGTGGATACCTTTGGGCACATTCTGGAAAAAGTGAGAACACTTCATATTCCCAATCTGCAGAAACTGGGTCTGCTGAATCTGCACCCGGCAGGAGATATGAAAGGCGTGGAGAAACCTTTGGGGAAATATCTGCGACTGGCAGAAGTCAGCAACGGAAAAGATACCATGACCGGCCATTGGGAGATGATGGGAATAAAAACAGAGAAACCGTTTAAAACCTTTACCGCAAATGGTTTTCCTCCGGAGTTGATTGCGGAGTTGGAAAAACGCTGCGGTAAAAAGGTCATTGGAAATAAAGCTGCCAGCGGCACGGAGATTATTGAAGAACTGGGAGAAGAAGAGATAGCCACAGGCGCAATGATTGTCTACACTTCTACGGATTCGGTTATGCAGATTTGCGGAAATGAGGAAACCTTTGATTTGCAGAATCTGTACCGTTGCTGTGAAATCGCCAGAGAGATTACGTTAAAAGATGAATGGAAAGTGGGACGGGTGATTGCAAGACCTTATGTAGGAAAGAAGAAAGGTGAATTTCAGCGTACCGGCAACCGCCACGATTATGCCCTAAAGCCGACCAATACAACAGCGTTGAACGCATTAAAAAATGCAGGGCTGGATGTAATCAGCGTAGGAAAAATTAATGATATTTTCTGTGGAGAAGGTATTACCGAAGCCTACCGGTCCCAAAGTTCCGTACACGGCATGGAGCAGACGATTGAGATATGCCGGAAAGATTTCCATGGGTTATGTTATGTAAACTTGGTGGATTTTGACACCTTGTGGGGACATCGGAGGGACCCGGAAGGTTATGGCAGGGAAATTGAAAAGTTTGATGTGAATCTGGGAGTTCTGCTGGAAAATCTGAGAGAGGACGACTTGCTGATGATTACGGCAGACCATGGAAATGACCCCACTTACAAGGGAACGGACCATACCAGAGAGTATGTGCCTCTGCTTCTTTATTCTAAAAAGATGGAGCAGGGCGGATCATTGAAAGATGAGGACATGTTTGCCGTGATTGGGGCAACTGTGGCAGAAAATTTCGGTGTGGCTATGCCTGAAGGAACTATTGGAAAGCCGGTGGAGGTACAGTGATAAGTGTCGTCAGGAAAAACATACCATTGTCAGACCATTTTTGAAAGCGTCTTGATATGACAGGATTCTAAAGAGTAATAACCAAAAACAGCCAGAAAATCAATCGAAAAAAAATACGATTGATTTTTTGCGTATTTTTGCGTATAATATAAACAGTAAAATTGGAAAGGAAGCACAGTGTATGCGTGAAACAAAAACAATAGAATTCAAAGCAAAAATTACAAATACATTTTTAAAGACAGTAAGCGCCTTTTCGAATTACGATGGAGGAGAAATATTTTTTGGTATTGACGACAATGGCAATATTAAAGGACTGGCGGATGTAAAACAAGCGCGTCTGGATATTGAAAATAAGATTAATGACAGCATTACTCCGCAGCCTGAATATACACTGGAATTGCAGAATAATGACAGAACAATAAAACTGGCTGTAAAAAGTGGGCTTCAAAAGCCTTATTTATATAAGTCAAAGGCATACAAACGGAATGATACTGCGACCATAGAGGTGGACACACTGGAGTTGTCAAGGCTGATTTTGGAAGGGAAAAATATCAGATTTGAAGAATTGCCGTGTGAAGATCAAGAACTGACGTTTGATACACTATGTCAAAAATTAAAAGAATACATTCAGCTTGAAACCTTTAATCAGGATACCTTGAAAACGCTGAATTTATATAGCAGTACCATTGGATATAATAATGCGGCTGGCATTCTGGCAGATAAAAATCATTTCCCGGGAATTGATATCGTGAAGTTCGGTGAAAATATCAGCGTAATTCATAAGCGGGCAACATTTGATCATATGTCTATTTTGGCAGTATATGAAAAAACATTAGAAGTATTCAAAGATTATTATGAATATGAAGAAATACAAGGCACCGATAGAAAAAAGATAGAAAAAATCCCGGAGGCAGCATTCAGGGAAGCAATTGCAAATGCATTGATTCATAGAGTGTGGGATGTGGAGCCACAAATAAAGGTTTCGATGCTTGACGACAGAATAGAAATTATTTCTCCGGGAGGACTGCCAGTTGGAATAACAGAGGAGGAGTATTTATCGGGAAAACTTTCAGTTCTAAGAAATAGAAATCTTGCAAATGTATTTTACAGGCTGGGGTTTGTCGAAATATTCGGAACAGGAATTACACGGATAAAGCAGCTCTATGAAGAAAGTTTGAAGCAGCCGGACTTTGAAGTGTCAGAAAATACAATTAAGATTGTACTCCCGGTTTTTGAGAAAAATCTGAATTTAACGGAAGATGAAAGAAAAGTATATAAGATTTTGAGCAAGACAATGTTGAAATCAATCAGCGAAATTACTCCTTATGCTCCGTTTGGCAAATCAAAGACAACACAGTTGCTGAAAGAGATGGAGAAAAAAGGTATTGTGAAAATTGAAGGCAGGGGAAGAGGTACTAAGTATGTGATAAAATAGTCACTATGACAAAGAACAATACAATAATGTGAATTTGTACTATACTGACCAGGAGAAGTTGGTATAGATGGCACTGCCGGAAACGGATATGCCATTTACTAAAAAGAATGGAATTTTTAATCCTATTATTAAAAGTAATAGTATAATTTGTCAAATAAAAAAAGAATTATTTATAAAAGTGATATCCCAGTGAAGTACAAGTTTTCAAAAACTCAGTTTTCACTGGGATGTTTTGTTTTTAATATCGGCAACAAATAAAAGAAAAGCAAAAATAAAAGTATCAAACTTGCCGATAATGTAATATAATTAATCTGTTAAATTGTGGCAATAATAATTAAAATATAGACATAGAATTTTTTGAAAAATTTGAAATAATATTTTGTTAAACGGAGGATATTAAATGCAATACCTTTCTGTTAAAGAGACAGCTAAAAAATGGAATATATCAGAGAGAAGTGTTCGTAATTATTGTGCTCATGGACGTGTGCCAGGGGCGTTAATTAAAGGGAAGACTTGGAATATCCCTGAAGATGCTAAAAAGCCGGAACGCTCCAATAAGAAAGAAACTCAGCCGATAACATTATTGAATATTCTTAAAGATGAAAAGAAAACGAAATATTCAGGAGGAATCTATCACAAGACACAGATTGAGCTGACATATAATTCAAATCACATAGAGGGAAGCAAGTTGACCCACGACCAGACGAGGTATATTTTTGAAACGAATACAATTGGTGTAGAAAATGAAAATTTAAATGTGGATGATGTGATTGAGACAGCAAGCCATTTTCGTTGCATCGATATGATTATTGATAATGCAAAAGCTATATTAACTGAAAAGTTTATTAAAGAGTTACATCGTACATTAAAAAACGGAACCAGTGATTCAAGAAAAGAATGGTTTGCCGTTGGTAATTACAAAAAAATGCCAAATGAAGTGGGTGGAATGAATACAGCAATGCCGGAAGTCGTTGCAAGAGAGATGAAAAGCCTGTTAGTACATTATAACTCAAAAGAGAAAAAGACATTTGAAAATATTTTGGATTTTCATGTAAGGTTTGAGAAAATACATCCGTTTCAAGATGGAAATGGTCGTGTCGGAAGACTGATTATGTTTAAGGAATGTCTTAAATACAATATTGTTCCATTTATTATATATGATGATTTAAAGATGTTCTATTATCGTGGATTGAAAGAATGGGACAATGAAAAAGGTTATTTGACAGATACGTGTTTGGCGGCACAGGATAGATTTAAAACATATCTTGATTATTTTAGGATTGAGTATTGAAATATATAGATAGAAAAGTGGAAGAGTAAGATTATCATTTGAGCGGCAAAATTGGCAGTGCGATGATATAATGTATGCATAAAGCATACATATACAATATACTAAATATCAACTATGGGAAAAGTGTATTCGAATGCGTGATATCTATATGTGTATGCATGAAGTATGCTTAAGTCAGAAAGAACAAAGGAGTTGATATATATGTTTACATTGAAGGACAATAAAGAAATAGGCGCCTATTTATCTAAACTAATTAGGGCTAGAGGCTACAAATCAGATAGAGCATTCTGCAAAGCTTACCTTGAGCATGAACATCGTGAAGCAAATGATGATGAAGTCAGAAAGATGGCTAATCGAATGTCACAGATGCTTCGTGGGGCTAAGGGAAAAGGAATTCAGGTTTATGACTTGCCAGTATTTTGTGATTTGCTTGGAGTAACATGTGAGGAGATACTTAGTGCAGGAACTTCTTTTGTACAGAACGGAAGCCGTGTGACCAATTATTCCATTGCATTTTCTAAAAATCCTAAGGTATGGGAAGACTATATCAATAGAGAAGACAAATTGATATTGAATCCTGATGAATATGGCAAAACACTTATTGATTATGCGCTTGATTTTAAGAATTACAAGTTAATCAAATACCTGATTAAAAAGAATTACATCTGGTTTGACAGTGGAAAAAAAGATCGATATTGTATGACATTTGGTGCTGGTACAAGTATTGAAAGACGTAATCCTATTGATGTAGATACATTCTTTCAGTATACAAAGCTCCAGGAAGAACAACTTAGAATGGATGTAATTGCTCTGGCTGTAAAAAATAAGGATAAGCAGATTCTTGATGAATTAAAAGCAAGAGAAATTCCGGAATTATATTACAAGGTGAATTTCTGGAATTGTTCTCAGCTTGATTTCTATGAAAACTATAGTGAAGATATGATTGAACAGGTTATAGGAGCTTCTGATGAGATATTAGATTATTTTACAGATTCATTTGAAATAGATTTAAGAATCAAGTTTAAGGACGGAATAAAGCGATCTAACAGATTTATTTTTCCATATATTTCTGAAGTGCTGGATGGCTTGATTGAGAATAACCATAGTTTCACACATATTGCTTTGAAGAAATGTATTAAGCATAACAAGAAAACTTATGAATCACTAAAGAAAATGATAGAAGAATCTATTGAAAAGGAACTGGAAAGGTATAACTTTGGTGATGATGAGTATCTGAAACAGTGTCGCCCAGAAGCCATTAACAGAGTACTTAGTGATTTTGAATACAACGAAAATGGACGAATTATAGCATTTAGAGGATTTGCAGTAGGAACTGGAATTGTAACAAACATTGCATGCACCAATGCAGAATCAAAGGATGTTAAGATACAGTATTTGATTAATGAACTTAAGAAATACTTTGATAAAATCGTTGATATTGCAGCCGAGTATAGATTGGAGGATAAGTAAATGTGTATTTGGGATATGGAAGATGGAGATTTTTGCCACAAACTTACAGATGATACATTAATGGATTCAGAAGGTAATCTTATGCATGTTATGTCAGATAATCTAGCTATGGATATGGATACAGGAGAATTGCATTTTATTAGTGGATATTCCAGTTCATCCAATGATGAAGAGGATGACTGGTGATGGGTATAGCGACATCAGCGTGACACTGAGCACCTATACCCATCTCGGACTGGAGGATGCCGCTGATGAGTTGAAGCGGATGGAGGAACTGGTGGATGAAAGAAAGGAATTAGAGAAGGTTGATGGAAAGGGAAAGTTTCACAGAAAATGTTCCGAGCAATATAATGTGGAAAGAATGAAGGCGCTCTGCTTTGTCAGGGCGTTTTTAATTTTATGTTTCAGAATACCTTAAATTATGATAAAATAGCAAGGCATCACAATATGTTTTAAATGTGTGTGAATGGAGAAATAAAATGGATTACACAGTGCCAAAGAATTTTTATGAATTTAATTATGGATGGTATCGTGACATAGATTTAGATTATGAGAAAGAACAGTTACTAAAAGTACTTGATTCTGCTAAAAAAGAAAATGACATCCAGAATTACATTAAGAAAAACAAAAAATGGTTCATTCCGGCTTCAATTTTTGAAGAATATGACTTTGGTCATCACGAAGCCTATATTAGTGTAGAACAGCCACTTGGAGCAGAATACAAGGCAGATTATATGTTGCTTGGACGGAATTCAATAGGT
>CAJFUA010000049.1 GCA_904420085.1 uncultured Eubacterium sp. | reverse complement strand
AATTGGCAGACGCGCTAGATTTAGGTTCTAGTGGGAGACCGTGCAGGTTCAAGTCCTGTCACCCGCATTGTTACAGGGTTTTTAGAAGATTAGATACTTCTAAAAACCCTGTTTTTTGTGCTTTGATATCAACGGGAATAATACTGGAAACTATATTTAAATAAATATCTTTTTATAGTAATTTCTGTTATAATAGTAAAGATAAAAGAGGTTCGGTTACAGAGGGAAAATATAATCGGTTATGTTTTTGTGAAGGAATCGCTTATGTATTTTTGGATGAATGGCTTTTATATCGGGAAAATTATGATTACACTTGGGAGGAATTATGAAAAAAGTTATTATTATCGGGGCGGGTCCGGCAGGACTGACGGCAGGTTATGAATTACTAAAAAGAAAAGGATATGAGGTAACTGTTCTGGAAAAGACAGAC
Organism: uncultured Eubacterium sp.; assembly: GCA_904420085.1. Classification (GTDB taxonomy): domain Bacteria; phylum Bacillota; class Clostridia; order Lachnospirales; family Lachnospiraceae; genus Eubacterium_G. The sequence goes on along the minus strand of CAJFUA010000049.1, from coordinate 19,524 downwards.
CGCATAGGAGGAATCTCCCAAACGGTTAGGTATAAAGGTAACAGAATGGATATCGGAGGACATAGATTTTTCTCAAAAGATGACAGGGTCAATCAGTGGTGGCAGAATATTATGCCGATACAGGGAGAACCGTCTTTGGATGACAAGATTTTAAACAGGGAAAGAAACTTTGCCCGGTCGGGACCAAATCCGGAACAGGAAGACAGGGTAATGCTTGTGAGAAACAGAGTGTCCAGAATCTATTATTCCAAGCACTTTTTTGATTATCCGATTTCCCTGAAATGGAACACACTGAAAAATATGGGAATTACAACAACAATCAAGGCAGGTTTCAGTTATTTACATTCCGTGTTTCGAAAACTGCCGGAAGACAATCTGGAAAACTTTTACATAAACAGATTTGGCCGTGTACTTTATTCCATGTTTTTTGAAGGATATACAGAAAAGTTGTGGGGACGCCATCCCAGAGAAATTTCAGCGGATTGGGGAGCTCAAAGGGTGAAAGGTCTTTCGATTTCCGCAGTAATCAAGGACGTTTTTAAGAAACTCATTCCCGGCGGCAGAAATACAAATGTAGAAACATCATTGATAGAAGAATACAGATATCCTAAATTTGGTCCGGGACAGTTATGGGAAGCAGTGGCAGACGATATCAGGAAAATGGGCGGAACCATTGTGATGAACAGTGAAGTAAAAACAATCAGCACGGAGAATGGAAAAATCAAAGAGGTTGTCTGTATGGAAAACGGTGAAGAGAAAATCTATAAAGGAGATATCTTTATGTCCTCCATGCCGGTCAACGATCTGGTGGCGGGGATGAAAGGAAGTCCTATTCCTGAACTGGTGGAGAAATCAGCAGCAGACCTACCATTCAGAGATTTTGTAACGGTGGGACTTTTATTGAAAAAATTAAATCTGCAAAATCAGACAAAACTGAAAACATTAAACAACATTGTACCGGACTGCTGGATTTACGTTCAGGATACCGGAGTGAAACTGGGACGGATACAGATATTTAACAACTGGTCACCGTATATGGTTGAACAGCCGGAGAAATATGTCTGGATTGGACTGGAGTATTTTTGCAGAGAGGGAGATGACTTCTGGAATATGTCCGATGAGAAATGTATTCAGATGGCGATTGATGAATTGGTAAAAATGGAAGTCATTGACAGAACAGATGTGATTGATTCACATAGAGAACGGATTCAGAAAGCGTATCCGGCTTATTTTGACGGGTATGCACATATGGATGATATTATAGCCTACTTAAATACATTTGATAATCTGTACTGTATTGGTCGAAACGGGCAGCACAGGTACAATAATATGGATCATTCCATGGTTACGTCTTTCGAAGCGGTTCATAATATTGTAAATGATATTCATGATAAAACCAATGTATGGAATGTAAATACTGATAAAGAATATCACGAGATAAAAGAGTAGAAGGGGGAGACTATGCAGTACATCATGTTTGTGTTGGGATTTGTTTTGGCAGTATTCATCATCAGAGCCGGCCGGAACCTTTCAATATTTAAAAATAGAAATAAATATATGACGGCAGTTCTTCTCTCTTTGCTGGCAGCAATGGTGCTCGAAATATTTACATTCAATTTTGTCAGTTATGAAACAAATGACGGGGAGCAGTATACAGTTCATTTTAATACAACTACAAAAGAGAGCAGTGTTGAGAAAGAGGGAAAAACAGAGCTTTCATCATCAGACGGGTTAAATTTAAATGTTTTTTACGGTGATGAGAAAATTACTTATGAAGCGGAGATACCTGTAAATGCCAGGCTGAAAGATTTGGATGTGGAAGCAGACACGGTGGCAAAGACCACGGAATTTCAAATCTATTATATGGATGATGCCGTTCAGAGCGGATATAAAAAAGCAAATATTGACAATCTGACACTGGTAAAAGGTCTTTCATCCAGCGGGCATGTGAAACCACATTTCGCCGGGGAAACAAAGAACATTAAGTTGATATTTACTTCTGACATTACCAGTCCGATTTCAAATATAAGAGTGAAAATCAATACGCCGGTTGATTTTAATTTTCATGTTTTTCGATTTTTATTTGTTTTTCTAATCATCATGTTTGGATTTGTTCTTCGCTACACGAAAGACAGCACTACCATGAAAAAGCAGATATTCATCGCACTATTAGCTTTGCAGTCCGCGTTTATTATCTTTTTATTCGTGGCAACCAATGCAACTTTTGACAGTAATGGAAAATATACGGGTGTGGACTTTTATGAAGCGATAGATCCGTATCAGGAATTAACCTTAGCATTAGCGGAGGGTAAGACAGATTTAAATGGAGTCAATACCGTTTCCATAGAGCAGGAACAGCAGGAAATAGAGAAACTGGAGAATCTGGAAAACCCTTATGAATGGGGACAGAGAGACGGAATTAATTACAAATGGGACAGGGCGTTTTATAATGGAAAATATTACTGTTATTTTGGTATAGTTCCGGTACTGTTTATTTATCTCCCGGTATATTTGTTGACAGGGGTGTTGGTAAATACAAAAATATTAACGCTGATGCTGGTTCTGCTGGCATCCGTTCTCATGGCAAAATTGGTTCTGACCATAGCGCATAAGTGGAAAACACCTATGAACATGTGGGTGACACTGGGAACCGCATTTAGTTTTATCAATGCCTCCATGTTGCTATACTGTATCAATGGAAGCAAATTTTATGAAATAGCAGCCGTTTCAGCGCTGATATGTGCGTTGGCAGGAATTGACTTTATATTAAATGCTTTTGTTGAGAAAGGGATTAAGAAAAAGTACCTTGCCGCAGGGGCATTATTTATGGCGTTGGCGGTAGGGTGCAGACCAAACTATGCACTGGCTTCTTTTATCATTGCGCCGGTTGTCTTAAACGGGCTGGCAGGAAACGGCTCGTCTGACAGAAAAACAGGAAATAAAATTGTTTCCTATATAAAGTCAGTCTTTTGTAAGAATAATGTGCAGGCAATGATTACATTTGCAGTGCCATATATCATCATCGGACTTGGTCTGATGTATTATAATTATATCCGCTTTGATTCCGTTCTGGAATTTGGAGCGAAATATCAATTGACGGTATATGATACATCCTATTATCATGTGACGGATTTTGGAAAGATACCAATCACGCTGCTTCAGGGGATTTTTATGCCTGCGGGAATCAGCAGTGTATTTCCGTATTTTAGTGCAGTAAAAGAGAGTGCTAATTATGTAGGATATTTCTATGATATTTCATATCTGGGCATTTTAGCCAGCCCGGTTATGTGGCTGATTTTTCTTCTGCCATGGGCGTTAAAAAGGGATATCAAAAAGATTGGACACCGGGGATTTGTTATTGTGGCAACGACAGTGGCGGTGGTTATGTGTTATATGACTACCGTTATGGGAGGAACGTCTCTCAGATATTCCGTTGATTTTGCGTGGATATTCTTTGTTCCGGTAATATATGTGATTTTTACCATCTACTCCAGAGCCAGGGAACGGAAGCTGGGGCGCTATGCGATGATAGGGCTGGGAATGTTTATGGCAGCAACCATTATCATCACCACCCTTGTCAGTATTTCTCCAAGCTGGAGTACACTGAGCGAACATACGCCGGAAATCTTCTATCGTCTGGAAGAAATGGTGGTATTTTGGAAATAAACAATCTTTATAATTTCGATAAAAAACTGTTGTGATACATTTTTTCATGAGTGACGTCTTCTCCAAACCAGTCCGGTTTGCGGAAGGCGTCTGCCTGTTCTACGGAAGTAAATTCCACTTCCACCAGAAGCATTCCGGAAAACTTTCCCTCAAAAACATCCAGCTCTGCGGTAAGTGCGCCGTCATGAATGGGAATCAGATATCGGGTCTTCGTGATAATATTGCCGTCAGCCTTTTCCCTTAGATGTTCGTAGCTTTTTTTATCTAAAGGAAGATTGTATTCTTCCCTTGCCATCATTCCGCCGCCTTTGTAGGTAAGATAATATTCATCGTCCTGTTTTCTAATCCTTACCACCGGAGCGGTATTTAAGTATGCCTGTTCAATTTTGTGGTGTTTAAATTGGCTTAAATTTTCTGGCAGTTTTTTCGGTATAAATTTTTTTTCAATTTCCATTCCCATATATGGCTTTCCTTTCCTGAAATAAATTATGTTCGGTTATATATTTATTATAGAACAATTTTATCTTTTCATTATTGTGTTTTGTAAATAAAGAAAATAATGGATTCTTTTAAATTGTAAAATTAATCGGACATAATTGCAAGAAATATTTAACCGGAAATTAATAAGTTGGACACAAAAGAGGGTTATGGTATAATGGTGAGGCAAAACAGAAGATAATCAGGCAACGTAAAATAAAGAAAAAGATATGGAGGTTTTTCATGAAAACAGTTTATGCATTTTTAGCAGATGGCGTGGAAGAAGTAGAAGCATTGATGGTCATTGATTTGTTAAAGCGGTCAAAGAAACTGAACGTGGTTATGGTGTCAGTGAAAGAGGAACTGGTGGTGGAAGGTTCCCATGGCATCCGTTTTTTTGCCGATAAAATCATTGATGAGATTGATTTTAATACCGGCGACTGTATTTTTCTGCCAGGTGGTGCAGTAGGGACAGAAAATCTGGCTGCATGCAAAGAGCTGGAAGAAAATATTTTGAAATACAATAAGCAGGGGAAATGGCTTGCTGCCATCTGTGCCGCACCAAGTATTTATGGACAGTTAGGCATTTTGAAGGATAAAAAAGCAACCTCCTATCCTACTTTTGCAGAAAAAATGAACTGCAAAGAGTATGGAGGCTCCGTGGTAACAGACGGAAATTTCATTACGGCGAAAGGATTAGGTGTGGCGTTGGAACTGGGATTGGAAATGATTACCCGGCTGACAGATGAAGAGACAAGCGAAATGGTGGCAGACCAGATTCAATATTCCTAAGAATTTCTATCACCAAGAATTCGATAAATTTCTATTATCAAGAATTATCAAGAATTAGATAAAAGTAGTGACAATGAGAAATTTCTATGGTATAATTTTACTCTGCGTCAAGGGGAAAGTATGCCCTGACGCCATAAAAGGTAATGAAATGGGTTCACTCATACCCGTTTATATAACAAGGAGGAAAAGTAATGAGTTTACAGGTAGAGAAGTTAGAAAATAATACGGCAAAGCTTACGATTGAGGTGGCAGCAGAAGAGTTTGAACAGGCGATTCAGGCTGCATATAAGAAAAACAAAAATAAATTTAACGTACCGGGATTCAGAAAGGGTAAAGTACCTTATGCCATGGTTGAAAAAATGTATGGAGCAGCGGTTTTCTATGAAGATGCGGCAAACGACATCATTCCGAAAGCATACGCAGATGCGGCAGCAGAAAGCGAATTGGAAATTGTTGCCCGTCCGGAAATTAATGTTACACAGATTGAAAAGGGCAAACCGTTTATCTTTGAGGCAGAAGTAACATTGAAGCCGGAGATTAAACTTGGAAAATACAAAGGTGTAAAAGTTGAGGCAATGGACACAACTGTCACAGACGAAGATGTACAGGCAGAACTTGACAAAGTAAAAGAGCAGAATGCAAGACTGGTGGCTGCAGATGATAAGGCAGTGGAAGATGGCGACCAGACCACTATTGATTTCGAGGGATTTGTAGACGGTGTTGCTTTCGAAGGTGGAAAGGGAGAAGATTATCCACTGACAATCGGTTCTCATTCATTTATTGATAATTTTGAGGAACAGCTGATCGGAAAGAAAGTTGGAGAAGAAGTAGAAGTCAATGTTACTTTCCCGGAAGATTATCAGGCAGAAGAACTTGCAGGAAAGCCGGCAATGTTTAAGGTAACCGTCAAGGAAATCAAAGTAAAAGAATATCCGGAAGTGGATGATGATTTTGCACAGGATGTTTCAGAATTTGATACATTGGATGAGTACAAGGCGGATATCAGGAAAAACCTTGAAGAAAAGAAAGCGCAGGAAGCAGAAGCAGATAAAGAAAGCAAAGTGATTGAAGCAATCGTGAATGATTCAGAGATGGATATTCCTGAAAAGATGATTGAAACACAGTGCCAGCAGATGGTAGAAGAATTTGCCCAGAACATTGCAATGCAGGGTATTTCTTTTGAACAGTATCTGCAGTTTACCGGAGGAAGCGTAGATCAGCTTACAGAGCAGGTGAAACCACAGGCGGAAGCAAGAATTCAGTCCAGCCTTGTTTTAGAAGCAATTGTGGCTGCTGAAAACATTGAAGCTACGGATGAAGAGTATGACGAAGAAGTGAAGAAGATGGCAGAGAAATATCAGATGGAAGCAGAAAAGGTCAATGATTTCTTATCAGAAGATGATAAGAAGAATATCAAAGCTGATATTTGTGCAAGAAAAGCTGCAAAACTTGCAGTGGAGGCAGCAAAATAAATTTTAAGGAGGTATGGTTATGGCATTAATACCTTATGTCATTGAACAGAATTCCAGAGGGGAGCGTTCTTATGACATTTATTCAAGATTATTAAAAGACAGAATTGTCTTCTTAGGAGAGGAGATTAATGATGCGACCGCCAGTGTGGTTGTTGCACAGTTGTTATTCTTAGAGGCAGAGGATCCGGGAAAAGATATTCATATGTATATTAACAGTCCCGGCGGTTCCGTTACGGCAGGTATGGCGATTTACGATACGATGAATTACGTTAAATGTGATGTGTCAACCACCTGTATCGGTATGGCTGCCAGCATGGGAGCATTCCTGCTGTCAAGTGGTGCAAAGGGTAAGAGATATGCTCTTCCAAATGCAGAGGTTATGATTCATCAGCCACTTGGCGGTGCACAGGGACAGGCTACAGAGATTCAGATTGCTGCAGAGCATATTTTAAAGACAAAGAAAAAATTAAACGAGATTCTTGCTGAAAACTCCGGACAGCCGGTTGAAGTGGTGGAGAAAGACACCGACAGAGATAACTGGATGTCGGCAGAGGAAGCAAAGGAATATGGTTTAGTAGATCAGGTAATAAAACAAAAATAACAATATAAGGCACCGCGGTCAGTGGTGCCTTATGTCAGATTTAGGATTGATGTGAGGTTAATATGGCGAATAAAAATATAACGGATAATATTTTGCGCTGTTCATTTTGCGGAAAGGCAGAAAGTCAGGTAAGAAGACTGATTTCCGGTCCCGGTGACGCCTATATTTGTGACGAGTGCGTGGAAATATGCGCAGGAATCGTGGCGGATGAAATGTATGAACAAAATGAAGAGGACGCAAAAAACGAAATTAATTTACTAAAGCCAAAAGAGATAAAAGAATTTTTAGATCAATATGTAATCGGGCAGGATGAGGCAAAGAAAGTTTTGTCAGTGGCTGTCTATAACCACTATAAGAGAGTTTTGGCAGACAAGGATTTGGATGTGGAATTACAGAAGTCCAATATTCTGCTGTTAGGTCCTACCGGTTCCGGCAAGACTTATCTGGCGCAGACATTGGCGAAGATATTAAACGTACCCTTTGCCATTGCGGATGCCACCACGCTGACGGAAGCGGGATATGTAGGTGAGGATGTTGAAAATATATTGCTGAAATTAATACAGGCAGCAGATTACGATATAGAAAGAGCTGAGCACGGCATTGTTTATATTGATGAAATTGACAAGATTACAAAGAAGTCAGAAAATGTTTCCATTACAAGAGACGTGTCCGGGGAAGGCGTTCAGCAGGCACTTCTTAAAATTTTGGAGGGAACAGAAGCCAGCGTTCCCCCACAGGGTGGAAGAAAACATCCGCAGCAGGAGTTAATTCCCATTGATACAACAAATATCTTATTTATCTGCGGTGGTGCTTTTGACGGACTGGAAAAGATTATCGAGAGAAGACTGGATAAAAGTACCATTGGTTTTGGCTCGGAAATCTTAGAGAAGACCGATAAAAAGGCAGATGAACTTTTCAAGGAAGTGATGCCTCAGGATTTGACAAAGTTTGGTCTGATTCCTGAGTTTATCGGACGTGTGCCTGTTACGGTTACTCTTGATTTTCTGGATGAAAAATCATTGGAGAAAATATTGACAGAGCCAAGAAATGCTTTGGTAAAACAGTATAAAAAGTTATTTGAACTGGATGGTGTGGAACTTACATTTACAGAAGGTGCCATCAATGCCATTGCAAAGCTGGCGGTGGAGCGCAAGACAGGCGCAAGAGGACTGCGGGCGATTATCGAGAAGGCAGTGATGGATATTATGTATGAGACACCGTCGGATGAATCCATTAAAGAGTGTATTATTAATGAGGATGTGGTAAACGGACTGGCAGATGCCGAGTTGATTTATGATTCCGTGATAAAGAAAAACAATGCACCGAAGAAGAAAAAGGGGAAAACTGCATAACAGCAGTTGAAATAAGGAGTTGTTATGTCAAACAGTAGAAATACATTTCCGGTAATACCGCTTAGAGGACTTGCCATATTGCCGGGTACAACCGTTCATTTTGATGTGAGCAGAAAGTCATCCATTGCGGCGGCAGAGGAGGCCATGCTAAACAGCAGACAGCTCTTTGTTGTTGCGCAAAAAGACCCGGTGGAAGAAACACCGGGTTTTGACGGTGTATATAAAGTCGGTACGGTGGTGGCTGTAAAACAGTTAAATAAACTGCCGGATAATATTATAAGAGTCATGGTGGAAGCGGTAGGAAAAGGAATGCTTCAGTCATTCTACGAAGAAGACGGATGCCATAAAGGTGAGGTAGAACTGATTACCGAGGAAGAAGATACGTTATCCGAGGTGGAAGAGGAGGCTTTCATCAGAGAACTGAAAGAGGCGGTAAGACAATTTGATGCCATCACCCATGAACTTTCCGTTACCAGTTTAAAAGGACTGATGGCAGTCCAGAATCTGGAACAACTGATGAATCAGATATTTTTAAGATTAAAAGTGCCTTATCAGACAAAGCAGCAGTTTCTGGAAGATGAGAGTACCATGGACAGATTTGCCACGGTTCTGGCATTTTTAGTTAAGGAAAATGAAATCAATGAGATTCGTGCCGGTATCGTACAGAAAGTAAAAGAGCGACTGGACAAAAGCCAGAAAGAACACATCCTTCGTGAGCAGATAGAGGTTATCCGGGAAGAATTGGGGGATGACTATTTGGCAGAAGCCGATGAATTTGAAAAGAAAATCAATGAACTGGATGCGGACGTAGAGGTGAAGGAAAAACTTCTGAAAGAATTATCCAGATTTAAATCCTATGCCGGGAATGCGGTTGAGGGAAATGTGATTCGTACCTATATTGAGACCATGCTGGAACTTCCGTGGAATAAAGTTACGGAAGAAAATCCGGATCTTCAGAATGCGGAAGATATTTTAAACAGAGACCATTACGAACTAACAAAGGTAAAAGAGCGCATTTTGGAGTTTCTGGCGGTAAGACAGTTGACCATGGCAGAGAAAGTTAGTCCCATCATATGTCTGGTGGGACCTCCGGGAACGGGAAAAACTTCCATTGCCCATTCCATTGCTGAGGCATTAAATAAAAAATATGTCCGAATCAGTTTGGGAGGTGTGGATGACGAGTCAGAGATTCGTGGTCACCGAAAGACCTATGTAGGAGCTATGCCGGGACGTATTGTCAAAGGTCTGAAACAGGCAGGAAGCGCCAATCCGTTGATTTTATTTGATGAGATTGATAAACTTGGCAGAGGGATTCACGGAGACCCGGCTTCTGCTCTGCTGGAAGTGTTAGATTCCGAGCAGAATGTGAAGTTTCGGGATAATTATGTGGAACTGCCCATAGATTTATCAAAGGTTTTATTTATTGCTACGGCAAATGATGCCGGAACCATACCGGAACCTTTGTTGGACAGAATGGAACTGATTGAAGTAGAAGGATATACGGAAAACGAAAAGTTTCATATAGCAAAAGAACATTTAATCAGAAAGCAGTTTGAGAAAAACGGTATTCAAAAGAGCTGGCTGTCTATTACAGATGAAGGAATTAACAGTATTATCCGACATTATACAAGAGAGGCCGGCGTAAGGCAACTGGACAGGGAAATTGCTAAAATATGCAGAAAAGCTGCCAGTGAAATCGTAAAAAATAAAAAGAAACGATTGAAAGTTACATCCAAGAATATTGAAAAATATCTTGGCAGAAAAATTTATGATATTGATTTAGCTAATGAGAAAGATGATGTGGGAATTGTCAGAGGTCTGGCATGGACTGCCGTTGGCGGAACAACTTTGCAGATCGAGGTCAATACCATGCCGGGAAAAGGAGAACTGAAACTGACCGGCCAGTTGGGAGATGTCATGAAGGAGTCTGCACAGATAGCCTTAAGTTATGTGAGAAGTATTGCAGATGATTATGGAGTGAAAAAAGACTTTTTCAAAAATCACGACATACATATTCATGTACCGGAGGGTGCTGTGCCAAAGGACGGACCTTCTGCGGGAATTACCATGGCTACGGCCATTTTATCGGCAACGGCAGACCGCAAGGTGGACTGCAAGGTGGCAATGACCGGCGAAATTAATCTTCGTGGAAAGGTAATGCCGATAGGCGGACTGAAAGAAAAACTTTTGGCTGCGAAGAATGCAGGAATTAAGACTGTTTTGGTTCCAAAGAAAAATCAGCCGATGCTAGATGAAATTTCCAAAGAAATTACTTCCGGTATGGAGATTGTACTGGTGGAAGATATGAAAGATGTGCTGAAAAAAGCGCTTCGATAGCAAAGAAAAAATCGGTTATAAAACAGATTCATTTCTATCATAAGAAATGAATCTGTCAAAAAGCAGCAATATGGCAGTGATGAGGGAGAGAAGATGATTATTAAGAATGTAGAGTTGGAGACGGTTTGTGGAATTACCAGCAAAATACCACAGAATCAGATGCCGGAGATTGCATTTGCAGGAAAGTCAAACGTTGGAAAATCATCATTGATTAACGGTCTTGTCAACAGAAAAGCGCTGGCGAGAACGTCTTCCCAGCCGGGGAAAACCCAGACCATTAATTTCTATAACGTAAATCAGGAATGTTATTTTGTGGATCTGCCGGGATACGGCTACGCCAGTGTGTCAAAGGAAGTGAAAGCAAAATGGGGAAAGATGATTGAAAATTATCTTCACACATCACAGGTGTTAAAGGCGGTATTTCTGCTGATAGATATCCGCCATGAGCCTTCGGGAAACGACATCAATATGTACGAATGGATTTTGGCAAACGGATATGAGCCGATTATTATTGCAACAAAATTGGACAAAATTAAGCGGAGTCAGATTCAAAAGCATATAAAAATGTTACGTGTGGGACTAAACGTAGTTCCGGGAACAAAAATTTTACCATTCTCTGCTCAGACAAAGCAGGGAAAAGAGGAAATACTGGCAGTGATTGATGAGCTGGTAGGAGGAGAAGATGGCGATTGAAACAGAAACCTTATATAAGTTGATGATTATGCATATGCTGAATAAAGTTGAATTTCCGTTGACTAACACGCAGATTGCACAGTTTTTTCTGGAAAATGAATATACAAATTATTTCGCTGTCCAGAAAGCAATCAGCGAATTAATTGAAGATGGATTTGTTTTTTCCAATGTCAACAGAAATACGTCATACTATCATCTGACTTCGGAGGGAAGGGAAAGCTTAAAGTTTTTTGAAAACAAAATTCCCAATCAGGTAGTGGATGATATTGATATGTTTTTAGTGGAAAACAAGTATGAACTGCGTAATGAAGTAGGCACGGTGTCCGATTATTACAGGGCATCCAATGGAGACTATGTGGTCCACTGTCAGGTAAAAGAAGGAGACAGTACGTTAATTGAAGTGAATATTTCTACGCCTGACAGGGAGATGGCTTCCAAAATGTGTACCAACTGGGAAGCGATGGGAAACAGTCAAAAAATATATCAGTTTATTATAGATAATCTGACAAAGTAAGTGGAGGAAAGATGGCATATATAGACCAGAGTAAAATAAGGAATTTTTGTATTATTGCACATATTGATCATGGAAAATCCACATTGGCAGACCGTATCATAGAAATGACCGGTCTTCTGACCAGCAGAGAGATGCAGTCTCAGGTTCTTGACAATATGGACTTGGAACGTGAGCGTGGAATTACCATCAAGTCTCAGGCAGTCTGTACCGTGTATAAAGCAAAAGACGGGGGAGAATATATTTTTAACCTGATTGATACGCCGGGACATGTGGATTTTAACTATGAAGTATCAAGAAGTCTGGCAGCCTGTGACGGGGCGGTGCTGGTGGTGGATGCCGCTCAGGGTGTGGAAGCCCAGACATTAGCCAATGTCTATCTTGCAATGGATCATGACTTGGAAGTATTTCCGGTTATTAATAAAATAGATTTACCTTCTGCTGATGCCGACCGGGTAAAGGCGGAGATTTAGGATGTGATTGGTCTTGATGCAGAAGATGCCCCGCTGATTTCAGCAAAAACAGGGCTGAACTGTCAGGATGTATTAGAAGCCATCGTGAAAAATATTCCGGCGCCGGAAGGTGACCCGAAAGCACCTTTGCAGGCATTGATTTTTGACAGCTTATATGATTCTTACAAGGGCGTTATTATTTTCTGCAGAATCAAAGAGGGTACGGTAAAACCGGGAATGAATATTCAAATGATGGCCACCGGAGCCACTGCCAATGTGGTGGAAGTAGGATATTTTGGTGCGGGACAGTTTATTGCCTGTGAAGAGTTGTCTGCAGGAATGGTGGGATATATTACCGCCAGCATAAAAAATGTGGCAGACACCAAGGTGGGCGATACGGTAACTTGTGCAGATGCGCCATGCAGCGAGGCACTGCCGGGATATAAAGAGGTACAGTCCATGGTGTACTGTGGTGTTTATCCGGCAGACGGAGCAAAATATCCGGATTTGAGGGATGCCTTAGAGAAATTACAGTTAAATGATGCGGCACTGCATTATGAGCCGGAGACATCCGTTGCTCTTGGATTTGGTTTCCGATGCGGATTTTTAGGATTACTGCATTTGGAGATTATTCAGGAAAGACTGGAGAGAGAATACGGGCTTGATCTGGTGACCACAGCGCCGTCGGTCATTTATAAAGTATATAAGGATAACGGAGAAGTGATTGAACTGACAAATCCGACCAATCTCCCTGACCCAAATGAAATCGCATATATGGAAGAACCGATTGTCAGTGCGGAAATTATGGTGACTACGGAGTTTATCGGCGCCATCATGGAATTATGCCAGCAGAGGCGTGGAAGATATATTGACATGGAATATGTGGAAGGACAGAGAGCTCTGTTAAGATATGAGATTCCGTTAAATGAAATTATCTATGATTTCTTCGATGCGCTGAAATCCCGTTCCAGAGGATATGCGTCCTTTGATTATGAATTAAAGGGATATGAGCAGGCAAAACTGGTTAAGCTGGATATTCTTATCAATAAAGAAGAAGTGGACGCGCTTTCTTTTATCGTACCGGAAGTTTCGGCTTACGAGCGTGGAAAGAAGATGTGCGAAAAATTAAAGAAAGAGATACCGAGACAGTTGTTTGAGGTGCCGATTCAGGCGGCAGTAGGCAGCAAGGTAATTGCCAGAGAAACGGTAAAGGCAATGCGAAAAGATGTGTTGGCCAAATGTTACGGTGGTGATATTTCCCGAAAGAAGAAACTTCTGGAAAAGCAGAAGGAAGGAAAGAAACGTATGCGTCAGGTGGGAAATGTGGAAATCCCACAGAGTGCGTTTATGGCAGTATTGAAATTGGATGAAGAATAGGCAATGCCTATTCTTTTTCTGTAGCAAAAGTTCAGAAATATGGCAGGAGAAAGAAGGATGAATCAGGATAAGTTAGAGATTTATATTCATATTCCCTTTTGTGTAAAAAAGTGTGATTACTGTGATTTTCTATCTATGTGTGCAGACGAGAGCATGAAAAATGAATATGTCCGTGCATTGGTTCGTGAAATTGAGTTGAGCAAAGAAAAAATGAAAGATTATCTGATAGATACTGTATTTATCGGTGGGGGAACTCCCTCCATTTTGGATGGAAAACTGATTGAAAAAATCATGAAAACATTAAGAGAAAATAGTACAATTTCAGAAGATGCAGAGATTACCATAGAGTGCAATCCGGGAACGGTGACAAAGGAAAAACTGGAACGTTACAAAAAGGCAGGGATTAACAGAATCAGTTTTGGATTACAGTCAGCCAATGATGAGGAGTTAAAGAGTATTGGAAGAATCCACAGTTATGAGCAGTTTGAGGAAAGTTTCAGACTGGCAAGAATGGCAGGTTTTGACAATATTAACATAGATATTATGAGTGCTTTGCCGGGGCAGAGTCTGGAAAGTTATGGGCATACACTGGATAAGGTTCTGGCGTTAGAGCCGGAGCATATTTCTGCGTACAGTCTGATTGTGGAAGAGGGGACACCGTTAAAGGATCGGGTGAATGAAGCCTTGGATAGGGGAATGAATATTTTACCGGACGAAGATACGGAGCGGAAGATGTATTATCTGACAGACAAAAAGTTAAGGGATGCAGGTTTTCATCGTTATGAAATATCAAATTATGCAAAAGAAAATTATGAATGCAGGCATAATATCGGATATTGGAAGCGTGTTCCTTACCTTGGTTTTGGTTTGGGAGCAGCATCTTTGTATCAGGAGACACGGAATTATAATACGGATCAGATGGAGCAATATCTTTCCATGCAAAATCAGAGAAAAGTCCAGGAACTTGAGGAAAAAGACAGAATGGAAGAATTTATGTTTTTAGGTCTGCGCATGATGGAAGGAGTTTCTATGAAAGTATTTCAGGAAAATTTTCATAAGACATATGACAGTGTGTATGGAGAGGTGACAGAAAAATTGACTGCACAGGGATTGGTGAAAATCGTAGGGATGAATGTATGCCTGACAAAGCGGGGAGTGGACATCAGTAATTATGTTATGTCCGAATTTTTATTGTGAGGGCACATCTTACGCCACACCGTTAGTTGCCGGAACCATCGCCATGATGATGTCCATAAACTGTACACTGACACCTGCGCAATATTTATCCAGATTGCAGAGCCGTTCTACCAGTACGGCAAATGGAAGGAAAACAAACAAAAAATTTAAAGTATTAAATGCTGGAAAGGCAGTGGCATTGATGGAGGAAAAATAAATGAAAAGCAAAATTGTAACAATAATCATGACAGTAATCATGGCAGTATCATGTAGTGGGACAGCAAATGCGGAAGTGATTGTTTATAAGAAGTACAAAGATTTTAAATATGTGAGAGAAGGAGATGATCAAATCGGTATATATTACTATAACGGAAAGAAGTCAAAAGCAGTAGTGCCGGCAAAAATTAAGGGTGTAAAAGTTGATACTGTCAATTTAATCAGGGCGAAGGGGCTGAAGCGTATCCGATTATCAAGATATGTAAAATATACATATTTAGCAAAAGTCCGCTCGCTAAAAAAGGTAACCGTAGACCCCCGAAATAAGCATCTTAGTGTAAAAAACAACATGGTTCTGAATAAAAAGAAAACAAAACTGATTAGCGTTTTGGGAGGTTATGATGTGATTAGGATTCCTGAAACAGTGAGAATAATGGAGGTTGCGTCTTTTTCAAAATCAAACATAAAGAAAGTAATTATTACAAAGAATGTTAAACGTATAGAATCACCATTTAATGATTGCAAAAAACTGGAAACGGTTGTTTTTGAGGGAAATACTATTCCTAAAATAAGAGAAGAATCTTTTGGTCATTCTGAGCATATAAACTTTTATGTCAAAACAGACAAACTTGCGAAAAAACTGCTCAGAAAATTGCGGGGAAAACAAAATATCGTTGCGCATATTTATGTCGGAGATAAGTTAATATATGAGGAGCAGTTACATTGGGATATTTGGTAATTTGAAAAAAGGATTGCAAAAAGTTACTGACAGATAAATAGAACCCACATTGGTGTTGACCGATGTGGGTTCCATGTTATTCTACAATAATATTAAGCCAGGTGCCGCGTTTTACCAATATAAATCCGATGACGGATTTCACAACATCCAGCATGCTGATGCAGAAAAACATCCATACAATCGGCAGTGTGGTAAAGTGAGCCAGAATCATTGCCAGAGGAACATTAATTCCCCATATGAAACCACTGTCAAAGATAAAGGTCATAACGGTTTTTCCACCGCTTCTCAGTGTGAAATAGGAAGCGTTGGTAAATGCATTAAACGGTGCAGCCAATGCATACACAAGGATAAAGTGTGATGCAAGATAGCGGATTTCACCGGTCGTGTTATATATCTGTGGGAACAGTGCGGAAGCAGTCACTAATATAGCAGATACGCCCACAGATATTAAGACGGAACATACAATCATCTTTCTGTCCGTATCTTTTGCTTCCTGTTTTTTTCCCGCTCCAAGTAACTGTCCGATAACAATGGAAATCGCCACGCCCATGGTCAGAAATGCAGTATTTACAACATTATTAATTGTGTTGGCGATATTCAGACCTGCCACCGTCGGCAGACCCCGGATGGAAAATGCCTGCGTCTGCATGGTAATTCCTGCAGCCCATAATAACTCATTAAATAATAACGGTGTTCCCCGGTAAATAATATTTTTTACTAAATGCATTGGAACATACAGACTGCGGTATACGCCTTTGATGAATTGATATTTTTCAGAATGCCGGTGTGTATAAAACATTAAGTAGCCGCACTCCACAAATCTGGAAAGTACGGTCGCAATGGCAGCGCCAGCCACTCCCAGTTTTGGAAAGCCCAGCAAACCGAAAATCAGCAATGCATTAAATACAAAATCTATTACAACGGCGAACAACCCGGCAACCATCGGAATGGCGGTCTGCCCTGCTTCTTTTAATGTGGTGCTGTAGCAGTTGGAAACCACAAATGGTGGAATGCTGAACAGCATAATAAACAAATAAGTTTTTGCATAATCATAAGTTGCGGCAATGTTTCCGGAACTGCCGCCTTCATGCAGAAACATATGAATTAGTGGCTGATGAAACAAAATAAATATAAAAAGGCTGATGGCAATAATGATAAGCCCGATAATAAATTTCATGCGAAAAACATTGCGGACGCCTTTGTGGTCTTCCCGTCCAAAATACTGTGCGGAGAAAATTCCGGCTCCGGACATTCCACCAAAAACAGCAAGGTTGAACACAAAGATAAGCTGGTTTACAACAGCCACGCCGGTCATCTGGTCAGTACCGACTTTTCCTACCATTACATTGTCCAGCATTGCCACAAAATTTGTCAAAAGATTCTGTACAACAATAGGCAGCGCGATAGCCAGTATCATTTTATAAAAAGCTTTGTCGCCAAAATATTTTGTTCGTATTCTTTCCATAATAAAATCCTCCCTACCAATATTGTCTGCCTGAGCAGTGACAGATAAGTAGCATAACATTTCCCGGTAGATAAGTAAACACCTTTTCATAGGAATTTTATGAGATTTGATAAAGAGTTAAACCACAGGATTTAAAAGGTATTACATATATATTTTTACTCTGGTAGATACCGGATATACCTTGTAGGGCAGTTGACTATTTTTGGTTCCCAATGTAAACTAAAAAAAGGAAAATTCAGTTACGAAATAAAGAGGAGGGAACATGATTCGATTTTTAATAGATTCGGCATCGGATTATGATGCGAAAGAAGCAGAAAGCAGGGGGATAGAGTATGTGCCGATTACTGTAACGATAGGTGACAGGGCATTTTCGGATAATGGGGAACTGTCAAAGGATCAGTTTTATCAGATGATTCAGGAATCGGAGGACTTTCCTAAGACGGCACAGCCGTCACCACAGGAATTTTTAGATATCTTCGAAAGGATAAAAGAAGAGGGAGATACATTGATTTGTATTCTTTTATCCTCCGGTTTAAGTGGCACGGTACAAAGTGCGACACTGGCAAAAAATATGGCAGATTACGAACAAATTTATATTGTAGATTCTCTTACTGCCACATATGCCATCAAAGTGTTAGCAGACTATGGATTAAAACTTCGGGATGAGGGAAAAACGGCAGAAGAGATTGTGGAAAGCTTGGAAAATCTGAAGTCAAAGGTCAAAATTTACGCAGTGCTGGATACGCTGGAGAATTTATACCGTGGCGGAAGACTTTCAAAACTGGAAGCGGGGATTGGCAATATCGCCAAAATAAAGCCACTCATTACCATTACGGAAGATGGCAAGATAGGGGTTAAGGCAAAAAGTATAGGAAAGAAAAAAGCCTTCAATGATATTACGAAATTAATTGCTTCAGAGGAAATTGATACAAATTTTCCGATTTACAGTCTCTATTCTTTCGGATTGGAAAATAACGAAATCTTTACGGAAAATGTCAGAAAAATGGGAATTGAATTTACGGACAGATTACAGATAGGACCAACTATTGGAACCCATATCGGAGAGGGAGCCTATGGAATTGTGCTGGTGTGCAGATAGTCTGACAGGATAAGAAGATTAGGAGGCATATATGAACGTCGTAAAAAAAATATACTGCAGAGCTTTTCAAATCTGCTTTCGGGCAGCGATACCTTTGCTGCCTTATACGGAACCGAAAATTTTAGAAGGAATGGACAAAATACCGAAAGTATTGGAGAAATTTGATTATCACAAGGTTTTAATTGTAACAGATAAAGGAATTACCAAAGTAGGTCTGGGAAAACAACTGACGGATATTTTAGATAAGGAAGACATTTCTTACGAATATTTTGATGAAACTGTGGCAAATCCGACCATCGCAAACGTGGAAGCGGCCAGAGCATTGTATCTGGAAGGAAAATGCGAGGCGATCGTCGCACTGGGCGGCGGTTCCTCCATGGACTGTGCCAAGGCGGCGGGTGCCCGTGTGGTAAAACCGAACCAGCCTATCAGTAAAATGAAAGGAATTTTAAAAGTACATAAAAAGATTCCATTACTGCTTGCCATACCGACAACAGCAGGAACAGGAAGCGAAACAACGTTGGCAGCAGTGATTACAGATGAGGAAAATCATTACAAATATCCGATTAATGATTTTCCGTTAATACCAAAGTATGCAGTGCTGGATTACAAAGTTACCACCAGTCTGCCAAAGCATCTGACAGCCACAACCGGCATGGATGCCCTGACTCATGCGGTAGAGGCGTATATTGGCAGAAGTACCACAAGATACACAAGAAAAAAGGCGATACGAGCCGTGAAATTAATCGGAAGAAATTTAAAGAAAGTGTATGATAATGGGGAAGATGCCAAGGCAAGGATGAATATGTTAAAGGCTGCCTACTGTGCGGGGGTAGCGTTTACTCAGTCTTATGTAGGTTATGTCCATGGCGTGGCACATTCTTTAGGTGGACAGTACGGTGTGCCTCACGGTCTGGCAAATGCTGTGATTCTTCCTTATGTGTTGGAAATGTACGGGGAGAGTTGTTATAAGAAACTGGCAAAACTGGCGGTGAAGGCGAATGTCATAGAAGAGAAATCCACCACGGAAGAGACTGCAAAAGCATTTATCCGGTGGATCAAAGATATGAATCAGTCAATGGACATACCTGATTATATT
>CAJFUA010000048.1 GCA_904420085.1 uncultured Eubacterium sp. | reverse complement strand
AGAAGGAGGGATTTGAACCCTCGCGCCGCGCAAACGACCTACACCCTTAGCAGGGGCGCCTCTTCAGCCACTTGAGTACTTCTCCATGCCTGATAAAATATCCATATTTCATTATGACACTTCAGCAGTGCAAAAACAATTATAATATAGGTACTTTTATTTGTCAAACAATAATTTAGATTATTGCCTTGCATCTCCTAAAAGTTTTTGGTTTTATGTCTGATTTTGTTTTATTCCCGTTTCCTTTTCTATTTTATCCACAATTCTGGATTTTACCAACTGTGCGATTTCTACTGTTTTTATATCCTTATATTCTTCATAATACAATGGCTGCAAATAATGTATCTGCACGTCCACGGATTTCGTATCTTTAATGTCAAAGGGTTTAAATGAATCAATTAAAGCCACAGGTACAATTGGCGCTTTTGCCTTTACTGCACTTTTAAATGTTCCTCCCTTAAAATCTCCTAAAATATTTCCATTTCTGCTTCGTGTTCCTTCCGGAAAGATTACATAATTTCTGCCTTTCATCATTTCCTGAGCCATCTCGTTAATAATCTGCATTCCCTGACGGGGATCTTCCCGATCTATTGTCTTTCCGTCCAATGCTTTCAGCACCTGTTTTAACAGAGGAAGATTTTCCAAATCTTTACGCATCACGATGGAAAATGGAATATGGCAGGTATCAATCATCAAAAGTACATCAAATAATCCCTGATGATTTGGGGTAAACAAAAACCCGTTTTCTGTGGGAAGATTTTCTATGCCGGTACATGTTATATTTACATGGCCATATATGTTTACTTTATTACAGACTTCTTTTACTTTGTCATATCTTTCCTGAATTGTATATTTCTCTGCATTTCCCGCTTTGATAATTTGACGAAATAACCAGGGAACTTTATAGAATCTTCTGGTAAAAAGATAGACAATACGATTAATTTTCATCCTGATACTCCTTTATTGCAGTTTCATATAAATTATTTCCCTGACTGTCTATTACCACAATACAAGGAAAATCCTCCACATACAGTTTCCTGACAGATTCTGTTCCCAAATCATCATATGCTACCACTTTACTCTCCTTAATACATTTTGACAGGATTGCACCGGCTCCTCCCACTGCGGCAAAATAAACACACCCATTTCGTTTTACCGCTTCAACGACTTCCCTGCTGCGTTTACCTTTGCCTATCATTCCTTTTAACCCCAAATCTAAAAGTTTCGGCGCATATTTATCCATACGGCTGGCTGTGGTCGGTCCCGCCGAACCAATCGGTCTTCCTTCTCTGGCAGGAGACGGTCCCATATAATATATAATATTATTTTCCATGGAGATTGGCAATTCTTCTCCTTTTGCGATTGCCTCGCTCATTCTTTTGTGGGCAGCATCTCTGGCCGTGTAGATAGTTCCCGTAATATATACATAATCTCCCGCCCTAAGACTTTTAGCATCCTCTTTCGGGATAGGGGCTGTTATTCTTTTATCCATGGTTCCTCCTTAAAACAATCAATATTTAGTATTTTTTTTAATTTTGTAATGAGTTTCTTCCTATTATAATGTAGTAAATTACAAAACTATATCTTGTGGTACCTATATATCATCTCAATTTTATTTACTTTTATTATAATGTTCTGCTCACGTGTCTGTTTACGTGACAGCATATATTGACTGCTACAGGCAGACCTGCAATATGTGTAGGATAAGTTTCTATATTTACTGCCAGTGCAGTCTGGGTTCCTCCAAGACCTCCCGGGCCGATACCCAATTTATTTATTTTGTTTAACAACTCTTCCTCCATTTCTTTCACATATGGAATATGAGAACTGCTATCAGCCGGTCTGGCAAGAGCTTTCTTTGCAAGAATGGCACATTTTTCAAATGTTCCACCAATACCTACACCGACTACCATCGGCGGACATGCATTTGGTCCGGCATCTTTCACTGCCGTTAATATAGATTCTTTCACACCTTCTATTCCGTCCGCAGGTTTCAGCATAAATATCCGGCTCATATTTTCACTTCCAAAACCTTTCGGTGCCAAAGTTATTTTTATTTCATCTCCCGGAACAATACTATAATGTATCACTGCCGGTGTA
Organism: uncultured Eubacterium sp.; assembly: GCA_904420085.1. Classification (GTDB taxonomy): domain Bacteria; phylum Bacillota; class Clostridia; order Lachnospirales; family Lachnospiraceae; genus Eubacterium_G. Next base: position 28,228 of record CAJFUA010000048.1, on the reverse strand, counting down.
TTATCTTTTGTATTCTCTCTGATAATCGGATCCTTAACTACTGATTTTCTAAGATAACCTTCCACATATCCCTGTCTGACCCCTTCATTGACGGCATCTTCCAGATTTTCTCCCACAATATGTACATCCTGTCCTATCTCTATAAAAACAACCGCCATACCCGTATCCTGACAGATTGGTATCATATCTTCGGCGGCAATCTTTAAATTTTCATTTAATTGTTCTAATATCTGACATCCCAGAGGAGATTTTTCATTTTTTCTTGCTTTATTAAAAACTTTTATCATATCTGATGAAAGATAATGATTTGCTTCAATGCACATTTCCTTAATATTTCTAACAATTTCGTTTGTATGGATTTCTCTCATATCTACCTCCTGTCAATTTTCTTCAAAATAACCCCATATCTCATAAAACATTATTAAGTTGAAAATTATTCTGTAGTATAAATAAAGGCGACAACATGTCGCCTTTATTTATAGATTTATTCTTCTGAATCTTCTGTTGTTTCAGAATTTTCCATTTCTGCAAGTTTTGCAGCTTCTTCGTCGGCTTCTGTTACACTCTCTTTTACTTTTGTAATACTTGCTACAACAATATCATCTTCTTTTCCGGTATTCATTAATTTGACTCCTAACGTAACCCTTCCAAGAACAGAGATATCATCTACAGACATTCGAATGACAATTCCTTCGTTGGTAATCATCATTACTTCATTTCCATTATTGACTGCTTTTGCACCAACAACTTCACCTGTCTTATCCGTAATCTTATAGCACTTAACACCTTTACCTCCACGATTCTGAAGTTTAAAATCGCTAAATGGGGTGCGCTTGCCCATGCCGTTGGCAGAAACAATTAAAATATATTCTCCTTCTGTATCAACCTGCATGGAAATAACTTCATCATTACCTTTTAACTCAATGCCTCTCACACCCATTGCAGAACGTCCGGTCTCTCTCACATCCGTTTCACGGAATTTAATTCCCTGTCCGTCTTTGGTAATCAGCATAATATTATTGTTATTATCAGAAATGGTTACGTCAATCAGTTCATCTTCTTTTCTTAAAGTAATTGCCTGAATACCACTTTTTCTGATATTTGTGTATGCCTGAATCGGTGTTTTCTTAATGGTTCCCTTTTTGGTAGCCATAATCAGATATTTATCATCTTCAAAGTCACGCATCTGTACCATTGCAGAAACTTTTTCGCCCGGCTGTAACTGTAATAAATTCACAATCGCCATGCCGCGGGCTGTTCTTCCTGCTTCCGGAATTTCATATCCTTTTAATTTGTAAATACGTCCTGTATTTGTAAGGAATAAAATATAATCATGGGTAGAAACCATAAACATATCTTTAATAAAATCATCATTGATGGTCTGCATTCCCTTGATTCCTTTGCCTCCACGATTCTGAGCCTTAAAGTTGTCCACTGTCATTCTCTTTATGTATCCCAGATTTGTCATTGCAATAACCGTATCTTCTTCCGGAATCAAATCCTCATCATCTAAGTCTACATCAATGCCAATTTTTGTTCTCCTGTCGTCACCGAATTTATCTTTTACAATTTCTATCTCTTCTTTAATAACGGTGAGAAGTTTATTTTCATCTGCCAGAATGGATTTTAAATAAGCAATTTTTTCCATTAATTCCTTATATTCATTTTCAAGGTCTTCCCTTGCCAATCCGGTCAATTGACGGATTCGCATATCTACAATCGCCTGTGCCTGTGCATCAGAAAGACCAAATCTCTCTGACAATGCCGCCTTGGCATCTGCTGTTGTTCTGGAGTTTCTAACAATTTTAATGACCTCATCAATATTATCAAGGGCAATCAGCAGTCCCTGAATAATATGGGCACGTTCCTCCGCCTTGTTTAATTCAAAACGTGTCCGGCGGGTAACCACATCCTTTTGATGAATTAAGTATTCATCCAGCATCTGTAACAGATTTAATACCTTTGGTTCTCCATTCACTAATGCGAGCATAATGACACCAAAGGAATCCTGTAACTGGGTATGTTTATAAAGCTGATTTAAAATTACGTTGGCATTGGCATCACGGCGCACTTCAATAACCACCCGCGTTCCTTCCTGATCGGATTCATCACGGAGGTCTGTGATACCGTCTATTTTCTTTTCTTTTACCAGACCTGCAATTTTTTCAACTAACTTTGCCTTATTTACCATATATGGAAGTTCGGTAACAACAATTCTGCTTTTGCCGTTATCCATGGTTTCAATTTCAGAAACTGCACGTGTTTTTATTTTTCCACGTCCTGTTCGGTATGCTTCCTCAATTCCTTTTCTTCCAAGAATGGTAGCACCTGTAGGGAAATCCGGTCCTTTTACAATTTCCATGACTTCCTCGATTTCTGTATCTCTGCCTTCTTCCACTTTATTATCAATAATTTTAATAATTGCATCAATGGTTTCTCTTAAGTTATGAGGCGGAATATTGGTAGCCATACCTACGGCAATACCGCTGGTTCCGTTTACCAGAAGATTTGGATATCTGGACGGAAGAACGGTAGGTTCCTTTTCTGTCTCATCAAAGTTTGGTACAAAATCTACCGTATCTTTATTGATATCAGCAACCATTTCCATGGAAATTCTGCTGAGACGTGCCTCTGTATAACGCATTGCGGCAGCGCCGTCTCCATCCTCGGAACCGAAGTTACCATGTCCGTCTACCAACGGATATCTGGTGTTCCACTCCTGTGCCATATTTACCAACGCTCCATAGATGGAACTGTCTCCATGTGGATGGAATTTACCCATGGTATCACCGACGATACGGGCACACTTTCTGTGTGGCTTATCCGGACCGTTATTCAATTCTACCATGGAATAAAGCACACGCCTTTGCACCGGTTTTAAACCGTCTCTTACATCCGGCAGGGCTCTGGCTGCAATAACGCTCATGGCATAATCAATATAAGAGGTTTCCATTGTCTCTTTTAAATCTACTTCTTGAATTTTATCAAAAATCTTATCATCCACTGAAATATTCCTCCTATATATCTAAGTTCTGTACAAATTTGGCATTTGCTTCTATAAATTCTCTTCTAGGCTCAACTTCATCACCCATCAGTGTCGTAAATGTAAGATCCATCTCCGATAAGGTATCTTCATTGATTTTTACCTGTTTTAAAATTCTTGTCTCCGGATCCATGGTGGTCTCCCAAAGCTGGGATGCATCCATTTCACCAAGTCCTTTATAACGCTGAATTTTATTCTGATTGTCACGTCCGATTTCCGTGAGAATTTTATCAAGTTCCGCATCACTGTATGCATAATAATTTCTTTTATTTCTTGTTACCTGATAAAGTGGAGGCATAGCCAAATAAACATGACCCTCCTTAATCAGTTCAGGCATGAATCTGTAAAAGAATGTAAGCATCAGCGTATCAATGTGAGCGCCGTCCACATCAGCATCCGTCATAATAATTATTTTGTCATAGCGGAGTTTTGAAATATCAAATTCATCATAAATTCCTGTACCAAATGCAGTAATCATTGCACGGATTTCTGCATTTTGCATAATTCTGTCAAGTCTTGCTTTTTCTACATTCAGAATTTTTCCACGAAGTGGAAGAATCGCCTGTGTGGCACGTACTCTTGCCTTTTTTGCAGAACCGCCGGCGGAATCTCCCTCTACGATAAATATTTCACATTTTTTTGGGTCCTTATCAGAACAGTCTGCCAGTTTACCCGGAAGTGCCGCCACATCCAAAGCGGTTTTTCTACGTGTTGTTTCCCTTGCCTGTCTTGCCGCTTCTCTGGCACGCTGTGCCAATACTGCTTTCTCGCAGATAATTTTTGCAACGCCCGGATTTTGTTCAAGAAAATATGTAAGCTGTTCACTTACCACACTGTCCACGGCTCCTCTTGCCTCACTATTACCAAGTTTCTGCTTCGTCTGTCCTTCAAACTGTGGATCCTCAATTTTTACACTGATAATAGATGTAAGACCTTCTCTAAAGTCTTCTCCGGAAAGATTTTCTTCTTTTTCCTTCAGAATTTTATTTTTGCGGGCATAGTTATTCAAGGTCTTTGTCAAAGCCCTCTTAAATCCTTCCACCTGCATACCGCCTTCCGGAGTATTGATATTATTAACGAAACTTAATGTATTTTCGGTATATGCATCATTATGCTGCATTGCCACTTCCACATATACATTATTTACCGTTCCTTCACAGTAAACAACATCCTCATAAAGAGGTGTTTTTCCTTTATTCAGATAGGTAACAAATTCCTTAATTCCACCTTCATAATGGAATGTTTTTTCGATTGGTTTTTCCTCTCTCACATCTGTCAGGACAATTTTAAGATTTTTTGTAAGGAATGCTGTCTCTCTTAATCTGGTCTCTAAAATTTTATAATCATAAATTGTATCTTCAAATATAGTATCATCCGGTAAAAACGTAACTTCCGTACCTGTAAAATCTTTGTCACATGAATCAATAACGCTCAAAGGCTTTACTACATGTCCCAGCTCATATCTCTGATAGTGAACTTTTCCATCACGGCATACTTTGACTTCCAGCCATTTTGACAATGCATTTACAACAGAGGCACCTACTCCGTGAAGACCGCCGGATACTTTATATCCGCCGCCACCGAATTTTCCTCCTGCATGAAGTACGGTAAATACCACTTCTACCGCCGGTTTTCCTGTTTTTGCATTAATATCCGTAGGAATTCCACGTCCGTCATCTCTTACGGTAATGGAATTGTCTTTATTAATCTGAACATAAATCGTATCACAATATCCTGCCAATGCCTCGTCTACGGAATTGTCCACGATTTCATATACAAGATGATGAAGACCTCTTGAAGAAGTAGAACCGATATACATACCCGGTCTTTTTCTAACTGCTTCAAGTCCTTCTAAAACCTGAATCTGATCTGCTCCATATTCATTTTCTACATTTGTGTTGTTACCCATTTGTAACTCCTCTCATTTCTTATAAGCATCAAAAATTTTAAAACAATATTTAATACTATTTTTTACTTTTCGACGTTTTTTTCCTGCACGCTGCCTTTGACAACTTTAAAGATTTTATTAATCTGAAATCTGTTTTCTATAAATTCATCCAAACCGGTACATGTTATAATGGTCTGAATATTATCAAGATTTTTCAATAAATGATTCTGCCTGTCTGAATCAAGTTCTGACAAAACATCATCTAACAGTAAAACAGGCATATCATTAATAATCATTTTTACCAGTTCTATTTCCGCTAATTTTAAAGACAATGCTATCGTTCTCTGCTGCCCCTGACTCCCATAAACACGGATATTTTTATCTCCGTTAAAAAATAAAATATCATCCTTATGTGGTCCCACGGAAGTAGCTTTATATCTGATATCTTTCTCCCTGTTTTCCTCTAACTTTTTAAGTAAATCTTCTTTATTACAATTTTTATAATAAATAATATCGATATCTTCCACACCGCCGGTTAACTTTTTATGGATGGGTTTCATAATCTGATTGATTTCCTGAATAAATTTACTTCTTCTTTCAATAATTTTTGCTCCATATTCTGCTAATTGACTGTCCCACACTTCCAAAGTCTGTTTTAACTCCGGCTGAAAATAAATATCCTTTAATAATTTATTTCTTTGAGCAATAATTCTATTGTAATTGGTAAGGTTATAGACATAAATTTTGTCCAGCTGACAAAGTTCCATATCCATAAACTTTCTTCTCTCTGCCGGACCTTTTTTTATAATATCCAAATCTTCCGGTGAAAAAATAACCACATTGAAAACACCAAATAATTCACTGGCTTTCTTGATTGGAATACCGTTAATGGCAATCCCTTTTGTTTTATTTCTTCTCAGATGTATATCAATCCTATGCTCTCTTTGATTCTTCTCAATCAATAATTTTATATGAGCCTCATCCGAATCCAAATTAATTAATTCTGCATCTCTGTTGGTACGATGGGATTTTGTGGTACTGCACACATAGACAGATTCCAAAACGTTTGTCTTTCCCTGAGCATTATTCCCATATAAGATATTTGTTTTTTCATCTAAATCTAATTTTAATAATTCATAATTTCTAAAATGATTTAATTCTATTCTCTTAACAATCATGATTTTACTGTAACTTCAGTTCCTTCAAATTCAAAAGTATCTCCCGGATAAAGTTTTTTTCCTCGTCTGATATCTACTTCTCCGTTCACTTTTACCTGCCCGTCCTGAATCAAAAATTTTGCGTCCACGCCGGAACTGACCAGTCCGGCCAGTTTCAGTGCCTGCCCCAACTTTATAAATTCGTCTTTAATAGTTATGCTCATTTTTTCCATTTTTATCCAATTATTTATTTAAATACCTTTCTTATTGATTTTTAAATGTTCTATTGAACAACCGGAAGCACAATATAAATATAACTTCCCTCTTCATCTCTGATGAAGCAAGGCGCTTTTGCATTCGTAAAGTACATACTTACCTGTTCCTCATCTAAAACTCTTAAAATATCAATCAGGAACTTTGGATTAAAGCTGATTAATAAATCTCCTCCATCTTTTGAAATTGGAATACTTTCATCCATGGAACCGATAAAGGTATTAATGGATAATTCCAATTCCGTATCTTTGATGGATAAAAATACCGGCTTTTTATCTCCCTCTTTAATCAATAGGGTTGCTCTGTCGATACAGTCAGCCATCTCTCTTTTATTAATTGTAATTTTTGTCTTATAATCATTACTGATCATTTTGTCTGTATCAAAGAAATTAGTGGATTCAATTAATCTGGAAACTACAATGGTTTCGTCAAATTCAAACAGAACGTGGTTTGAAGTAAAATAAATATTTACATCATCATCCACTCCTCCTGTAAGAATCTTGCTGATTTCATTTAAAGATTTTCCCGGAACCAGCACTTTATAATTTCCATAATCTTCTTTTAATTCAATATTTCTGATTGCAATACGGAATTTATCAAGAGCTACTACTTTTAATTTATTTCCATTTACTTCAAATAACTCGCCTGTGAGTAATTTATTTTTTTCAGCATCATTAATTGCAAAACTGGTCTGTCTGATAATTTCTTTTAAAGCAAACTGAGAAATTGTAATCTTATCCTTTTTCTCAATCATCGGGAGATAAGAGAAATCTTCGGCTGATTTTATAAGAATATTAAATTTTGCATTTTCACATGTAATATTCGCAGTAGTTTCATCTTTTACATCAATCACTACATCATTATCAGGAAGTTTTCTTACAATCTCAGAGAAAATCTTTGCATCAATGGCTATACTTCCTGCTTCTGCAATCTCTCCCTGAACTTTTGTTTCTATACCGAGTTCCATATCGTTTGCAGTAAATTTTATAACCCCTTCCGTGGCATCAATTAATATACATTCTAATATGGACATGGTCGTTTTGGATGAGACTGCTTTCATTACAATATTAATACCTGTAATTAAATCTGATTTTTTGCAAATTAATTTCATAAGTAAATCTCCTTTGTTTGAATATAAATATATAAATAATTATTTAATCATAATAATAAGGCACGATAATAAGTTAAAAAAACGTTTTAACAGTAATATATAAAAGGATTTATCAAATAATAACCTGTGAATAAACAGGAAGTAATTAACAATGTCATATCAATTATTATCAAACACTAAATAACCTGAAAAAATCAATAAGTGATAAACGGTATAGTTATTAAAAAAGTATTCACATGGTTATTAACCAATTTAAGCCTGTCATTAACATACTTATTAACTTACGGTGTAGAAAAACTTTTCATCCGTCCTGTTTTATTTAGGATTCAGTTTCTTTTTTAAAATATCAATGGTAGCCTTAATGGAAGCATCATTTTCCATGGCTTTTTTGATTTCATTATAACCGTAACTGATGGTGGCATGATTTTTCTTTTTTAAGTATTTAGCAATGGTTTCCAACTTTTCATCTGTATAAACTCTGCATAAATACATACAAATCTGTCTGGCAAAAGCAATATCCTGACTTCTCTTTTTGGAGCAGATATCCGCAGGGGAAATCTGACAATGTTCTGCCACTGTATTGATGATAGTCTGACATGTGATTTTTTCTTCAGAGTTATCTACTTTTAAAGTATCAATGGCGAATTCCTTTGTAATAGGAACTCTGTTTATTTTTGAAAAAGCAATTACGTTATTCAAGGAACCTTCCAGCTCTCTTACGTTTGTAACGAAATTGGAAGCAATGTAATCAAGTGCTTCTAAAATATTGTTATTTTCAAAATCGTCTCTGTCATCTGTAACCTTAATGCCCTGAGATAAAGCATGATTTTTTAGAATCGCCATACGGGTTTCGTAGTCAGGGCTTTGAATGTCTACCGTGATACCCTGCTGAAAACGCGTGGTTAATCTGTCCGCAATATCTTCGATTTCATTTGGTTTTCTGTCAGATGTAAAGACAATCTGTTTATGTTTCAGGAATAATTCATTAAAAATATTAAATATTTCTTCCTGTGTTCTTTCTTTACCGGAAATAAATTGAATATCGTCTATTAAAAGTACATCTACATTTCTGTATTTATTTCTGAATTCAATAATTTCATCCTGATTTTTCTTTTGTCTTCCTAATAAATCAATAACTTCATTTGTAAATGATTCCGTAGTGGTGTATAAAACTTTTGCTTTTGGATCTGCTTTTAAAACAAAGTTTCCAATGGACTGCATCAGATGAGTTTTTCCAAGTCCTACACCGCCGTAAATAAATAATGGGTTGTGAACTTCACCCGGCGCATCTGCAACAGCCAGAGAAGTAGCCTGTGCTACGGCATTGTTTCCTACAACAAAAGAATCAAATGTATATTTTTTATCCAGATGTGATTCTGAGATTCTTTTATCCAAAATAATATCTTCAGAATCAATGGAAGATACAGGTTTTGTTTCTTCGATATCTTCATCCAAAGCGGAGTCACCCGGAAGTAATATCTGCAAATCGATATCTTCACCTAAAATAATAGAGATGGAAATTTTTAAAAAATCAAAATATCTTTTATTGATATATTGAAGACCACTGTTTCCACTGTTACCTGTAAAAACTAATTGTACCAGTCCGTTTTTGTAAGATTTTACATTTAAGGGTAAAATGAATGTTTCAAAGGTTATGTCTTGGATATCATATTCTTTTTTAAAAAAATCCAATATTTCAGGCCATTTTTTTTCTAAAATATCTAACATAAAGTCCTCCTAAAAAGTGTAAAAAGGCCAAAAGCCCATACATAAATATAATACAACAAAAAGGGGGTTTTTTCAATATAATTTCGTTATATATTATAATAGGAAGAAAGTAATATTCTTTTGAATTTTTGGGATAAAAGAAAAAATGATTAACATAAAATATTATTTTTGTGAAAAGTAATTAACAAAATTAGGATAAAATTCGACAAAAAATGATTTAAGTTATTAACATGAAAAAACAAAAATAAGAAAAAACTAAGTAAAATCAAGGTTAAATCCATAAAGTTATTAACATCGTATTAACATTTAGTTGATAACTTTGGGTAAATGTGAAGAAATATATGTAAACCACTGTGAATGATGAAAAAAGTAATTTGTAAAATAATACTTGAAATTCTGTCGATTTTATGGTTTAATCAATAATTGACTGCGATTATTTTTATTATGGTAATTGTAATGATGTTTTACTATAGAACAGAAAAGGAGGTGCCGTATTATGAAAATGACATTTCAGCCAAAGAAAAGACAGAGATCAAAAGTTCATGGATTTAGAAAAAGAATGAGCACAGCAGGCGGTAGAAAGGTTCTTGCCAGCAGAAGAGCTAAAGGAAGAAAGAAATTATCAGCTTAGGTCACATTCCATGTGACCTTTCTTTATATCGTTGTTTTAAATGGAGAATCAGATGAAAAATTATATTTCATTAAAAAAAAATAATGAATTCCAAAAGGTATATAAAGAAGGAAAATCAAAAGCAAATAAGTATTTAGTAATGTATGTTCTGCCCAATCAATTAAGCATAAACAGATTAGGTATATCCGTTAGTAAAAAAGTAGGAAATAGTGTAGTAAGACATCGCCTGACCCGCTTAATTCGAGAGAGCTACAGACTAAATCATCATATGTTCAATAGTAGTTTGGACATAGTCGTGGTAGTGCGAACCACTGCCAGGGACGAAAATTATCACATAATAGAAAGTGCTCTGATGCACTTAGGCAAAATTCAGAACATCTTAAAGAAAGATGAAATTCGTAACTAATAGGAAAACAAAGCGAAATGTAATTGAGAGTTAAAAGAATTATGATGAAAAAGATAAAGTCATTGTTTCAATTATTGAGTAAAGGATTGAATTTTTTATTGATTGTACTGATTAAATTTTATAAAAGGTTTATATCTCCCATGAAACGGACACCATCATGCAGGTATATTCCTACCTGCTCTCAATATGCATTAGAAGCTTTACAGAAATATGGACCGTTCAAAGGATCTTATCTTGCAATGAGAAGAATACTCAGATGCAATCATTTTCACAAAGGAGGATATGATCCTGTTCCTTAAAGGAGGATTCAATGGAAAATTTTTTAATTGCCACACAGACAGGTGGTATTCTTAAACCTTTTGCATGGATTTTAGGAAAGATACTTGAAGTAATTTATGATGGATTTGCATTTTTCGGTATTTATAATATTGGTCTCTGCATTATTATATTTACTCTGGTCGTGAGACTTCTTATGACTCCAATGACAATTAAGCAGCAGAAGTTTCAAAAATTAAATTCTGTCATGACTCCTGAAATTCAGGCAATTCAAAAAAAGTATAAAGATAAAAAAGACCAGCAGTCACAGATGGCACAGCAGGAAGAAATAAAGGCTGTTTATGATAAGTATGGAACATCACCTACAGGAAGTTGTTTGCAGCTTCTTATTCAGATGCCGATTTTATTTGCATTGTACAGGGTTATTATGAATATTCCTGCATATGTTCAGCCGGTAAAAGAATTGTATGTAAAAGTTTTAAATGGATTGAGTTTAGAACAGATGCAGCAGTTTTTTACAAATATTAAAACTCCGGGAAATAAGTTGTCATCATCACAGATTAACAGTTGTATTGATGCCATGACAGGATATGCTTCCAGAAGTAAGGGAAATGTTACTTTAACGAAGGGCACGGAACTGAATGATATTCTGGCTGTGGCAGATAAGGGTGCTGCTAGCAAAATTGACAGCCTGAATGATTTCTTTGGTTTAAATCTTGGCATGTCACCGAGCGCAATGTTTAATGCAGGAATGATTACATTAATTGCCGCTTTAGTAATTCCTGTTCTTTCCGGTTTATTCCAGCTTTTAAGTTCTCAGCTTATGATGAAACTGAATAAGACAGCCGGAGCTCAGGATAATCCGATGGCAGGTTCTATGAAAATTATGAATTATATGATGCCTCTGATGTCCGTGTATATGTGTTGGATTTTATCCGCAGGTTTAGGTTTATACTGGATGGCAGGTTCTCTGATTATGATGCTTCAACAGGTATTTATCAATCTTTATATGAAGCGGATTGATGTAAATGATATCATTGAAGCAAATAGAGAAAAGGCTGAAAAAAAAGCTGAAAAGCGTAAAGAAAAGCAGGGAATTTACAGAGAAAGAGTTTTGGAAGCTTCCAAAGCAAATACGAGAAATGTAACGGGAAGTTCTTCCATGAGCGCTGAAGAAAAAGAAGAAAAAATCAGAAAAGCAAAGGAAGCTGCAGGTAATGGTTCTTTATCATCAAAAGTAAATATGGTAAAGGATTATAATGAGAAAAATAGTAAATAGAGGTGTATGGATATGGAATATAAAGAGTATAAAGGAAAAAATGTGGATGAAGCAATTACAAATGCATGTGTTGATTTAGGAATTGCCGCAGATCAGCTTGATTATGAAGTGATTGAAAAAGGTTCCAGTGGTTTCTTAGGAATCGGAAGTAAGTCAGCAGTGATTCAGGCAAAGAAAAATGAATCTGTAGAAGAAATTGCCACAGAATTTTTAAATAAAGTTTTTGATGCAATGGAACTGACAGTAAAAATTGATCTTCAGATTGAAGAAGGAGAAAAAGAAAACACAATTAACATTAATGTTATTGGAGATGATATGGGAATTCTTATTGGAAAGAGAGGTCAGACTCTTGATTCCTTACAGTATCTTGTAAGTCTTGTGGTAAATAAAGACAGTGATAAGTTTCACAGAGTAAAACTGGATACGGAAAATTACAGAGAAAGAAGAAAAGCAACTTTGGAAAATCTTGCTAAGAATATTTCTTTGAAAGTAAAGAGAATTAAAAAGCCTGTGGCTTTGGAACCAATGAATCCTTATGAGAGAAGAATTATTCACTCAGCACTTCAAAACGACAGATACTGCACCACAAAAAGTGAAGGTGAGGAACCATACAGACATGTGGTTGTTATGTTAAAGAAATAGTTATACGGATAGTATATAGAAAGAAGCTGATTTTTCAGCTTCTTTTCTTTATTAACTGATTTGAATGTGGTATACTTTTTGATTAGATATTCAATCTTATAAACGGAAAAAGAATTTAAGATATGAAATAAAAGTATTAAAGGAACGAATTTTATGAAGGTTACGGATACGATTGCAGCTATATCTACTTCTGCCGGAAACTCAGGGATCGGTATTGTCCGGGTCAGCGGTGATGAAGCTGTAGAAATTGTGGATAAGATATTTCAATCAAATAAAAAGGGAAAAAAATTAAGGAATGTAAAAAGTCATACAGTTCATTATGGATATATTGTGGACGGACAGACCATATTGGATCAGGTTCTTGTAATTGTCATGAAAAATCCTCATTCATATACAGGTGAAGATACGGTAGAGATTGACTGTCATGGTGGTATGCTTATCTTACAAAAAGTGCTGGAACTTGTCATAAAAAATGGTGCGAAAGCAGCAGCTCCGGGAGAATTTACAAAACGGGCATTTTTAAATGGCAGATTGGATTTATCTCAGGCGGAAGCTGTTATGGATGTAATCAATTCAAGTAATGATTTTGCACTGAGCAGTTCTATGTCTCAGTTAAAAGGCGGAGTTTCTGAAAAAATTAAAGAAATCAGAAGCGATATCATTTATCATATTGCATTTATTGAATCTGCCCTGGATGATCCGGAACATATCAGTCTGGACGGATATGATAAAGAAATATCTCATATGCTGGAAAAAAATACTACAAAAATAAAAAGACTGTTAGATACTTTTGATAATGGAAGAATTATGAAGGAAGGTATTCATACGGTAATTCTTGGAAAACCAAATGCCGGAAAGTCTTCTCTTTTAAATTTAATGTTGGGAGAGGAGCGTGCCATTGTCACGGATATTGAGGGAACGACCAGAGATACACTGGAAGAAAATATCAATTTTAATGGATTATCCCTGAAAATAATTGATACTGCCGGAATCAGAAATACGGAAGATAAGGTGGAACAGATTGGTGTCAATAAGGCAAAGGAGATTGCAAATCAGGCAGATCTGATTATTTATGTGGTGGATGGTTCCAGAAAAATAGATGAAAATGATTTAGAAATTCTTCAGCTGATAAAGGATAAACAGTTTATTGTTTTATTAAATAAGTCAGATATGGACATGGTCGCAGATTTTGATGACATAAAAGATTTACCCAAAGAAGATGTTATCGAGTTTTCTGCAAAACAAGGTATGGGAATGGATAAACTGGAAGAAAGAATCAGAGATATGTTTTATTCCGGAAGAGTTACTTATAATGATCAGATTTATATTACCAACGCAAGACATAAGGAAGCTTTGGAAAATTCTTATCAAAGTTTGCTGAAAGTGAAAGAATCTGTGGAAGCAATGATGCCGGAAGATTTTTATTCCATTGATTTGATGGATGCCTATGAGCAGCTTGGGCTGATTATTGGCGAGAGTGTGGAGGATGACTTAGTAGAGGAAATTTTCTCAAAATTTTGTATGGGAAAATAGGAGATTTTAAGATGTTAAAGATAGAAAAAAATTATGACGTGATAGTTATTGGCGCCGGTCATGCAGGATGCGAGGCGGCATTGGCTTCTGCCAGACTTGGATTCCAGACCATTGTTTTTACGGTAAGTGTGGACAGTATTGCCCTGATGCCATGTAATCCGAATATAGGCGGTACTTCAAAGGGACATCTTGTCCGTGAAGTGGACGCACTGGGCGGAGAGATGGGAAAAAATATAGATAAGAGTTTTATTCAGTCAAAGATGCTCAATAAATCAAAAGGTCCGGCAGTTCATTCATTAAGAGCCCAGGCAGATAAACAGGATTATACCGGACAGATGCGGAAAACTATGGAAAATACGGAAAATCTGACGATTAAGCAGGGAGAAGTTTCGGAGCTGATTGTAGAAGAGGGCGAGATTCAGGGAGTAAAAACTGTTTCGGGAGCAGCCTATTATGCAAAATCAGTGGTTCTTGCTACCGGTGTTTATTTAAAAGCAAAGTGTATATATGGAGAAGTGTGCGAATATACAGGACCTAACGGACTGATGGCTGCCAATCATCTGACGGATTCCCTGATTGAAAATGGAATTAAAATGAGAAGGTTTAAAACGGGAACTCCTGCCAGAGTCGATAAGCGGACGGTAGATTTCAGTAAAATGGAAGAACAGTTTGGTGATGAGAAGATTGTTCCTTTTTCATTTTCTACAGACCCGGAAAGTATTCAGAAAGAACAGGTGTCATGCTGGCTTACTTATACCAATGAGAAGACTCATGAAATTATCAGGGATAATATAGACAGATCGCCTTTATTTTCGGGAATGATTGAGGGAACCGGTCCAAGATACTGCCCTTCTATCGAAGATAAAGTAGTTAAGTTTGCAGACAAGGACAGACATCAGGTATTTATTGAACCGGAGGGACTATACACCAACGAAATGTATTTGGGAGGAATGTCTTCCTCACTGCCGGAAGATGTGCAGGATGCCATGTACCACACGGTACCGGGTCTGGAAAATGCAAAAATTGTAAGAAACGCATATGCCATAGAATATGATTGTATTGAATACGGACAGTTATTACCGAACCTTGAATTTAAAAATATTAAAGGTTTGTTTAGTGCAGGACAGTTCAATGGAAGTTCCGGTTATGAAGAAGCGGCGGCACAGGGACTGATTGCGGGTATTAATGCGGCAAGATATGTGGAAGGAAAAGAATCGATTGTCATTGACAGGTCACAGGGATATATTGGCGTATTAATTGATGACCTTGTAACAAAGGAAAGTCATGAACCATATAGAATGATGACATCCAGAGCAGAATACCGTCTGTTGCTGAGACAGGATAATGCAGATTTGAGACTGTCCAAAATAGGATATGAAATCGGTCTGGTTTCTAAAGAGAGATACGATTATGTCTGCGAAAAAGAACAACTAATTGAGAGAGAAATAGAGCGGTTAGAAAATTATAAAATCGGTGCGGCAAAAGAAAATCAGGAATATCTGGAAAGTCTTGGAAGTACGCCGTTAAAGACAGCTACCACTTTGGCGGAACTGATTCGAAGACCGGAGTTATCTTATGATAAAATTGTAGGTTTGGATAAGGAAAGACCGGAACTGTCTTATGATGTACAAGAACAGGTCAATATCAATATCAAATATCATGGTTATATTGAGAGACAGAAAAAACAGGTAAAGAATTTTAAGAAGTTGGAGAATAAAAAAATCCCGGAAAATTTTGATTATTCAAAAGTGAACAGTTTGCGAAAAGAAGCTGTGCAGAAATTGAATTTTTATCAGCCAATCAATATTGGACAGGCTTCCAGAATATCCGGAGTTTCGCCGGCAGATATATCTGTTTTATTAATTCATCTGGAACAAAGCAAAGGAAAATAAAAGGATTCATTAAAAAGGAGAAGAAAAAATAAAAGAACCATACTATAACTATTTTAATATATAATCTATAGATAAATATTATAAAATGTCGTAAATAAATATTATGAATTGGTTTTATCTGATATTTTATTATTCTTCCTTTATATGACGATATTCTTTTTTAGATATTTTATATATTTTTTTGTTTGCACAAAATCATTTGCATTAAAATTGTTTTATAAATAAATTTTCAACGGAGAAAGAAAATGAATGGAACAGAATTATTGATTCAAGGAATCAACGAATTAGAAATTCAAATAACAGATCAACAGGTAGCGCAGTTTTTAAAATATTATGAAATGTTGGTAGAAATAAATAAAGTAATGAATCTGACATCGATTGTTGATTTTAATGACGTTATAACGAAACATTTTATTGACAGTTTGCTGTCTGTAAAGACTGTTGATATGGAAAAATTTCAAACAATGATAGACGTGGGAACCGGTGCAGGATTTCCGGGCATTCCGTTAAAAATTGTGTTTCCTCATTTGAATGTTACTTTACTTGATTCTTTAAATAAGCGACTGCTTTTTTTAAATGATGTGATTAAGGAATTAAAATTGAAAGATATCTGCACTGTTCATGGACGGGCAGAAGATTTAGGAAAAAATCAAAATTATAGAGAAAAATTTGATATTTGCGTATCAAGAGCGGTAGCAAATCTGTCTACATTGTCAGAATATTGTATTCCTTTTATTTCAGAAGGAGGAAAATTTATCAGTTATAAATCTGAATTCAGTGAGGAAGAAAAAAATAGTGCAGAGAAAGCAATTGATATTTTAGGTGGAAAAATAGAAAAAAGAGATATAGTAAAGCTGCCATATACAAATATAAATAGAAGTTTTATTGTTATCCATAAAATAAAACAGACACCGGATAAATATCCAAGAAAGGCAGGAATGCCTTTAAAGAAACCTTTAAAATAAGAAGAAAAGAAGTCGTTACAAATGATTTAGGAGAAAAAATGTTAGAGGAATATTTAGCAAAAAGAAAACAAATTTTAGAAGAAAGATTAAAGATAAATCAAGATAAACTGGAACATAATATGATAGCTATTGTTGAGTCAAAAAATAAAATAGATGAAATAGATTCTATGGTGGATGAGGCATCAGAGATGTTTTCTGTGAAAGCCAGAGAAGACAGTGGATTTAAAAATCAGGAAATAAATGAACTGGAAGTACATATATCTGCATATCTGACCGAAAACGAAACAATAGAGAAAAATATTGAAAAATTAAATAAAGAATTATCTGTTGTGGAAATGTGTATAGTTCAGGCACAAACTACAAATGTTTCACGTGAAACATTTACTATCGGTCAAAATACGGAAAACACATTGCTTGAAAAAATAAAGTTTTGTAAAGATATTGTTTCTGTAGATCCTATGCGTGTAAAAATAGAATTACAGGAAATAATTGATTTGTTAGAAAAATAGTAATGGATGAAATAAAGAGTTTTTTATTTAAAAAATATAATACTTTGTATGATGGGAATAATGTTTCACGTGAAACATTATTCTTTTCTATTTTTATATCATAGGAAAGACCTTCGGACTGACCTATGATATAAAAACGCTCCGCTATGGATGCGCACAAGTGCGAATAGGAAGTTTGTTGCAAAAGCAACTGCGCTTGGCGCGAGAGTTCCGCAAGCGGAACTCTTTGTTATACATTGGAATTTAATTAATACACAAGTCATAATTTTATTTTTAAGTTATTTTTTTTGTTATAATAAAGATGTGAATTAAAATATAAATGTTTTACGTGAAACATTTATGTAAATATTATATAGATTCAATTGTATAGATTCAGGTAATATTTCTGTGGAAATGAATATTGTATTGTGGTAGAATGAACAGACGGGGATTGATACAATAATGAAATAGAAAGGATTAGTAGAAAGTACTAATGACGGTATTATAATGGGAAAAATAATTGCGATTGCTAATCAAAAAGGCGGTGTAGGAAAGACAACAACATCTATTAATCTGTCATCATGTTTGGCAGAATTAGGAAAAAAAGTTCTTCTTGTGGATATAGACCCTCAGGGAAATGCTACAAGTGGCGTTGGGATTATAAAGCACAATTTGGAAAACACAATTTATGAGTTGTTTTTAGAAGAATGTACGATTTCAGAGTGCCTGACAAAAAGTGTGGTAGATAATTTAAATGTTCTTCCATCCAATGTGAATTTATCGGGTGCAGAGATAGATTTAATAGGAATAGAAAATAGAGAATTTATTTTAAAAGAGATATTAGATAAAGTAAAAGATTTATATGAATATATCATTATTGATTGTCCACCATCATTAAATGTTCTTACTGTAAATGCTATGGCTGCGGCGGATTCTGTCATCGTACCAATTCAGTGCGAGTATTATGCTTTAGAGGGATTGTCACAGTTGATACATACCATAAACTTGATTCAGGAAAGATTGAATAACAAATTAAAAATAGATGGAATTGTATTTACTATGTATGATTCCAGAACAAATTTATCTAATGAAGTGATGGAAAATGTAAAGGAAAATATCCAAATTAAAGTATATGATACGGTTATTCCAAGAAATGTGCGATTGGCGGAAGCACCAAGTTACGGATTACCTATTCATATGTATGATGGAAAATCATCAGGAGCTGTTGCATATGAAAAATTGGCGAAAGAAATTCTTGACGAAAATAAATAGTTGATAAATTTATAATGAAATTATAAATAGAAAATAAAATTATAAATAGAAAATAAAATGCAGAAGATATAAAAAGCGAGGTCATTATGGCAGTAAAAAGAAAAGGATTGGGGAAAGGAATTGATTCCCTGATTCCCAATACGGGAAATGTTAAGACAGGTGCAGAAAGCAAACCTGTAGTGAAGGAAGTTGTAAAAGAAGTAATTAAAGAAGTAAAAGTACCGGCAGATATGATGATGAAAGTTTCTGATATTGAACCAAACAGAGATCAGCCACGAAAAAAGTTTGATAAGGAATCTTTGGAAGAACTTGCTGAATCCATTAAGCAGTTTGGAATTATTCAGCCTATCGTCGTTCAGAAAAAAGACGATTATTATGAGATTATTGCAGGGGAAAGACGGTGGAGAGCAGCAAAACTGGCAAAAGTGAAAGAAGTACCTGTTATTATTAAAGAATATACGAAACAGGAAGTAATGGAAATTGCCTTAATCGAAAACATTCAGCGAAAGGACTTAAATCCCATTGAAGAAGCTTTGGCCTATAAGAGTCTGATTGATGAGTGTCATTTAAAACAGGAAGAATTGGCAAAGAGAGTATCGAAGTCCAGAACTGCCATTGCAAATTCTTTGCGATTATTGAAATTGACGGACGAAGTGCAGGAAATGTTAATCAGTGAGGAACTTTCCATGGGACATGCCAGAGCGTTACTTGGTTTGGATCAGGAAGACTTACAGTTAGAGGCAGCAAAGAACGTGGTAGAAAAAGGATTGAGTGTCCGGGATACGGAAAAACTGGTGAAATCTATCTTGAATCCAAAGCAGGCGAAACTTCCGATACCATCCAGTGAGGAAGCGGTTTATACAACCATAGCCACAAAATTAAGGGAAAAATTCGGAACAAAGGTTTCCATTAACCACAAAAAGGGCGGAAAAGGAAAAATAGAAATAGAGTATTACTCAAAGGAAGAATTTGAAAGAATTCTGGAATTGTTTGAGAGTATGGAAGGTTAATTTGGAATTATTTGAATGTGTACAAAGTAACCGGAATGTTATAAACTATAATAAATGAAAGTACAAAAGGAGTTTACTATGAGAGACTATATATATTTATCAATTATTGCAGTTATGTTTTTAGTATTTTTAGTATTACATATAAAACAGAATAAAAAAATATCCAGACTGATGAATCGGTATGAAAAATTTATGAAAGGAAAAAATGCAGAAAATCTTTCCGCAGCCATTGAGGAAAATTTTCAACAGGTAGAAACTCTTGAAAGAGCTTATGAAAAAAATGAAGAAATGTTTCAGTCAACACTTCACAATATTACTTCCACATTTCATAAATTAGGTATTGTCAAATATGATGCATTTAAAGAGATGGGAGGAAATTTAAGTTTTGCTTTATGTCTCTTAGATGATTCTAATACCGGATTTATCTTAAATACAATGCATGGCAGAGACAGCAGTTATACCTATATTAAAGAAATTATTAAGGGTGAGGCTTATGCCACGCTGGGAGAAGAAGAGAAAGAAGCTTTAGACAAGGCAATGGAATATTAAATAGTTATGTAAACCAAAGATGCTTTTCAATCATATTCTGAAAAGCATCTTTTTTTACCTGTTAACTCTGTTTTATTACCACTTACGGAAAAAGCATTTACAATTATAAAATGGTTCAATAGAATATGTGTATGGAAAGTAAGAGGGAGTCAATGAAAATTACAGTAAAAATGGATAAAAACTGCAAAGAGAATGAAGTAGTCATAAAGTGTTCTGAAATTGATGAGGAAGTGATTCACATACAGAAAGTAATTTCTACGCAAAGTAACAGCAATATGAAAATGGAACTGTTTAAGAATCATGTTGAATTTTATGAGGAAATAGAGAATATTATCTTTTTTGAAACAGAAGATGATGTGGTAAAAGCACATACGCGAAGAGATATCTTTTCCACAAAGTACAGATTATATGAACTGGAACAGATACTTCCATATTATTTTTGCAGAATTTCCAAGTCAGCCATTGTAAATGTCAGGGAAATTTATTCTATTACAAAAAATGTGACCGCTTCATCCAAAATAGAGTTTAAAAATACACATAAAAATATTTATGTATCCAGAGGATATTTTAAACCATTGAAAAGTAAAATTGATGAGATAAGGAGTGTAAAATGAAAGAGAGAGGAAAAAATGTTTTTTGGGGTGTGATATTTATTGCCGCTGCCATATTTTGGTTAATTAACGAATTAGGTTATCTGCCAAATATCGAGATGGGGCATATTGTTTTCTCTGTTATTTGGGGCGCTATGGTAGTCAACGGACTGGTTCATAGAGAAAGTTTTGGCGTATTTATGGGGCTCGCGTTTCTTGCCATTGTGTGGGATAAAGAATTGAAAATAGAAGCCATTACGCCTTGGCCGGTTATTGGTGCAGCCATTCTTTTAACTATTGGCTGGTCACTGTTATTCAAGGGAAAGGGAAGAAGAAAGTGGAAAAGAAATTATTCTCATGGATTTCATGACAGGGATAGGCATTTATTTAGGAAAAATGCAAATTCAAATGATGAAAAGGATGGGGAGAACGAAAGTCATGCAGATGGAGAATATATATTTCACGAGAACCGTTATTCCGCAGCACAAAAGTATATTGATTCACAAAATTTGAAAAGTGTGGAAATTATTAATAAAGCCGGAGCCATTGATGTATATTTGGACAGTGCAAAAGCAGCGGGAGATACAGTGTATATGAGAGTAGAATGCAGCGCCGGAGCAATGAACACCTATATTCCAAGAAATTGGAACGTGGAGAATCATATTGAATGTTTTGGTTCGGCTATTGATGAACCGGAAAATCAGGATGTTGCGGTAAATGATGTAACATTAATACTTAGCGGAACTGTGCGTGCATCCGCATTTGGAATCGAGCGGGTATAGGATGTAAAAAAGGATTGCCGTTATAGGCAGTCCTTTTTTAGAAATTTATTTAAAAATTGTAACGAATCAATATTCTTAATATTCTATAACAGAAATTAAACTGTTTAACAATTCCTCTTCTCCCGGATTTTTCTTTGCAAGTCTGGCAGCAGCCACAATCGGAATCCAATTATGGACGTATTGAGAGGAAGTGTTGGTTGCATCACAGAATTTTTTCAGGTATGATTCTGCGTAATCCGGCATATTCATCTGCATCCAGATATAAGTTTGCGCCACATCTGCGCTGGCGCTTCCCTGACCTGCGTGATTCCAGTCCACAATGTAGTCTCCCTGCTGTGAAACAATAATATTATGAGGGGTAAAATTCCCGTGAACTAATTTATTATGTTTCGGACAGGAATTGAGCATATCAATTAAGTCAATTTTCATTTCCTCATCCAAGTCGGAACCCTGAATGTAGTCGGTCAGTTTCTGTTTTTGGAAAGGAAGCTTCGGACACCGGAATTTATGTATGGCGGTATGTACCTCAACCATTTTATCAAGATAAGAATCTATATGATCAGGGTCTTCTTCCATCATATCAAAGAGAGATTTTCCTTTAATCAGGTCAAATTTAAATGACCACTGTCCGTTATTACAGGTTACTTCGTCAATGGAAGAAACTTTTACGCCGGCAGCTTCCACCTCGGCAGTGATAAAAGATTCCAGAAAAACCAGCCTCTTATCGTATCCTTGATTAAAAACTTTGTAAGAGTTTGTTCCGTCAGAGTAAATTTTATTATTTCGTCTTGTGTTAATTAATTCTAAATTCATAAGTACATCCCCTTGTCATACAAATTGTGAATAAAGTGATTTTGTGACACTTTCTGCGATGAAAATAGTATAACACATTTATATAATGTTTGCTACAATCCTTGCAAAAATAAGGTGTAGGGAGTATAATCGAAACAGTGTTTAAAAGGAAATATATCTTGAAACGAAAGGGAGAGAAAACAAAAAATGTTAGATATTAAATTTGTAAGAGATAATCCGGAAATCGTAAAGCAGAATATTAAGAATAAATTTCAGGATCACAAACTTCCATTGGTGGACCAGGTGATTGAACTTGACGAGCGTAATCGTAAAATAAAAAAAGAAGTGGAATCTCTTCGTGCGGAAAAGAACAGATTATCCAAATTGATCGGTGGTCTTATGAAGGACGGAAAGAGAGAAGAAGCAGAAAATACCAAGGCCCAGGTTGCCGCAGGAAATGCCAGAATTGACGAACTTACGGCAGAAGAAAAAAAACTGGCAGAAGAAATCAAAAATATTATGATGGTGATTCCAAATATTATCGATTCATCTGTTCCAATTGGGAAAGATGACAGTGAGAATGTGGAACTGGAGCGGTTTGGAGAGCCGGTTGTTCCGGAGTATGAGATTCCATATCATACAGACATTATGGAAAAATTTCATGGAATCGATTTAGAAGCGGCAAGAAATGTGGCAGGTAACGGATTTTATTATCTTATGGGAGACATTGCCAGAGTCCATTCTGCAGTTATTTCCTATGCAAGGGATTTTATGATAGACCGGGGTTTCACATACTGTGTGCCGCCTTTTATGATTCGAAGCAATGTGGTAACAGGCGTTATGAGTTTCGATGAGATGGACTCCATGATGTACAAAATTGAAGGAGAGGATCTTTATCTGATTGGTACAAGTGAGCACTCCATGATTGGTAAATTTATCAATACCCATATAAAAGAAGAAGAACTTCCTTATACACTGACCAGTTATTCGCCATGTTTCCGTAAGGAAAAAGGCGCCCATGGTATTGAGGAGAGAGGCGTATACCGTATTCACCAGTTTGAAAAACAGGAAATGATTGTAATCTGTAAGCCGGAAGAAAGCATGGAGTGGTACGATAAACTTTGGAAAAATACGGTAGATTTATTCAGAAGCCTTGATATTCCGGTTCGTACTTTAGAGTGTTGTTCCGGTGATTTGGCAGATCTTAAGGTAAAATCTGTTGATGTGGAGGCATGGTCTCCAAGACAGAAGAAATATTTCGAAGTGGGAAGCTGTTCCAATTTGGGTGATGCTCAGGCAAGAAGACTGGGAATCAGAGTCCGTGGCAAAGATGGAAATTATTTTGCCCATACCCTGAATAATACAGTGGTTGCTCCGCCACGTATGCTGATTGCATTTCTGGAAAACAATCTGAATGAAGATGGAACTGTCAGCATACCGGAAGCATTAAGACCATATATGGGTGGTATGGAGAAAATAGAAGTAAAATAGTTTTGTTATATTTCAGTAAATGTGATAGAATATAAAAGTAAGCGTTTTAAACATTACGGCGAAGTTTATCTTTGCCGTAATGT
This sequence comes from uncultured Eubacterium sp., assembly GCA_904420085.1. Taxonomy (GTDB): domain Bacteria; phylum Bacillota; class Clostridia; order Lachnospirales; family Lachnospiraceae; genus Eubacterium_G. The sequence goes on along the minus strand of CAJFUA010000048.1, from coordinate 4,347 downwards.
TATGCATAGGCATCTGTAGCTCAGCAGGATAGAGCAACCGCCTCCTAAGCGGTAGGTCGCTGGTTCGAATCCAGTCAGATGCGTTTCCATCATCCTTTAAAGGAAGGATGATATCAGATTGCACATTTATATATTACTTATTATTGAAAAATGTGCAACGTCTGTTGAAAATTTCATATGGAGAAGAACGATGGATTATATTGTAATGGATTTGGAGTGGAATCAAAATCCTTACGGAAAAAATAATCATCATCCGGACATACCTTTTGAAATTATAGAAATCGGTGCAGTGCGAGTGACGGAGGACAGAGAGATTAGGGACTCCTATCAGCAGGTCATCCGACCGAGAGTTTACAAAAGGCTTCATTATAAAATTCAGGAAATAACGCATTTTACAGAGGAAGAACTAAGTTATGGAAAGGACTTTAAAAGAGCAATCGTAGAGTTTTTGGAATGGTGTGGAGATGATTACATGTTCTGTACATGGGGTTCTATGGACCTGACAGAGTTACAGAAAAATATGAGACATTATAAACTGGAGCGTATACTGGAATTTCCGCTGTTTTATGTGGATTTACAGAAGATGTTCAGTCTGCGGTATGATGATGGTCATATGAAAAGGACGCTTACCAGTGCAGTTGAGTATTTGGAGATTCCGGAGGAGAATGCGTTTCACAGGGCGTTAAGTGACGCTTATTATACTGCAAAGGTGATGCAGGTAATGGATTTTGAAAAGTATAAGGGGAGATTGTCCATTGATACTTTTTATGCACCAAGGATTAAGGAGGAAGAAATTTTTGTCCGGTTTGATCAGTATACAAAGCTGGTTACCAGGGAGTTTCTTGATAAGGAAGAGATGTTTGCAGACGAAGATGTAAAATCATTGTGCTGTAACCGGTGTGACAAACCTTTGGAAATCCTGCTTGACTGGTTTTCCGACAGTGGAAAAACGTATTATTGTTTAGGAAAATGTCCGGAACACGGATATGTGAGAGGAAAGATCAAAGTAAAGAAACTGGAAGAAGACAGTTTTTATGCGATTAAGATTATGAAATCCACGGATGAAGAGGGCGCAGAGTCCATTTATGAAAAACAGGAAAATATTAGGGAGAAGAGACGGGAAAGAAGACAGAGGTCTCTGGAGAAAGAAATTGTCGTAGAAGAAATATGGGATGAAAACGAAGAAGAGGATGAGGACGACGATTTATAAAAGAAGAGCTGCAAATCATGGGAGATTGGCAGCTCTTCTTTTTATGATTTTTATTTTGTTTCTTTATAATTTTTCATCAGAGCGTCTAATTCTTCAAGAAGACAGTCTACTTTTCCATAGAAAGAATCATTGTTTGCCGGATTGTCAAAATTATCCCGAATTTCTGTCAGTGTATCAATGATATTGTTCAGTCTCTTCTTGCCGCTTCCGTTTAAATAGAGAAGATAACGGCTGCGCTCATTTTCCTGTGGCGTCATCTTTTTAAGAACCACTTCCATATTTGGTTTTTCGCCGATAAAACGATAGGTAATGGAAGGTGAGGCATGGTTAAATAAGTTTTGAAGATAATAGATATCTCCGGTTTCTTTATAATATTTCCATGCAAAGGTTTTACGCATGGTCTGAGCACCGATGGAACTTAAACCGATTTTACGTCCGGCCGCACGGAGAACCCGATATGCCTGTTCTCTGGATACAGGTTTATTTGCAGATTTGTGTCCGAGAATCAAATAAGCCTCAGGATCTTTTCCTTTTGTGTAATTGTTGATGATTTTTTGGAGGTCTGTCGGAATGGAAAATGTATTTTTGATATTTTTTGTTCCAATTTCCACAGTAATCTCTTTTTTACCTGTCACATCTTTGTTTTTAAAACTAAGAATGTCCTGAAGCTGAAGACCGGTTCCTACACCAAGTTCAAACATAATGTAGTATTTATAATCTACTTCCTTTAAAGTTTCTCCAAATAATTGTAAAGTTTTTTCGTCTTTGATAGGTGCTACCCAATTCATATTAATACCTCCTAAATATCTTTAACGTCTTCTTATTCTTTTCATAGCCCGAATGCGGTTAATCTTTCTACGGTGCAAAATCAGTATAGTAACAATGGCAGAAATGATAACAACGAATAAAATAATCATAACAATTGTTAATGGATGAACGGAAGACTCCTTTTTTGTGGTCTGAGTTGTATTGGCTTTTGATTCAGATTGTTTTTCGGAGTCTGAAGATTCTGTCTTTGCAGAATGATTTGCTGTTGTTGTCTGCTCTTTGCCGTTGTCAGTAGAAAGTTCCTCTGTTGTCGAACCAGAATCTGTATATTTGATTTTTGCCGAACCCATTACATTATCTCCATATTTATAAGTGATGGTAGCAAAAGAATCATCTGTCAATTGAAAAGATACTTCTGTATCTAAATCGGAGATAGACACGCCTTTCGGAACAATAATGGAAGCATCTTTATCAATCATAATGGTTTTCCTGTTATTTGAAAACGGAGAAGACAGGTTGTCCATGGAATATGTCTGAAATCGGGTATCGTTTTCAGAAACATTTACAAAGCGGAAATTTTCAAAACCATAATCCAGTAAAGCCCGTGTGTCATTAAAAACAATATCCCCTTCGGATTTCAACACAACGCAGATCAGGGAAACATCATCTCGTTTTGCATAAGTGACAAGACATTTTCCTGCCTGATCCGTATATCCTGTTTTTCCTCCGATTACATCAGCATCATAATATTCGCTGGTTTGAAAAATCATTTTATGCCGCTGATAGGACTGATATGGTTCTTTTCTTTTATTATTCGCAGGAATCGTGTATTCCGTAGAATGAATTACATCCAAAAACAAAGGATATTGGATGGCTTCTTTCATAATCAATGCCATATCATAGGCACATACATAATGATTATCATCATGCAGACCATTTGCGTTGGCAAAGTGCGTATTGGTTACGCCAATCTCTTTTGCCCGCTGATTCATTAATTGGGCAAAAGCTTCCGTACTTCCGGATATATGTTCTGCCAGAGCCGTTGCAGTCTCATTGGCTGAGGCAAGCATCAGGGCATAGAGACAGTCTTTGACAGACATTTTTTCTCCTGCCTGACATCCGATATTGGAATCTTCAATGGTAATGCTGTCAATGTTTTCTTTGGAATAAACCACTTCCTCGTCTAGCTGACAGTTTTCTAATGTAAGCAATGCCGTCATGATTTTTGTGATACTTGCTGGATACATTTTTTTGTGAGGGTCCTTCTCGTATAAAACGGTGCCGGTGTCTGCTTCTATTAATATGGCGGATTCGCCGGTAATGTCGGGTGCCTTCGGCAATGAAACCGTTGATTTGGCGTATACTGTTGTCGTATGTAACGGAACGGATTGTCCCAAAACAGAGACAATCATTGCAAATGAGATAATATATTTAATAATCTTTTTCATAAAAAGCCTCTTCTTTTCAAAAATATGTCTCATATTATTTTACTAGATTGAAATTAAAAAATCAACATATATCGGTATGTAATATCTGTTAATTTTTGGCATAAAAAAATGGTTACAGATAAAGAAATTGCAACCATCTTTTTTATATATTATTTAACCGGTTCCTAATTGAATAACGTTTATTTAACTGACTCTTGATTTAATCACTTTCAGTCTGGTAAATTCCTCACGCTCTTTTTCCTCTAATGCATTCTCAATGTTTTTAACAAGAACTTCATAATTAGGAATGGTAATATTCTGGAGGGCATTGGCACGTTTCTGGGTTTTCTTAATATTGTAAGCAAGCCGGTAAGCGGCATTTTCTATCATGGAAAGACGGATGGTTAAGTCCTTTACTTTCTCAAAACATGCTTTTGCCTCGTCCAGAGATTCTGTCGTTCCATAAAAGGAATAAACAGGATTTCTAACTTCTTCCACATATTTTACCAAGGGAATTTCCGCGCCCATAACACTTCGGGTTCTGATATGAATATCTTTCTCAGGCGTGACATTAAATGCATAAGTCTCAACATTTCGGATGCCCAACTCGATATTTGCTTTTTCTAAGGCTGCATAGGCGGTTGTAAAGGTTTTATCAATCTCAGACTGAATCTTATCTGCTTTTTCTGTCAAGTCTACAATTTCCCGGATAAGAATATTACGTTTCTTATCCATTAACTCATAGCCCTGACGGGCAAGAGCAAGGGAACTTTTGGCAGTCATTAAATTACCTTTGGTAGGTACCGTATTTAAATTCATAATCACACCTCATCATAAATACTTCGCTTCGCTCACTTATTTTCGCTCGTGCTTATTTTTCTGCTAGCGATAACAGCTCGAAAATATCTGCTGCGCAGATGCGTGCTTCGCACTTGTTATTTT
>CAJFUA010000047.1 GCA_904420085.1 uncultured Eubacterium sp. | reverse complement strand
CTGAAGTTGTATTATATTACACAGGTGTCCGTAAAACCGCCTACCTTTGTTATTTTTGTAAATGACAAAGAACTGATGCATTTCTCCTATACCCGGTATATTGAGAATCGTATCAGGGAGGCTTTCGGTTTTCGTGGAACGCCTTTGCGTTTTATTATTCGTGAGAGAAAAGATAAATAATAAAAAATAAAAAAGGGAGTTTAAGATATGATTTGGCAGAGAATTGCTTGTATTGTAATCGGATATGTGTTTGGTCTTTTTCAGACTGCTTTTATTATAGGAAAGATGCATAATATTGATATCAGGGAATATGGCAGTGGTAATTCAGGCACCACCAATGCCATGCGAACCCTTGGGAAAAAATATGGATTCATCACTTATTTTGGTGATGCCCTAAAAGCGGTGTTCGCCGTGATTCTGACGTATTTTCTTTTTCGGAATCAGTGTGAAGGCAGGATGATGGTTATGGCTTTATATACAGGTCTGGGTACCATCTTAGGACATAATTTCCCGTTTTACATGAATTTTAACGGAGGGAAAGGAATTGCCGCCACATCCGGTGTTCTGTTGTCTCTGGCTCTTTTTGACTGGAAATTTGTTGTAATGGCTGCATTGACTTTTTTTGTAGCTCTTGCCATTACAAAATATGTATCGTTCAGTTCCCTGTGCATGATGACCGGATTTTTGATTGAAATGATTGTATGGGGGCAGTTAGATATGGTGCGCCAGTTAAATGCAGCGGAAAAAATGGAGGCATATATTTTGGTCGGAATTATGACCGTTCTGTCTTTTATCCGACACAGGGAGAATATAAAGAGATTAGCCAATGGAACAGAGAGAAGAATTGGCGAAAAGAAGGAGGCTTAATATGGCAAAAGTTACAGTTCTTGGTGGTGGCGGATGGGCCATCGCACTGGCAAAAGTTTTACATGAAAATCAGAATGATGTTACCATCTGGTCCTTTCTTCAAAAAGAGGTAGATGAGTTGCAAAGGGAGCGTGAAAATAAAATAGGCCTTCCGGGGGTTAAAATTTCTGAAGAAATAAAAATAACCAATAACATGGAAGAAGCTGTCAGAGATTCGGAAATGATTGTTATGGCAGTGGCATCATCTTTTGTTAGAAGCACGTCAAGAAGTTTAAAAGGTATTGTGACAAAAGGACAAATTATTGTGGATGTGGCAAAAGGAATCGAGGATGATACATTTTATACCATGACGGAGATTATCGAGGAGGAGCTGCCGGAATGTGAAGCAGTAGTGCTTTCCGGACCAAGTCATGCCGAGGAAGTGGGAAGAAATGTTCCTACAGTAGTGGTCATCGGGGCAAAAAGACAGGAAACTGCCGTAAAAGTCAGAGATATGTTTGCCAACAAATATTTCAGAACCTATATCAGCCCGGACAGGAAAAGTATTGAACTGGGTGGTTCTCTGAAAAATGTGATTGCACTGGCAGCCGGAATTATTGACGGTTTGGGTTACGGTGATAACACGGAGGCGGCGCTGATCACAAGAGGTATTAAGGAAATTACGGCGCTAGGCATTAAAATGGGCGGACATTCCAGAACCTTTTACGGCTTATCGGGAATTGGTGACCTGATTGTTACCTGCAACAGCAAGCATTCCAGAAATAGAAGAGCCGGTGTGCTTATCGGTAAAGGATATTCTCTAAAAGAGGCTGTCAGTGAAGTGAAAATGGTGGTAGAAGGAGCGGTATCCGCAAAAGCAGCCTTGGCGCTGGCAAAAAAACATCAGGTGGAAATGCCAATCGTGGAAGCGGTCAATGCGGTGCTGTTCGACGGAAAACCGGCGGAGGAAGCCATGTGGGAGCTGATGCTGAGAGAACAGACCAGAGAATATAAGGATTTGGAGTGGGAATAGACGAATATAATATATTAATGTCCGGTTTATATATTGAAGGAGAAATTTCATGGACCATAAGAAACTAGATCAAACAAAAACCAAAGGAAAACATGGTTTGGCAACATTTCTGTTCAGTCGTATTTTTATATTCGGTCTGATGATTGCACTTCAGGTGGCATTTTTTCTGCTTTTGGCATACAATGCCACACTGAATAAGACGATGTCATACATTATCGTTGTCATTCAGATTCTGCTTGTGATTTATATTGTCAATGACAAATCTGACCCCACAATGAAACTGATCTGGGTTATTTTTATCATGTTCACACCGGGATTTGGTGCAATGATGTATCTGTATGCAAAATTTCAGCCCGGTTCCATTAAATTAAGAAAGAGGATTGAGCATATTGATCTGAAATCCCAGCGATATCTGCAGCCGGACCAGCAGATATATAATGATTTACAGATTCAGGACAAACAGGTTTCCATGCTGGCAAAATATATTTACGATAATACCGGATGTCCGGTATATCGGAATACGGATGTGACTTACTTAAACTGCGGCGAAGAGAAATACCGGGCGTTAATCGGGGAATTGGAAGAGGCGCAGGATTTTATCTTTATGGAATACTTTATTATAGAGCCGGGAAGAGTGTGGGATTCCATTTTAAGAATTTTAGAGAAAAAGATACAGCAGGGCGTTGAAGTAAGAATTATGTATGACGGTTTATGTTCTCTCAACAAACTGCCTGTAGGATATTATAAAAAACTTCGAAAAAAGGGAATGAAGGCGAAAACATTTGCGCCGGCAAGACCTTTCTTTACAACAGAACAGAATAACAGAGATCATCGAAAAATTTTAATAGTTGACGGAAAAGTGGCATTTACCGGAGGCATCAATCTGGCAGATGAATATATGAATATTGTCAATAAATTCGGTTACTGGAAAGATACGGCTGTCATGTTAAAAGGTGATGCCGTCAAAAGTTTTACACTGATGTTTTTACAGATGTGGAATGTGACGGAAAAGACCATCGGAAATTTTGACAGATATCTGGATGTACATATTCCAAAAATATTCGACAAAAACGGATATGTTATCGGATATGGTGATGAGCCGGTAGGAAATGAGAGAATCGGTGAATCCGTGTATCTGCATATGATCAACACGGCAAACCGGTATTTACATATTGTGACACCCTATTTAGTCCTTGATAATGTAATGATGTCTTCGCTGAAATTTGCCGCCAAAAGAGGTGTGGATGTAAAGATTGTCATGCCGGGTATTCCCGATAAAGCATACGCATACTGCATTGCAAGAACTTATTACAGTGAATTGATTGAGGCAGGAGTGGAAATATATGAGTATTCGCCGGGATTTACCCATGCAAAAATGTTTATCAGTGATGATGAAAAAGCGACGGTGGGAACCATTAATCTGGATTATCGGAGTCTGTTCCTGCATTTTGAAAACGGCTGTTTCATCTATAAAAATCCTGCCATTATGGATATAGAAGCAGATTATCAGCAGATGCTTTCGGAATCAAAGAAAGTTTCCCTGATTGAGTGTAGAAACCGTCCTTTATGGTATAAGGCATGTGGAAAGCTTCTGAGATTATTATCTCCGTTAATGTAATAAATGACCTCCTTTCGCATATATTTTAGTATTAATGTATGCAAGGAGGTTTTTTCATGGATTTTAATGTATATAAAGACATTGAAAAAAGAACTAAAGGGGAAATTTATATCGGTGTGGTAGGCCCTGTGAGAACGGGTAAATCCACGTTCATCAAAAATTTCATGGATGTGGCAGTTGTGCCTAACATACATGATGAGAACGAAATAAAAAGGGCAAAAGATGAATTACCGCAATCCTCATCAGGTAAAACCATTATGACCACGGAACCCAAATTTATTCCCAACAATGCGGTTTCCATCAATATTGGCGGCAGGGCGGATGTAAAAGTAAGGCTGATAGACTGTGTAGGTTTTATGGTAGACGGCGCCACCGGCCATATGGAGGAAGATGCGGAACGTATGGTAAAAACACCTTGGTTTGACTATGATATCCCATTTTCAAAAGCCGCTGAAATCGGAACGGAAAAAGTCATTTCCGAACATTCCACCATCGGTGTAGTTGTCACCAGCGACGGTAGTTTTACCGACTTGGATGTGAATGAGTACAATAAAGCGTTGGATAAAACCATCCGGGAATTACAGAATATCAACAAACCGTTTATTATTCTGGTCAATTCCATTGATCCGGATTCTGCGGAATGTATCCGGCTTCGGGACGAAATTGCACAAAAATATAACGTTTCTACATTGGCAATCAACTGTCTGAAATTAAACGAAAATAATATCAATGAAATTTTGGAAAGTATTCTGTTTGAATTTCCTGTCAGTGAAGTGGTATTTCAGGTTCCAAAATGGCTGGAAATTATGAATTGTGACCATCCGCTGATGCAATACATAGTCGATTATGCAAGGGAACTGCTGGGTAAACTGGTAAAAATCAAAGACATTAAAAATTTAAAACTAATGCCGGATCCGGAATTTATCAAGGAAGCTAATATGGCAATGGTGGAATTGTCCAACGGAAAGATGGTGGTGAATTTTAATATTGATGACAAATATTATTATGACACCCTGACGGAGATGACAGGAACTACCATTGATAATCAGTTACAGTTAATCAAACTGGTAAAAGAACTGGCACACCAGAAAAGAAATTATGAAAAGGTCAACGATGCCATCAGCAAAGTAAGAAGCACGGGATATGGAATCGTGACGCCGGATAAGGAAGAAATTGTTCTGGAAAATCCGGAATTAATAAAAAATGGTAACAAATACGGCGTAAAAATAAAGGCTACCGCTCCGTCCATTCATTTTGTAAAGGCAAATATTCTGACGGAAATTTCTCCGATTATCGGAGATGAAGAGCAGGCGAAAGATTTAATTGATTTTATTAACAAAAACGAGGAAGATTCCAATATCTGGGAGACAAATATTTTCGGTAAATCCATCGGACAGATTGTGGATGAGGGAATTATGAATAAAATTAATAATCTGACAGAAGATACAAGAAGCAGAATGCAGGGAACTATTGAAAAGATTACCAATGACCAGAGCAGAGGTGTCATCTGCATTCTTTTGTGAAATTCTCATTTTCTGCCAAAGGTTTGTTGTAAAATTGTTTTTCCTATGCTAAAATCAATATTTGTATATTGCAGTTTTATCACTGCAGGCGGATAGAATTGATGGAACGCATAGGAAACTGTGCGAAAGAAGGAGAGGAACATGAATACTTACGAAGAATTACAGGCACGTGGTCTGATTGCTCAGGTTACGGATGAAGAATTGATTAAAAAATTAATAAATGAAGGAAAAGCAACGTTTTATATCGGTTTTGACCCTACGGCTGACAGCCTCCACGTAGGACATTTTATGGCGTTATGTCTGATGAAAAGACTTCAAATGGCAGGAAATAAACCGATTGCCCTGCTGGGCGGCGGTACTGCCATGATTGGCGATCCGTCAGGAAAAACGGATATGCGCCAGATGATGACCAGAGAAACCATAGAGCATAATATTGAATGTTTCAAAAAGCAGATGAGCCGTTTTATTGATTTCTCGGACGGAAAAGCGTTGATGGTCAATAATGCCGACTGGCTGATGGATTTAAATTATATTGATGTTTTAAGAGAAGTAGGACCTCATTTCAGTGTGAACAGAATGCTCACTGCAGAATGTTATAAGCAGAGAATGGAGCGAGGTCTCAGTTTCCTTGAATTTAATTACATGATTATGCAGAGTTATGATTTCTACAAACTGTTTCAAGATTACGGATGTAATCTGCAGTTTGGCGGGGATGACCAGTGGAGCAACATGCTGGGCGGAACAGAACTTATCCGGCGTAAGTTAGGTAAAGATGCTTCGGCAATGACCATTACCCTTCTTCTCAATTCGGAGGGAAAGAAAATGGGTAAGACCGTCAGTGGCGCCGTATGGCTTGATCCGGAAAAGACTTCCCCTTATGAGTTTTTCCAGTACTGGAGAAATGTGGATGATGCGGATGTTATCAAGTGTCTGAAAATGCTGACTTTTCTGCCCTTGGAGCAGATTCAGGAAATGGAAGCGTGGGAAGGCGCAGAACTGAACAAGGCGAAGGAGATACTTGCCTACGAACTGACCAATCTGGTTCATGGTGAGGAAGAAGCAAAAAAAGCATTGGAAGCAGCGAAAAATATTTTTGCAAAAGGCGGTATATCGGGAGATTTACCGACCACAACCTATGCAAAAGAAGATTTAGATGCAGGAAAAGATATTCTTACACTGTTAGTTGACACAAAGCTTGCCCCTTCCCGTGGGGAAGCCAGAAGACTGGTACAGCAGGGCGGCGTATCCGTCAACGGAGAAAAAGTTACGGAAATAGATAAAACTTTTACGACGGCAGATTATAATGATGAAAATGTTATTTTAATTAAGAAGGGCAAAAAAGCATTTCATCAGGTAAAGGCTGATTAGTATTGGAGGAGTTACAATGAAGAAATACGGATTAAATGAATTAAGAAAAATGTTTCTGGACTTTTTTGCATCCAAAGAACATTTTGTCAGGGGAAGTTATTCCCTTGTTCCCCATAATGATAAAAGTCTGTTATTAATTAATGCCGGCATGGCACCATTGAAACCTTATTTTACAGGGCAGGAAATTCCGCCAAAGACAAGAATGGCAACATGTCAGAAATGTATCCGAACCGGTGATATTGAAAATATCGGAAAGACAGCCAGACATGGAACTTTCTTTGAAATGCTTGGGAATTTTTCTTTTGGCGACTATTTTAAGACGGAAGCCATTCACTGGTCATGGGAATTTCTGACGGAGGTAGTAGGTCTTGACGCCGGCAGACTTTATCCGTCCGTCTATTTGGAGGATGATGAGGCCTTTGATATCTGGAATAAGGAAATGGGGATTCCAAAAGAGCGGATTTTTAAGTTTGGTAAGGAAGATAATTTCTGGGAACATGGCGCAGGTCCGTGTGGTCCGTGTTCTGAAATCTATTATGACAGAGGAGAAAAATACGGCTGTGGAAAGCCGGGATGTACCGTTGGCTGTGATTGTGACAGATATATAGAAATCTGGAATAATGTATTTACTCAGTTTGAAAGTGACGGAAAAGGCAATTATGAAACATTAAAAAATAAAAATATTGACACTGGTATGGGATTAGAGCGTCTTGCTACCGTGGTACAGGATGTGGATTCTATTTTTGATGTGGATACCATTAAATCTCTTCGGGATAAAGTCTGTGCGATTTCTAATAAAGAGTATAAAAAAGAGTATCGGTGGGATGTGTCCATCCGAATTATTACCGACCATATCCGTTCTGCAACATTTATGATTTCCGATGGCATTATGCCGTCCAATGAAGGCAGAGGATATGTATTGAGAAGACTGATCCGAAGAGCTGCAAGACATGGCAGACTTCTTGGAATTGACGGAATATTTTTGTCAGAGCTTTCCAAGACCGTCATTGAAAGTTCCAAGGACGGTTATCCGGAATTAGATGAAAAGAAAAACATGATTTTCAAAGTTCTGACGGAGGAAGAAAACAAATTCAATAAAACCATTGATACAGGATTAAGTATCCTCGCCGAGATGGAGACAGAAATGGAGTCTCAGGGTGAAAAAACATTGTCAGGAGATAATGCTTTTAAACTTTATGACACTTACGGATTTCCTTTGGATTTAACCATGGAGATTCTTGAAGAAAAAGGATTTACCGTGGATGAAGAAGGTTTTAAAAAGGCGATGGATGTTCAGAGGGAAACTGCCCGAAAGGCACGTAAAACTACCAATTACATGGGTGCTGACGAAACGGTTTATGAAAGTCTGGACAATACGCTGACTTCAAAGTTTGTAGGATATGACAGATTGGCAGAGGATTCTGTAATCAGCGCACTTACTACGGAAAGCGAAGTGGTACAGGCTCTTGCCGATGGCGACAAAGGAACTGTGGTGGTAGAAGAAACACCGTTTTATGCCACAATGGGCGGTCAGGCAGGCGATAAAGGAGTCATTGAAACTTCAAATGGTCGTTTTCAGGTGGTTGATACCATCAAACTTCACGGAAGCATGGTCGGTCATGTAGGATATGTTGAGGAAGGTATGATTCAGGTGGGAGATAAGGCTTCATTAAAGGTGGATGCCACTCTTAGAAATGCCACGGCGAAAAACCACAGTGCTACTCATTTACTGCAAAAGGCATTAAAGACGGTTCTTGGTGATCATGTGGAACAGGCAGGTTCTTATGTAGATGGGGAGCGACTGAGATTTGACTTTACCCATTTTCAGGCAATGACAGATGAAGAAATCCAAAAAGTGGAAACTATGGTAAATGAGCAGATTGCAAATGGTCTGGATGTTATCACAGAGGAAATGAGTCTGGAAGATGCAAAGAAGACTGGCGCCATGGCACTGTTCGGCGAAAAATATGGTGAGACTGTGAGAGTTGTATCCATGGGTAATTTTTCCGTGGAGCTTTGCGGAGGTACTCATGTTTCCAATACCAGTACCATTTCTTATTTTAAAATTGTTTCAGAGTCGGGTATTTCTGCAGGGGTTCGTAGAATTGAAGCTTTGACAGGCACAGGACTTATGAAATATTATGCGGAAATTGAAAAGATGTTGAATGAAGCGGCAAAAATCGCCAAATCAGAGCCAAACGGATTGGCAAAGAAGATTCAGTCACTGCATGATGAAATCAAAACATTATCCAGTGAAAACGAAAAGTTGAAGGCAAAAATGGCAAATGACTCCGTAGGAGACGTATTAAACAATGTGGAAGAAGTAAAAGGTGTAAAACTTCTTTCCACAAAAGTATCTGATGTGGATATGAATGGTTTAAGAAATCTTGGAGATAATTTGAAAGAAAAGATGGGCGGCGGTGTGGTAGTAATCGTTTCAACTACTGCCGATAAGGCAAATGTCATTGTTATGGCAGATGATGATGCCATATCAAAAGGTGCCCATGCCGGAAACTTAATTAAAGAGATTGCCAAATGCGTAGGCGGTGGCGGTGGCGGCCGACCAAATATGGCGCAGGCAGGAGGAAAGAACCCTGCCGGGGCAGATGAGGCTGTGGCAAAAGCAAAAGAAGTTTTGACAGAACAGCTGAATTAAAAAAATATTGACGTGATAGAAAATTATGGTATAATATTTGAGTGTGTTTCACACAAATACCTACAGTTTTAGGAATCTATAACTGAAGGGAGGGAAGAACAGATGTCAAGCGTTATCGTAAAAGAAAACGAATCAATCGACAGTGCATTACGTCGATTCAAGAGAAATTGCGCAAAGGCTGGTATCCAGCAGGAAATTCGTAAAAGAGAACATTACGAAAAACCAAGCGTAAAGCGTAAGAAAAAATCAGAAGCCGCTAGAAAGCGCAAATATAATTAAGGATAAAAAGTCAGGACTTTTGTTCTGGCTTTTTATATTGATTCATAAAATAATATGAGAACTTTTTCAGGGGCGTGTATGTTTAATGTTGATAATGCGTATGATATTCCAAGAGATGTGATAAGCCATGAATGCCTGATACAAATGACCGGCAAAGATGAAATTGTTCTGGAAAATTTTAAATGCATTAAAAGTCTGAATGAAGAAGAAATAGAAATTGCATGTAAAAAATATCTAATCCGGGTGAAAGGGACTTCTCTTTGCGTCAAGTTTTATAATTGCGAATCAATGGTGATAGGTGGGGTTATCAATGAAGTTTCATTTTTATGAAATTGTTATCGATGGAAAATATATTTACAGAGTCCTCAATACGGTGAAAAAGATTCATCTGCGGAATATCTCCAATCAGGAAAATAAAACAAGCTTTCTCGTAGATTCTGAGGATATTGAAGAAACGTTACGAATTTTAAAAGCAAATGACATTCCGGTTTTGAATATGAAAGAAAAAGGGATTTATACAAAAATTGTTGATAAATTCTTTTTTAAACTGGTTCTGATATTTGCTTTTGTTTTTGTGACGGCATTAATTGTCTGTTCCAGATATATCTGGGAAATTTCCATCGACGGGAATTATACATATACAACAAATACAATAAAAAATTTTGTATATTCACAAAAAATTAAAGAAGGAACCCTGAAAAAAAACATCAACTGTGAAGCGTTGGAAAAGCAAATAAGAAGGAAATATACGGATATCAGCTGGGTGTGCGCAGAAATCAAAGGAACCAATCTGATGATTCATGTAAAAGAAAATTATATTACGGAAATTTCTAAAAAAGAAACCAAACCCTATCATATTGTAGCAAATAAAGAGGCGGAAATTGTTTCCATTCTGGTTCGAAGCGGTGTTGCCGGCGTCAAAGCGGGGGATAAAGTTAAAAAAGGAACCATTCTCATTAACGGAATGGTGGATGTGTTTGATGAATCGGAACAGAAATTATTTACAAATCCCTGTAATGCTGACGGTGAAATTATCGGAAAAACGGAATACAAATATGAGGATGAACTGAAAATTCGTTATAAACAAAAAATCTATCAAAAAAACTATTCCTATTATCTGCCATCCATCAGTGGATATCAGTGGGTTAAGACGGGCAGTACAAAAAATAAAAATATACAGTATAAGGAAATTAAATTAAAAGGATTTGGAAATTATTATCTTCCAATCTGCATTCAGAAGTACACGGTTATGCCTTATACGGAAACAGATTGTCAATATGAACAGAAAGAGGCAGAATATCTGCTGGAAAAACGCCTGAACAATAAATTGGCAATTATGGAACAAAAAGGCTACAAAATACTGAAAAAAAATGTTAAAATAGTAAAGCAAAAGGATTCTTATGTCTGCAGGGGGAATATTACCTGTCTGGAACCTTTGGGAAAAGTGTCCTATATCAGTCAGGAAGAGATAAACCGGGCAGATATGGAAAAAGAATCTGCAGATAACGAAACAGAACAACAGTGAAAGGTGCTTTTTCATGAGCGTTATTGAGAGTATTATTGATATTCCGGCGGAATATGAAAAGAAAGTATTCGGTCAGTTTGATTTTTATATAAAAAAAATAGAGCGTGCCCTTCACGTTACCATTATTTCAAGGGACGGTGTTTTAAAGATTATCGGAGGCGAGGATGCCGCCAGAAGGGCAAAAAATGTTTTTGGCCAATTAATTGAGTTGGCAAAGCGGGGCAATGACATTTCCGAGCAGAATGTTGACTATGCCCTATCTCTTTGTATGGAAGAGAAGGAGACCGCTCTTTTGGAGTTGGATGAAAGCATCATCTGCAGAACCGTCATGGGGAAACCAATCAAACCGAAGACGCTGGGACAAAAAAGATATGTGGATTTAATCCGGGATAAAATGATTGTTTTCGGAATCGGTCCGGCAGGTACGGGAAAAACTTATCTTGCCATGGCCATGGCTATTACGGCGCTTCGGAATGATGAGGTAAATAAAATTATTCTCACAAGACCCGCCATTGAAGCAGGAGAAAATCTTGGCTTTCTGCCGGGAGATTTACAGAGCAAGGTAGACCCCTATTTAAGACCCCTTTATGATGCGTTGTATCAGATTATGGGAGCGGAAAGTTTTATTACCAACAGCGAGAAGGGAATTATCGAAGTGGCGCCTCTTGCATATATGCGGGGCAGAACATTGGATAATGCATTTATCATACTGGATGAGGCACAGAACACTACTCCGGCACAGATGAAAATGTTTCTTACCCGTATTGGTTTTGGCTCTAAAGTCATTGTCACGGGAGACCGTACACAGAAAGATTTGCCAAGAGATATGGTTTCCGGACTGGATATTGCATTAAAGGTGTTAAAAGATGTGGATGATATCGGGTTTTCATTTCTCGATAACAAGGATGTGGTAAGGCATCCTCTGGTACAAAAGATTGTACAGGCATATGAGGAATTTGAGCAGAAAACTGCAAAACGTAAAGAGTCATTCTCAAAAAATCATAATCATTAGAAGTGTTGAGAAAAGAGAGCTGTAACAGACATGAATATATATATTGAAAATGAATATTGTCATAAAATTGATTTAGACTATAAAAAAATAATCACTTCCGTTGTTGAGGAAGCACTGGATTTTATTAAATGCCCTTATGAATGTGAAGTGAATGTTACAATTGTGGACAATTCTGCCATCAGAAAAATCAACATGGAACAGAGAAAGATTGACCGGGCAACGGATGTATTATCTTTTCCTCTTTTGGAATATGGACAGGCTGGTGAGTTTCGGTTCTTTGATTCCTGCCCAGAATGTTTTCACCCGGATACGGGAGAGTTAATGTTGGGAGATATTGTAATATCTTATGATAAAGTGTTAAGTCAGGCGGAAGAATACAATCATTCCGCTAAAAGAGAACTGGCATTTTTAACTGCACACAGTATGCTACATCTTTTCGGTTTCGATCATATGGAAGATAATGAAAGAATGGAAATGGAAAAGATGCAGGAGATAATTTTAAAAAATTTAGGAATAACGAGGGAGAACAAATGGGAAAAAACAAAAAAATAACAATTGGTATCGCTGTCGCATTGGCAGTAGTGGCTGTTGCCGCCGTGGTCTGCTTTTTGATTTTCGGCAGTGCAGAGAAAAAGGAAAATGTGCTGAATGAAACTACACCGGCACCGACAGAAGCAGTTACAGAAGATCCGAATGCAGGAAAAGTTCAAAGCAGATTAACCGGAGAGTATGTAAAGGAAAGTAAAGCCAATAAACGTCCGGTTGCATTAATGTATAATAATATCATCAATGCCATACCTCATTCCGGTCTGTATAATGCGGACGTCTGCTATGAGGCACCGGTAGAGGGCGGTCTCACAAGAATTATGGGAATTTTTGAGGATTACGAAGATTTAAAGAAAATGGGTTCCGTAAGAAGCTGTAGAATTTACTATTGTGCTTTTGCCAATGAGTGGGATGCTATTTACGGCCATTTCGGACAGTCTAAATATGCACTGGATTATTTAAGAAGTGGTGAAATTGATACAATCAGTTCCCTGACAGGCGAAAAATACTTTTTCAGAACTTCCGACAGGGTGGCTCCTCATAACTGTTTTACATCCGGTGCAAACATAAAGAATGCCATAAAAGAGTTGGATTACAGAGCTGAATATGAAAAAAATTATCAGTCTCATTTTCAGTTTGCAGAAGCTGATCACCCAATCACACTGACATCAGGAAGGGCTGCACAGAAAGTAGAAATCGGATATGCGATTAACAAACCGTATTTTGTCTACAATCAGAAAGACGGTCAGTATTACAGATATCAGTACGGCGAGACCCATATAGACGATCAGAATAACAAACAGCTTCACTGTTCCAATATTATTATTCAGTTTGTCGATGCCACATTATATCCGGATAATAAAAGTTTAAATATCACTTTGAGCGGAAAAGGCAGCGGATGGTTTGTCACAAATGGCAAAGCGGAAAAAATTACATGGAAAAAAGAAAATCAACTGTCGGGACAGACAAAGTATCTGGACGAAAACGGTGAAGAGATCAAACTGAACACAGGAAAGACATGGATTTGTATGGTTCAGACAGAATATGCAGATAATGTGGCATTTTCAAAAAAGAAAAATTAATTTAAGGAACATATGGAATGGGAAATAAATCTAGAAACAGTTTTTTAATACAGGGCAGTATTCTCGCATTTGCGGGAATACTGGTTCGTGTTATCGGACTGCTTTACAGAATACCGTTAAACAGAATATTGGGGGATGTGGGTTTAGGATATTATGGAACAGCTTTTGATTTTTATAATATCCTGATTCTGCTTTCATCGCAGAGTATGCCTCTTGCCGTCTCCAAAATTGTTTCGGAAAAACTGCAGAGAAGGCAGTTTCGGAATGCCCATAAAGTTTTTAAGGGAGCACTGATGTACGGTGCGTTAATTGGAACTGCATTTGGATTGTTTTTATTTTTTGGAGCAGACTGGATTGCTTCTACCATTTATAAAATGCCGCCGGTTGCCATTGCACTCCGAGTGTTGGCACCAACCCTTACCATTGCCTGCATTTTAGGTGTTGTAAGAGGTTATTTTCAGGGGATGGGAAATATGGTTCCAACAGCCGTTTCCCAGGTTTTCGAACAGATAGTCAATGCATTTGTCAGCATTCTGGCAGCGTATGAATTGGGAGTTTACGGATATACTTTATCCAAAGTGGCGGCGAAATCAGAAGAATTAAAAGATGCTTATGCTGCGGCAGGAGGAACGCTTGGAACGTTGTCCGGAGCTCTTGTGGCACTTCTTTTTATGTTCTTTATTGTCTGGATTAACAAAGACATTATTCGGAAAAGAGTGGAGAGAGACCGCACAGGTCTGGAAGACAGCTATGGGAAAATCACAAAAATTATTTTATTTACAATCACACCGGTGCTGTTAAGTACAACCATTTACAATATTGGAAATCTACTGGATAATCCGATTTATCAGAATATTATGGTGGGAATTTTCGGCTCCGGCGAAAAAGCTAACAGTGCTTCATGGGGAATGTATTCAGGCTATTACCGTACATTAACCACCATGCCCATTGCCATTGCATCTTCATTATCTACTGCCATTGTTCCGTCTCTGGTAAGGTCTTACATAACGAATGATGGACCGGTAGTAAAAAGCAAAATCACATTGGCACAGAAATTTTCCATGCTGATTGCCTTTCCATGTGGTATGGGACTGTCCGTTTTAGGAGGACCTATTAATGCCCTCTTATTCGGAACAGAAATAAAGGATACTGTGCTGATTATGTCGTTTAGCGTTTTTACGGTGGTAGCCTTTTCTCTTTCCACCATCAGTAATGCTATTTTACAGGGAATTAATAAATTAAATATTCCAATACGCAATTCGGCCATCTCTTTGGCAGTCCATTTGATTTTGTTACCAATTTTACTGATTGTTTTTAAATTGGGAATTTATGCTGTCGTCATCGGCGATTTTACTTTTGCAATGACCGTAGCGGTGTTAAATTCTTTTTCCATCAAACGCTGTCTTGGATACAGACAGGAAATACACTTTACACTGATACGACCGTTTATCTGCTCTGTAATCATGGGGATATGCTGCTTTGGGGTATATAAACTGGGTATGATAATTTTGAATGTAAATGCAGTTTGGACGATTATTTCTATTATTATTGCCGTTATTGTATATGGAATTGTTTTGATTTTCACCAAAACAATTACGGAGGAGGAATTATATTCCATGCCAAAAGGCGCTTCGCTGGCAGGAATTTTAAAGAAATTTCATCTTCTGTAAAATAAATGTATAAAATTACAAAATATGTAAAAAATATATGCAAGGAGAGTAAGTATGAATAAACGTGCATATATTTTTTATTTAACAATTTTTATCATTGGATTCGGAATTGCATATATCTGCGGCCTGACAGCAGGCATGGAGAACAAAACCGTATATCACGGAACAGAAGCAAATGTAACGCCGGATTCGGATTCACCCACAGAAGAAGGATATTGGGTAAAGGCTGTCAACAATGTGATTTTTGTGTATAAGAGCGATAAAACAACAATGATTGCCGAAACAGATATTAATATTTCCCAGTTATCCACCAAGGAGAAAAATATTTTATCAGACGGTATTTATTTAGAAAATTCTGAGGAACTATTTAAGTATCTGGAGGCAAATACAAGCTGACGAAAGGGTTGTATATTATGAAAACAATCATTATCGGCGCGGGTGCGGCAGGACTGACTGCCGCAATCTGTGCCGCCCGGAACAAATCAGAAGTAACGGTTATCGAACATGAAAAGCAGGCCGGCAAAAAAATTTTAATGACAGGAAACGGACGGTGCAATATTACAAATGAGCATCTGGACAGTTCCATGTACTATGGGGACAGGAAATTTGTGGACTGTGTATTAAATCAATTTACTCCTGCTGATGTGACGGCTTTTTTTCAGTCTGTCGGATTATATACCTGTGCAAAAAATGGCTATGTATATCCCATGAGTTTTCAGGCAGGTTCCGTACTTCATATGCTGCGCAGTACGGCAACGGAGCTGGGAGTGAAAATCAAGACAAATAATCAGATAAAGAGTATTAAAAAAGAAAAGGACAAATTTTTTGTAGATATCGGAATCCGGCTGGAATGCGATTATTTAATTATTGCAACCGGAGGCTGTAGTTTTCCCAAAACAGGTTCTGACGGTTCAGGATATGATATCATAAGAAAGTTTCATCATAGAATTATAGAACCCCGTCCGGCACTGACAGCTCTTGTGTGTAATGATAATATCTTAAAAAAAGCTTCCGGCGTCAGAATAGAGGCTGAAATTGCTGCCGAAAACAAGATACAGCGTGGTGAATTGCAAATTACGGATTATGGTATCTCCGGAATTCCTGTATTGAATCTGAGCCGGTTGGTGGAACCCGAGGACTATGTCCATATTGATTTTCTTCCCCGGATTGATGAAAACAGTCTGGCGGATATGATTTTTCACTTAATATCAGTAAACAGAACATGGATGATAGATGATGCATTGCATGGCATTTTCCATGAAAAACTTGCAACCGTCATCACAACAACATTAAACATACATAATCAGGTTTGCCATACACTGGATAAAAATACATCTGAGCAGATTGCCCATCTGATAAAAAATTATCGGGTACAGATTCAAAAAAGACGGGGATTTGACTTTGCGCAGGTTACTGCCGGAGGTGTCTGCACCGATGAAATCAATGCAGGTACAATGGAGTCAAAGAAAGTGAAAAATCTTTATTTTGCCGGAGAAGTAATTGATGTTGACGGAATCTGCGGCGGCTACAACTTACACTTTGCATGGGCAACCGCAACTATTGCAGGAGGAAATTGCAGGGAATGATACTTTTACAAATATCCAATATAAAACTAGGCATTGAAAAAACAGAAGAAGACGCATATGAAAAAGCATTAAAGATAGCCGGTTTAACGAAAAGAGATGTGATTTCATGGAAAATATTAAAATATTCTGTGGATGCCCGCAATCAGTCACAGATACATAAAATATATACATTGGGGATTTATGTGGCATCATACTATAAATCAAGAAAAAATGTCCGTGTTGTGGAAAAAGAAAAAAAGTACTCTTATGTAGTATCCGGTAAACAGGAACTGAAAAGTCCTCCGGTGGTGATAGGATTCGGACCGGCGGGAATGTTTGCGGCATACCTGTTAGCTTGTGGCGGTTACCGGCCGGTTATTATTGAAAGAGGGGGAATGGTAGAAGAACGCACCAGAGCGGTAGAAAAATTCTGGCAGACAGGTGATTTGGATTTAAACTGTAATGTGCAGTTTGGAGAAGGAGGCGCCGGCACTTTTTCAGATGGAAAGTTAAATACCGGGATTAAAGACAAAGAAAACCGTATACAGTTTGTGTTAGAAACTTTTGTGAAATTTGGCGCAGATGAAAAAATTTTATACGATGCAAAACCGCATATAGGAACGGATGTATTGAAAAAAGTTGTTCAGAATATGCGAAAATACATTCTTGAAAAAGGGGGAACCTTTTACTTTCACACGGCGTTAAAAGATATTACATATGAACATGGCAGTCTGTGTAAACTGATTTTAAGTAATGGAAAAGTATTGGAAACGGATCTCTGTATCTTAGCTATCGGACATAGCGCCAGAGATACTTTTGAAATGCTGTATAAAAAAGGGGTTATCATGGAGCAGAAACCCTTTGCCATCGGTGTCAGAGTGGAACATTCCCAAAAGAAAATCAACCAAAGCCAATACGGATTCGAGGATAACCGCTTAGGTGCGGCCAGTTATAAACTGACTTATAAAACAAAGAAAAACAGAGGAGTGTATTCTTTCTGCATGTGTCCGGGCGGATATGTGGTGGACGCATCCTCTGAAAATGAGATGAAAGTAGTCAACGGAATGAGTTACGCAAAACGGAACGGGGAAAATGCCAACAGTGCCATTGTCGTTACCGTTTCACCAAAAGATTTTCCGAAAAACCACCCGTTATCAGGGATGGAATACCAGAGAGAACTGGAAAAACGGGCATATATGGAGGGGAAAGGACAGATTCCCATTCAAAGATACGGAGATTTCAAAAAGAACAGAACCACGGATAAACTGGGAACAATAAAACCGCAGATAAAGGGAAAATACAGTTTTGCCAATTTGAATCATATTTTTCCCCAATATATTACGGAGGCGCTCATTGAGGGAATGGAATATTTTGGAACAAAAATTCGTGGATTTCATGATGAAGATGTTGTACTATCAGCAGTGGAGACACGAACTTCCTCTCCGGTACGGATTCTACGCGATGAAGAATACCAATCCAATGTGGTAGGACTGATGCCGGCAGGAGAAGGGGCAGGCTATGCAGGAGGGATTACTTCCGCAGCCATCGATGGAATGAAAATCTCTGAATTTATTGCAGGAAGATATAAAATTCCACAGGAAGAGACAAAATAATTTTCCAAAAAGAATGGTCAGATGTAATGACTTTTTGACGATTTTGTAGTATCATATAAAGATGTGTTCGTGTGTTTTATTTGAGAAATAAAATGGAACAGATTGTCAGTTAAGGAGAAATTTTATGAATATTCGTTTTTTAGCACAATCAGAATATTTTAACGGCTTACATTTGAAAGAAGATATTATTCTTGAAAAAGAGTATGAGCAGGGACCTTTTACCAATCTGCCAAAGGTTCATTATTATTTGTATTATCTTGAGGAAAATGTAAGAAAAGAAGTAATGCCTTATGTGGACAAGGTGGATATTTTCCAGATTACTGATTGCCAGAACGAGTCTGAATATTTATATTTTACAGAATATATTGATATGCATGACGGCTCTTATTCCTTCGGCATTATCCGATATAATATCACAGACCATACCCATATGAAAATTATTTCCTTAAAAGACAATATTAATTTATATCCGGATAATAAGCAGATTAAAATTTTTATTTTGGATGACTCAAATCTGATTATTCAGCGTGCGTTACCTAGAATCAGTATGAACGGAAAATTAAAAGAATTTTTTGATTTTTCACTGATTCTGTTTAACTTTGTAAAAAACAAACAGATTATTATTCAGGATGAAAATCTTGTAAAAAACGGTATTGAGTTTATCCTTCCTTACAATGAGAAAAGCTGTATTATGAAGACCGGATATTCACTGTTTCAAAATGCCAGACATGAAAATCTTACCAAAGAAGAGGCGGCAGTGGAGTCTTTGTTTGTATTGAACATTCAGCAGTTTATCAGTGACTTGCAACTGGATCAGCCGAATCTGATTATGAACGCCGTGGATCAGTCTTACTATGACACCACAATAATTCATGCCAAAATCATTGAAAATTTCCTGATTTATTCCAAATTTAACTATGAGGATAATGATGAAAATATTATATTTTATGATATTGACACAAAGGAAATTTATACATGTATTAACAAAACCACCGGTGGGGAATACCTTTTAAAAAATGCCACCGTCATCGAAGATACGCCTTATATGATTATGAAAAAGTCAACAGGCACTCAGTTTTTCAATCTGATATCAAATGAAATTGACGCCACATATGGGGAAGAATTTGATGTACGGTTTGTGAATAATAATACCGTTATTTCCACATCTGTGGAAAAACCGCTGTTTGGCAAGGAATATCCGGTGGTGTGCGTACACAAATTTCCACATAAAAAAGTAATTTTGCAGGAGAGAGGAGAATATATAGGTTCTGTTTCATCAGATAAAGAAACATCATATATATTTTTAAAATAATGGATCAGAAAAAAATCAAACGTATTAATGAATTATATAAAAAATCAAAAACAACAGGACTGACAGAGGAAGAGCGAATGGAACAGCAGAGCCTGAGAACGGAATACCGGATGTCTATCATCAATAACCTTTCCGCTTCCCTCGATCATGTAAGCATTCAGAATCCTGACGGTTCCATTACAAAAGTTAAGAAAAAAAGCGGACATTAACATGGATATGATACAGTATAAAAATAATCTCAGAAAAGAAATGAAACAAAAAAGAAGTTTCATGAGCAAAGAAGAAGTAAAGGAAAAGAGCAGGATTATCTGCGAAAAAATTCTTGCCAGTGAAATTTATAAAAACAGTAACTGTATCTACTGCTATTATCCCGTTCAAAACGAGGTGGATATTAGAAAAGTCATACAGACATCATTAAAGGAAGGAAAGATTATCGCCTTGCCAAAAGTTACTGACACCAATGGCAGGATGTTTTTTGCTGAAATTAAAAATTTAAATCATCTTCAGACAGGTCATTATAACATTCCGGAACCAACAGAGACAACCCAGGCAAGAAAGGCAGACATGATATTGGTTCCAGGAGTGGTTTTTTCAACTAAAGGGGAAAGAATCGGTCAGGCAGGCGGATTTTACGACAGATTTTTAGAAAGAAATCATGTGTATTCCATCGGTGTGGCATATGACTTCCAATTAAGGGACGAGATAGAGACCCAGCCTCATGACATGAATGTGGATATGGTGATTAGCAATATATAGGAGAAAATTATGAGTTTTACGACAGAAAGTGAAAAACAACAGTTTTATATTGATAAATGCAGGGAGATTATCAGGAGCAGGGAGGCGGCGCTTGGCAGAAAACTGACTGCCTGTGTCGTTACTTTCGGATGCCAGATGAATTTTAAAGATTCTGAGAAACTGATGGGGATTTTATCGGAAATCGGCTATGAAGAGACAGAAGACGAGCATGCAGATCTGGTTTTATACAATACATGTACTGTCAGGGAAAATGCCAATTTGAAAATTTATGGCAGACTGGGATATCTGTCAAAAATCAAAGAAAAAAATCCGGAAATGATTATCGGATTGTGCGGATGTATGATGCAGGAACCGCAGGTGGTGGAAAAATTAAATAAAAGTTACCGTTTTGTTGATATAATTTTTGGTACACACAATGTATTTTTATTGGCAGAATTATTATATGAACGGCTCATCAGCGGGCATAAGGTAGAAGATATATGGGAGGGCACCACGGAGATTGTAGAGGATCTGCCAAGTGTCCGAAAATACAGTTTCAAATCCGGTGTAAACATTATGTACGGCTGTAACAATTTCTGCAGTTACTGCATTGTTCCATATGTCCGGGGCAGGGAGAGAAGCAGAAATCCCAAGGATATTATTGAGGAAATCCGGGAACTGGTAAATAACGGCGTGGTAGAGGTTATGCTGTTAGGTCAGAATGTAAATTCTTATGGAAAAACTTTGGAGCCACAGGTTTCTTTTGCGGAACTGTTAAAGAAAATCGAGGAGATAGATGGACTTCAAAGAATCCGTTTTATGACTTCCCATCCGAAAGATTTGTCCGATGAATTAATTGAAGTGATAGCACAATCAAAGAAAATCTGTAAACAGATGCATCTGCCGCTGCAATCAGGAAGTTCCAGACTTTTGAAGGTGATGAACAGGCATTATACCAAAGAGCAATATCTTCTGTTGGTTGAAAAATTAAGAAAGGCTATTCCGGATATCGGTATTACAACAGATATTATTGTAGGTTTTCCGGGGGAGACAGAAGAAGATTTTCTGGAAACCCTTGATGTTGTAAAAAAGGTGCGGTACGATTCCGCATTTACATTTATTTATTCAAAGCGTTCCGGTACACCTGCGGCAAAAATGGACCATCAGGTGCCTGAGGAAATTGTAAAAGACAGATTTGACAGACTGCTGTCAGCAATTAATCAGATATCCAAAGAAAAAACAGCACTTTTGGAAGGAACCACGCAGGAAGTTCTGATTGAGGAAGTGAATAAAAAAATTGACGGTTATGTTTCAGGCAGATTAAGCAACAATTCAGTTGTTCACTTAAAAGGTTCCAAAGATGATATTGGAAAAATTGTAAATGTTTATCTGAAAGAAGCAAAAGGATTTTACTATATGGGAGAAATGGTGGAAGAAAGATGAGTTTACCACAGATGATGCAGAACGTATGGACGAATCACTTTGATTCCCTTACGCCGATGATGAAAATGTATTTAGAGACAAAAAAACAGCATGATGACTGTATTATTTTCTACAGACTGGGTGATTTTTACGAAATGTTCTTTGATGACGCTCTGGAGGCATCCAAAGTGATGGAAATCACGCTGACCGGGAAAAGCTGCGGCTTAGATGAGCGCGCGCCTATGTGTGGTGTTCCTTATCATGCCGTGGACACATACATTAACAAACTGGTAACCAGAGGATATAAGGTCTGTATTGTAGAGCAGGCAGAGGATCCTGCGGAGGCAAAAGGACTGGTTCGCAGAGAGGTTTCCCGTATTGTGACACCTGGAACGAATCTGAACACCACAGCCATGGAC
The DNA here is from genome assembly GCA_904420085.1 of uncultured Eubacterium sp. Lineage (GTDB taxonomy): Bacteria > Bacillota > Clostridia > Lachnospirales > Lachnospiraceae > Eubacterium_G. Next base: position 25,061 of record CAJFUA010000047.1, on the reverse strand, counting down.
GAAGGGAAAAACAATTATCTGATGTCCATCGCCTATATCGGTGGAAAATTCGGCATTTCCATTGCAGATGTTACCACCGGTGATTATTATGTGACGGAAGTTTATTCCGAGAGAAATGTTTTGGATGAAATTAATAAATTTATGCCCAGCGAGATTATCTGTAATCATGCCTTCTTAATGTGCGGCATGGATATTGACGATATCAAAAACAGACTTTCCATCTCTGTTTTTGAGTTGGAAGAATGGTATTTTGACGAAGAAAACTGTGCAGAAGTGTTAAAAGATCATTTTGGCATCATTGATTTGGCAGGTCTTGGTATTTCGGAAATGTCACTGGCTGTCATTTCCTCCGGCTCACTGCTGAAATATTTATATGAGACACAGAAAAATTCTTTATCGCATTTGTCCAAGCTGATTCCCTATTCCACAAATACATTTATGATTTTGGACACGTCTACCAGAAGAAATCTGGAGTTATGTGAGACATTGCGGGAAAAACAGAAACGGGGTTCCCTTTTGTGGGTACTTGACAAGACCAAAACGGCAATGGGCGCCAGAACACTCCGCAGTTATATTGAACAACCGTTAATTTCCAAAGAAGAAATCATCAACCGACAGAAAGTCATTGAGGAATTAAACCGTTCCATGATTACAAGAGATGAGTTGCGGGAATACTTATCTCCAATCTATGATTTGGAGAGACTGCTCAGCAAAATTTCTTACAAATCGGCAAATCCAAGAGACTTAATTGCATTTAAGACTTCCTTGGAAATGCTTCCACACATCAAACATATTATCAGTGACTTTAAGTCACCGTTGTTTGTGGAATTGTATAACCAACTGGATACGCTGGAGGACATTACCGGTCTTATCAGCCAGTCCATCACGGATGATCCGCCAATCAACATTAAAGAGGGCGGCATTATCCGAAGCGGTTACAATGAGGAAATTGATAAATTAAGAGCCGCCAAGACCGAGGGAAAAGGCTGGCTTGCCAGTTTGGAGGCAGAGGAAAAAGAAAAAACCGGAATCAGTAAATTAAAAATCAAATTTAATAAAGTTTTCGGTTATTATATTGAAGTTTCCAATTCTTTTAAGGATCAGGTTCCTGATTATTATGTGCGAAAACAGACCCTTACCAATGCAGAGCGGTTTACTACGGACAAGTTAAAAGAGTTGGAAGAGATTATCGTGGGAGCGGAAGACAAACTGTTTTCACTGGAATATAATATTTTTACTTCGGTAAGAGATGAAATCTTCCGACAGATTAACAGAATTCAATTGACTGCTAAAGCAATTGCGCAGATTGATGTATTTGCATCGCTGGCCTATGTTGCAGAACGCAACCATTATGTAAAGCCGAAAATCAATGAAAAGGGAGCCATTGACATTAAAGAAGGCAGACATCCGGTGGTGGAACAGATGATTCCGGACAATATGTTTATTTCCAATAATACCTATTTGGACACAAACAAAAACAGGCTGTCCATCATCACCGGACCGAATATGGCAGGAAAGTCCACTTATATGAGACAGACTGCCCTAATCGTTCTGATGGCACAGATAGGTTCCTTTGTCCCTGCAAAAGAGGCAAATATATCCATTTGTGATAAAATTTTCACCCGTGTAGGCGCTTCTGATGATTTGGCAAGCGGACAAAGTACCTTTATGGTAGAAATGACGGAGGTTGCCAACATTCTGAGAAATGCCACGCCGGACAGTCTGCTGATTCTGGACGAAATCGGACGTGGAACCAGCACCTTTGACGGACTGAGTATTGCGTGGGCGGTTGTGGAATATATTTGTGACAAAAAGATTTTGGGGGCGAAAACCTTATTTGCCACCCATTATCATGAACTGACAGAGTTGGAAGGAACCTTACCGGGTGTAAATAATTACTGCATCAGTGTCAAAGAACAGGGGGACGATATTGTTTTTCTTAGAAAAATTATCAAAGGCGGCGCTGATAAAAGTTATGGTATTCAGGTGGCAAAACTGGCAGGAGTACCGGAGAGCGTATTGAACAGAGCCAAGGAACTGGTGGTGGAACTAAGTGATGCGGACATTACCGCACGGGCAAAGGATATTGCTGCAGGTCTTCAGCCGGGAAACCATGTATTGCCGGGAATGAATGATGATTTGGAAGCCCATCAGATGACATTGTTTGCGGCAATCAATGAAAATGATATCATTTCCGAAATTGAAGAACTGAATTTGGGAGAAATGACACCGATTGACGGTTTAAATTATCTGTATAAACTGCAGAACCAGTTGAAAAACCGCTGGTAGCGTCAACCAGGGTTGCATATTTCCTTTCATTGCAACTTACATACCGATAAAAAATAATAGCAGGAGACGAAAATGGGTCATATCAGAGAATTGGATCAAAATACAATAAACCAGATTGCTGCCGGGGAGGTTGTAGAAAGACCGTCCTCTGTGGTTAAGGAACTGATGGAAAATGCCATTGATGCGGGGGCAACCATGATATCCGTTGAACTGGAAGAGGGAGGACTGAAATCTATCCGCATAACAGACAATGGAAAAGGCATTGAAAAAGAGGATGTACGCATCGCCTTTTTACGTCATACCACCAGCAAAATAAAAACGGCAGTGGATCTTTTAAGCGTATCTTCTCTGGGATTCCGGGGAGAGGCATTATCCAGTATTGCCGCAGTCTGTCAGGTAGAACTGCTTACCAGAACTGAGGCAAACATGGAAGGAATCAGATACCGGATTGAAGGTGGAAAAGAGATTGGCTATGAAGAAATCGGTATTCCGGTAGGTACTACTTTTATTGCCAACAATATATTTTTTAACACGCCGGCCAGACGAAAATTTTTAAGAACTGCCCAGACAGAGGCAGGATATGTTTCTGACATTGTAGAAAAAATAGCCCTGTCCCATCCTGAAATTGCCATCAGTTTTAAAAGTAACGGAAGAGTCAGAATCCATACTTCCGGAAACGGCAGTTTAAAAGATGTGATTTACAGCATTTATGGAAAAGATATTACCGACCATCTGATCCCCTTAAATGAGCAGAATGATTTTATGAAAATCAACGGTTATATCGGGAAAGCCATTATCTCCAAAGGCAACCGTACTTATGAAAACTATTTCATCAACGGCAGATATATTAAAAGTAATATTATTTCCAAAGCGATTGAGGACGGATATAAATTTATATTGATGCAGCATAAATATCCTTTTACCGTTCTGAATTTTGAAATCAATCCGGAATATTTGGATGTCAACGTCCATCCCTCAAAAATGGAACTGCGGTTCCGAAAATCAGAAAAAATTTATCCGATCATTTCGGAATGTATCAATGATGCCTTAATTGAAAAACCAAATATTATTGATGTGGCATTGGAGCAGAGTACGGAAAAAGAAGTGCTCAGGAAATATGTTCCGGAACCTTTCGAAATCAAACGGCAGCAAACCATGGAAGAAGTTGAAGAACCAAAGAACATTCACAGTGAAGAAAGAGTCCGTGAGGAAACCGTTTATTACGGCACAAATAAGACTGTATTCGTCAATGACGTTGCAAAACAGAATGAAGAGAAGGAGAACAGCGGGGATTATGCCACCTTTCTCAGCAATCTGGCAAAGCCAAAGCACAAAATCATCGGACAGGTTTTTGGTACTTACTGGATTGTGGAATACAATGATAAAATGTATATTATTGACCAGCATGCCGCCCATGAAAAAGTCATGTTTGAATCTCTGATGGAAAAATTAAAAAACAAAGAGGTTACAACTCAGATGATTAATCCGCCGATGATTCTCAGCCTTTCCATGACCGAAGCAGATTTAATGGAAAAATATCTGGAAAATTTCAGGGAAATCGGATTTGAAATCGAAGCCTTCGGCGGTCAGGATTTTGCGGTAAGAGGAATCCCCGGAGATTTATATACTTTGGACAGTCAGGATGTGTTAATGGAGATTGTGGACAACCTTTCCAATGAGACAGGAAAAATGACGCCGGATATTCTTACAGACAAAATAGCTTCCATGTCGTGTAAGGCTGCTGTTAAAGGAAACAGCAGAATGTCCTTTGCGGAGGCTGACGAACTGATTACAAAACTGTTATCTTTAGAAAATCCATATAACTGTCCTCATGGAAGACCAACCATTATTTCCATGAGTAAATATGAACTGGAAAAGAAATTTAAACGTATTATATAGGAGGCTTAATGAATGAATTAGTGGTCCTGACAGGACCTACAGCCGTTGGAAAAACCAGCCTCTCCATTGCGCTGGCAAAGCGGATTGATGGGGAAATTATCAGCGCCGACTCTATTCAGGTATACAGAGGAATGGATATCGGTTCGGCAAAAATTACAAAAGAAGAAATGGCAGGAGTACCGCATCACCTGATTGATGTGTTGGAACCTACAGAAGAATTTAATGTTCACATATTTAAAAATATGGCGGTAAAGGCCATAAAAGACATTCAGGGCAGAGGAAAAATTCCTATCATCGTAGGAGGGACAGGATTTTATATACAGGCGGTTCTTTATGACATCGACTTTGCGCCTACGGATGACAGCCATGTTTACCGAACGCTTCTGGAACAGCTGGCGAAGGAAAAAGGCAATGAATATCTGCACCGGATGTTGCAGAAAATTGACCCTGATTCCGCAAAAGAGATTCATTGTAATAATGTAAAGCGTGTGATCCGGGCATTGGAATATTATCATGATACAGGGGAAACCATTTCCAGTCACAATTCTGCTCAAAGAAATAATCCTTCTCCATATAATTTTGTTTATTTCGTGCTGAATGACAAGAGGGAACTGTTATATGACAGAATTAATCAGAGAGTGGATCAGATGATTGAAAACGGATTGGTGGAGGAAGTTCAGCGGTTATTAAACAGCGGCTGCAATAAAAATATGATTTCCATGCAGGGAATCGGATATAAAGAAGTCGTCGAATATATTGAAAATCATGGTTCTTTGGAAGAGACGGCAGAATTAATCAAAAAAAATACCAGACATTTTGCCAAGAGACAGCTTACATGGTTTCGCAGGGAAAGAGACGTTACCATGGTTTGCGTTGATGCGTTTCAATATCAACAGGAAAAAATATTGGAAGAAATGTTAATGAATTTACAAAAACGAAACATAATAAAGGATAAGATATGAGCAGGTTTAATGAAATATATAAAGAGATGGGAATTGATGAGACTGTTTTAGAAATTTCCGACAAAATTATTGAGAATTTGTCACAAAGATTTCAAGAAATAGACAAAATTGCAGAATATAATCAGTTAAAGGTAATAAAAGCTTTGCAGAAAAATAAAGTTGCAGAGGCTCATTTTGCCACCACAACAGGCTATGGATATAATGATTTAGGGCGTGATACTTTAGAAAAAGTATATGCTGATGTTTTTCATACAGAAGATGCCTTGGTAAGACCGCAGATTACCTGTGGAACGCATGCCTTGGGCATCGCCTTATCCGCAAATCTGCGTCCGGGCGACAAACTGATGTATATCAGCGGGAAACCGTACGATACGTTGGAAGAAGTAATCGGTATCCGTCCGTCCGTGGGAAGCCTTGCGGAATATGGCATTACATATGACCAGGTTGATTTGCTGGAGAATGGTGATTTTGACTATGAGCAGATTCAGTCAAAACTCAAAGGCGTTACCCTTATCGGAATACAGCGTTCCAAAGGGTATGCTGTCAGGCCTACACTCTCAGTAAAAAAGATAGGAGAAGTGATTTCATTTATAAAAAGTATTGCTCCTGACGTAATTGTTATGGTGGATAACTGTTACGGTGAGTTTGTGGAAATGACGGAGCCATCGGATGTAGGTGCAGACATGGTGGTAGGCTCTTTAATTAAAAATCCGGGAGGCGGACTGGCGCCTATTGGCGGTTATATCTGTGGAACAAAAAAATGTGTTGAAAAATGTTCCGTCAGACTGACCACACCGGGGCTTGGAAAGGAAGTGGGAGCTAATCTGGGTGTGATGAGTCTGCTTTATCAGGGACTGTTTCTGGCACCGACGGTTGTATCCGGTGCTTTGAAAGGGGCAGTTTTTGCAGCAAACCTGTTTGAACGGTTTGGTTTTAAAGTACTTCCCGATGGTAAAGAAAGCAGGCATGACATTATTCAGGCCATTGAGTTTGGAAGCCCGGAATGTGTCATCGCTTTTTGTAAAGGAATACAGGCGGCCGCACCGGTGGACAGTTATCTGACGCCGGAACCGTGGGACATGCCCGGATATGACGCACCGGTCATTATGGCGGCTGGCGCATTTGTGTCCGGCTCATCCATTGAATTAAGTGCAGACGGTCCCATGAAACCGCCATATGCCGTATATTTTCAGGGCGGTCTTACATGGCATCATGCAAAACTTGGTATTTTAAAAGCATTTCAAAACATGGTAAATGACGAATTAATTACAATTAAGTGATATTTTGTTATTATTTTTCTATTATTGGAAAAAACGTATACATGGAAAATTTAATGTGCTACAATATATAAGATTAAGTATTTCCTCAATATTTGGTTCTTTGTACCCGGAGAGAACGGAAACGGAGGAATATGAATCAGATGAGAACGCTGCCCAAAGAGGAGCGGCCTTATGAAAAATGTCTCACCTATGGGACGGAAGCCATGACAGATGTGGAACTGCTTGCCGTGATTTTACGAACCGGTGTGAAAGGCTGTAATGTGAAGGAACTGGCAACAAAAATGCTTAAAAATGAAGAAGGAGATATTAATGTACTATCTCTTACCCGCCTTTCTTTTGAGAAACTGTTGAAGATAAACGGTATCGGAAAGGTGAAAGCAATACAGATTTTGTGTATTCTGGAACTGACAAAACGAATGTCCAGAACCCGGTTTCATAATCAGACCAGGTACAATAATTCAGCAATCATTGCTGAATATTACATGGAAAAATTAAGACATTTACAGCAGGAGTGCACCTATGTCATGTTTCTTGACACAAAATGCAGGCTGATTAAGGACAAACTGATTACTACAGGTACAGTAAATCAGTCTTTGCTGTCTCCCCGGGAGATATTGATCGAAGCGCTGAACTGTAACTGTGTGAATATGGTTCTGGTGCATAACCATCCCAGTGGTGATCCGTCACCCAGCCGGGATGATATCAAAAGCACGACAAGACTAAAAGAAGCCGGGCAGATTATCGGTATAAGGTTATTAGACCACATTATTATAGGGGACAATGCCTATTTTAGTCTGAAAGAAATCAATCAGATTTAACCTGAAATGAAAGGATATCTTATGAGCAGAAGCGTTTACGGCATTGATTTTGGTACAAGCAATATTAAAATATATAACGGAATGACCAAGACCACATTAAATGAAAAAAATATTATTGCCATAAAAAATAAAAATGAGTTGTTTGAAATCGGGGATGAAGCATTTAAAATGTATGAAAAGGCTCCTGATAACATTCAGGTAATATTTCCCATAAAATACGGTGTAATTGCAGATTTAAAAAGTATGAAAATGCTTTTTGAACAGTTTTTTAAAAAGATGACTGGTCCCAGAGGAAGCAAGATGGGACGATTCTGTATTGCTGTTCCTGCAGATATCACCGAAGTGGAAAAAAGAGCCTTTTATGACGTGGTTGCAAAGTCAGATATCAAAGCAAGAGAAATCAAAATTGTGGAGAAACCGATTGCAGATGCGGTAGGGCTTGGAATTGACATGACCAGTTCCAGAGGTAACATGATTATTAATATCGGTGCGGATACCACGGAGATTTCCGTTATATCCCATGGCGGCATTGTGGTCAGCCGCATTGTAAAGCTTGGCGGAAACCGTTTAGACCAGATGATCTGTGATATTGTGAAAAGAAAATACAATATTATGATCGGATTAAAAACGGCAGAGCAGATTAAGTGTAAATTATCTGACGCCATGTATAACGAGGAAGAAGACATGGATGAGGAAATCATGTATGTGTATGGAAGAAACGTGATTACCGGACTTCCTTCTGAGAGAGGTGTTTCCAAAGACACAATTTACGAGGCAATCAAACAGTTTTTTGACGATATTATTGATGCAATTAAAAATTTGCTGGAGAGAACGCCTCCGGAGCTGTCGGCAGATATTCTGGATACCGGCATCTATCTGACAGGGGCATCTTCTGCCATTGCCAATTTGGATAAATTAATTCATATAGAAACAGAATTGAAAGTAAATACAATACAGAATCCGGGCGAATCTGTCATTCGTGGCATTTCCATGATTATGTCTGATTCCAGATATAAAAAGTTAATGTACGAACCAAGAGAAAGTTCGTTCTGATTTGTTACCAATAACTTTAAAAGGTGAGTTCCATGAAAAGACCAAGCAAAATCAATATAAAACCAAAAATTCTAATATTTATACTGACGCTGATTTGTATTGCCACACTGATTTTATCTGTGACTGTCAAGAGTTTTTCCACTCCGTTTAAAACGGTGGCTGGTGTTGTGATTGTTCCGTTGCAGGAGGGAGTCAACAGTATCGGCGGCTGGTTTACGGACAAGTCAGATTTGTTAAAATCCGTAAAGAGCCTGAAAAGTGAAAACGACAAGTTAAAAGCTCAGGTGGATGAACTGACGGAAGAGAACAGTCTGTTGGCACAGAACAAATACGAACTGACAAGACTGCGGGATTTATATCAGTTGGACAAGGATTATTCTTCCTTAAAAAAAGTCGGGGCAAGAGTCATTGGAAAAGACACCGGAAACTTTTTTAATATTTTTACCATTGACAAAGGCTCCAAAGACGGCCTGAAAGAAGATATGAATGTTATCAGCGGCGGAGGACTTGTCGGCATTATTTTCGATGTGGGTGATAACTATGCAAAAGTACGCTCCATTATTGATGATGAGAGCAGTGTCAGCGTATCTTTCGCCAACACTTCCGATACAGGCATTGTCAGCGGTGATCTAAAGTTGATTGACGATGGTGTAATGAATATTACGGAAGTCAGAAAAGAGGCAGAAGTTTCCGAGGGTGATATGGTTATCACTTCACAAATCAGTAACAAATTTTTACCGGGAATTCTCGTGGGTTATGTAACAGAAGTATCAGAGGATTCTAACGAATTAACCAAATCCGGAAAAATCATACCGGTTGTGGATTTCCAGCATATTGATGAGGTGCTGGTCATCACAGATATGAAAGAACAGTTAAAGGATTAGTCAATAAAAGGAAATTTCCATGAAGCATAGAGTGATAAAAATACTGATAACCGGACTTATAATTATGATATCGTTTATATTGCAGAGCACACTTTCTCTTGCCAATTCTGACGTGGTTGCAACACCCAATTTATTGTTGTTTGTAACATGCATCTTTGGCTTTATGAGAGGGTGTAATTATGGAAGCGTTACAGGAATTTTCTGTGGTCTGCTGGTGGATATTTTTTTCGGTGACGTGATAGGACTATATGCATTGATATATATGTATGTAGGTTTTTTCAGCGGTCTGTTTAAGAAAATGTTTTACAGCAACCACGTATTTATGCCGATGCTTTTAGTTTTTACAAGTGATTTTATATACAACGCTTTCGTATATATATTCCGGTTTCTGCTTAGAAATAAATTGGATTTCTCATATTATTTTGAGAAAATTATATTTCCGGAAATGATTATTACCACTTTTATTGCCTTTGCTTTATATAAATTATTTTATATTTTAAACGAAAAAATATTAACATTAAAACAGGAGAATACATTAAGTTTTGATAAGTGATTTTTTATATACGGTTTCCAAAATAATTAAATCAAGAATTTTCATTATGAGCCTTGTATTAATAGGCCTGTTTTCCATACTTGTTTACAGGCTCTTTGATTTGCAGATTGTCAATGAAAATTACTATATGAGTACCTATATTCAAAAAGCGGAAAAGACGGTCTACTCATCAGGTACCAGAGGAAAAATTTTAGATGCCAGCGGTAAGGTACTGGCTTATGATGAATTGGCCTATACCATCAAAATCGAAGATAAAATAGAAAGTTCTGATGAGAAAAATGATACGCTGAATGCAATTGTATACAAAGCGATTCATATTATTGAAAGTCACGGGGATAAAATTTCTGTTGATTTTCCTATTTCTTTGAACAACGATGGGAAATGGGAGGTCAATTATACTTCAGATGCGGCAAAAAAACTTTTTCTTACCAATATTTTCGGAGAGAATTTAGAGCGTAACGGTCACGATTATTCCAATGCATCTGCCGGCGAAATTGTCAATTATATGGAAAATGATTTATTTGAAATCAAACAGGAATGCAGTGATGAACTTTTATTAAAGATGCTGGCTGTCAGATACAATGTTTACGCTATTTCTTCACAGAAATATTTAGGCGTGACCATTGCGAAAGAAGTATCCAATGAGACCGTTGTAGCCATCTATGAAAATGAGGCCGATCTGACCGGTGTTACGGTGGAGGAACAGACCGTCCGTAAGTATAACATGAGCCAGTATTTCGCTCCAATTATCGGATATACGGGAACCATTTCCGATACGGAATTAGAGGAATTCAAAGAACAGGGGAAAAACTATATTGCCAGCGATGTTGTGGGTAAGTCCGGAATTGAATCTTCCATGGAGGAATATCTGCAGGGAAAACGTGGTGAAGAGAAAATTTTTGTGGACAACACAGGAAAGGTATTAAGTACCATTTCCAAAAAAAATTCCGCTGCCGGGAATGATGTTTACCTTACCATTGATTCAAAACTGCAAAAAGCAGTATATACCATGTTGGAAAAAAGAATCGCTGCAATTCTTTTATCAGAAATCGTCAATTATGATGTAGATGAAGATGCGCAGACAGATGATGACTTACATTATATTTCCGTAAAAAAAGTTTATTCCCAACTGGTTACCAATAACGTAGTCAGTTTAAAAAGTTTATCCCGCAAAAATGCTACTGCCAATGAAAAAAGTTTAAATGTCAAATACAAAAAAGCAGTCGATGAGGCGGTAGATAAGATTAGTTCTGATTTAAAAGGGAAAGGGACAGAATACAACGATTTTAATGATGAATATCAGGAATATTGTGATTACATTTATGAATTGCTGAAAAATGACGGAATATTACTTTCATCTTCTATTAATCTGGAAGATGAAACATACCTGAAATATGTGGAAGGCTCTTTAAGTCTGAACGATTTTATTAAATATGCCATCAAAATGAACTGGATTGATTTGGATAATCTGGATATTCAAGACGCCTATTTATCCACAGGAGAAACCTATGATGTCATCAGAAAACATATTATTAAAGATTTAAAAAAGAATTCTTCTTTTGGAAAACTGGTGGTAAAATACCGTATATTGGATTCGACCATATCCGGCAGTGAAATATGCATGTTGCTTTATGATCAGAAAATTTTAGAAAAAGACGAAAGTACTTATCATCTGTTAGCCACACATGATTCCTATCAGACCTTTCAGTTTATCAAAAAACAGATTCGGGAGTTAAAGATAACACCGGCACAACTGGCACTGGATCCGTGTTCCGGTTCTGTGGTAATTACCGATCCCGATACAGGAGCGGTCCGGGCAATGGTAACTTATCCAAGTTATGATAACAACATGTTGTCAGGAACCGTGGATCCTGATTACTGGGCGAAATTAGTGGATGACCAGTCAGATCCCCTGTATAACCGGGCAACTCAGGGTTCCACGGCACCCGGTTCCACATTTAAAATGATTACAACTATGACTGCATTGGAGGAGGGAATTATCACTCCGGGTACGACGGTTCATGCGACAGGGCAGTTCGAAGAAATAAAACCATCCCCAAAATGCTGGATTTATCCGCAGGGAACCCATGGATATATCAATGTGGTAGGTGCTATTGCACAGTCATGTAATTATTTCTTTTATGAAATGGGCTATAAATTAGGTCAGTCAAACGGTACTGCATATGACAGTGCCGTAGGGCTTGAAAAAATGGAAAAATACGCCACCGAGCTTGGTTTAAATATGCTTTCCGGTGTGGAAATCACGGAGCGCGAACCGCATTATTCCACGGAAAGTGCAGTCCATTCAGCCATCGGACAGGGCAGCAATTCCTACACCCCTGCCCAGCTGGCAAGGTATGTTTCAACACTGGCCAACGGTGGGAAAAATTACAGTCTGACACTGATAGACAAAGTGAAATCAAGGAAAGGTAAATTGGTATATAAAAATAAAGCCAAATTATCAAATACAGTGGAAGCTTCCGACAGCACATGGAATGCAATTCACCAAGGTATGCGGGGAGTTGTCACACAGGGAACAGTCCGTAACTTCTTTAAAGATACAAAGATTGCCATTGCGGGAAAATCCGGTACGGCACAGGAAAATAAACGCAGAAATGACCATTCGCTGTTTATTGCCTATGCCCCATATGATGATCCGGAAATAGGCGTATCGGCTGTTATCCCATTCGGAAATTCTTCTCATGATTCAGCAGAACTGGCGAAGAATTGTATCCAGTATTTTTACGGAGAACTCAAAGATAAAGATCTTAAAAAAGCAGTTAAGAGCAACAGTTCCGACAGTATAATACAGGATTAAAAAACGGGCAAATATTTTTGCCCGAAACATTCCTGAATAAAGTACAAAAGATGATGATATCTATTTATTTTAGGAGGGAATATGGGAGAAGTAATTGTAATAACTTCAGGTAAAGGTGGTGTAGGAAAGACTACCATCACTGCAAATTTAAGTATTGCTCTTGCAAAAAAGGGCAAAAGTGTCATTGCTATTGACACGGATATCGGTCTCAGAAATCTTGATGTGGTGATGGGACTGGAAAATCAAATTGTCTATAATCTTGTAGATGTTTTGGAAGGAAATTGCAGATTGAAACAGGCAGTCATTAAAGACAGGAGGCACGCAAATCTGTATTTGCTGCCAAGTGCACAGTCGAAAGACAAAAATGCAGTCAGTCCGGAACAGATGATAGGACTGACAAATTGTCTGAAAGAGGAATTCGACTATGTGTTAATCGACTGCCCGGCAGGCATTGAGCAGGGTTTTAAGAACGCAATTGCCGGAGCAACAAAGGCGATTGTTGTTACTACGCCGGAAGTTTCTGCCATCAGAGACGCTGACAGAATTATCGGATTACTGGAAAAAGACGGTATTGACCCTATTTATCTGCTGGTGAACAAATTGAGACCGGAACTAATTCGCAAGGGAGAGATGATGTCGGAAGAAGATGTCCATGAAATTTTAGGTACGGAAATCATTGGTTGTATCAACGATGATATCAATATTGTCATTGCCACTAATAAAGGAGAAGCAGTGGTAGACACAAATACGTCATCCGGAAAAGCCATGATTCAGATTGCCGATAAATTAAATGGTACATACAATACTGAAGATAAGGGAGAAGGCAGATTTTCCTTTCTGTTTTTTAAAAATATTTTCAGTAAGGGGGCATCAAAATGATTTTTAGAAAATTATTCAGAAAAAAGCGTTCCAGCAAAATTGCCAGAGAACGTCTTGAAATTTTATTAGTAACAGACAGAATCGGATGTAATCCATATACGACCGAAGCAATTAAACGGGATATCGTAAAAGTTATCTCGAAATACATTGAAATTGATATTGACAACTGTATTGTGGAGATCCATCAGGAAAAAGGTCCATGTTTAATGGCGAACATACCAATCAAAGAGGTTAAAGTTTAATGATTAAAAAAATACGAAATGTGATAAAAAGATATAAATTGTCCAATTTGAACTTTCGACTGATATTATATGTACTTGCAGTAACGTTCATAGGCATATTCTGCATAGGCAGTGCGGCAGAAGGAGAAAATTATCAGTTGAAACAGATTTTCGGATTGATTTTAGGAATTATTGTACTTACCTTTTTCTCATTACTTAGTTACAAATTCCTGTTTAAATTTTACTGGGTTATATACTTTGCAACCATTGTGCTACTGACCCTTGTCATGATTTTAGGTTCCGTAAACAAAGGTGCAAAGCGTTGGATTGATTTAGGTTTTACCCAGTTTCAGCCTTCGGAAATCGGAAAAATCTTCCTGATTATTTTTATTGCAGCATTTCTTTATAAGCGGATTGAAACTTTGAATACCTTTAAAACAATAGCAGGGGTAACGCTTTTTGTAGGAATTGCTTTAGGACTTATTTTTATTGAACCTGATTTATCTACAACAATAGTTATTTTTCTCATGTTTTGTGCTATAATGTTTTTATCAGGGATTCACTATAAGATTATTACCGGAGTACTGATTGTTTCATTGCCGTTTATCTGCATCTTAGGCTACTACGTAACACAGCCGGGAAATGTGATTTTAAAAGGATATCAGTATAGCCGGATTGTAGGATTTTTTCAAAAAGATAACGAACAGGCCAAGGATTTGCGGTATCAGCAGGAAAATTCCCTTTTGGCTATCGGATCCGGAGGACTGACCGGAAAGGGACTGGACAATAACGATGTCACTTCCGTAAAAAACGGAAATCTTATTTCAGAATCCCACACGGATTTTATTTTTACAATCGTCGGAGAAGAACTAGGCTTTATTGGTGGTGCGGCAGTTATTATATTACTGTTTATGATTGTCTTGGAATGTTTTATTACAGGTTCCAGAGCACCCACACTGAGTGGAAAACTATTCTGTTTTGGTTTGGGTGTTTTAATCGGCATACAGTCTTTTGTAAATATTTCTGTTGCCACAATGCTTCTGCCAAACACCGGTATTACACTTCCATTTGTTAGTTACGGACTGACTTCTCTGGTCAGTATGTACTGTGGTGTTGGAATTGTTTTAAATATCGGTTTACAAAGAAATAAAGCCATGGTTTAATGATAATAGAGGGATTCGGTTAATATACTATAATTAGATTGGCGCTTCATCTTTGACAGAGAAGCATTGTACAGGTAATAAAGGAGGATATTTATGAACATTGGATTGATTGCACATGACTCAAAGAAGAAATTAATGCAAAATTTCTGTGTTGCTTACCGGGGAATTTTATGCAAGCATTCTCTATATGCAACCGGAACAACAGGGAGATTAATAGAAGAAGCGGCGAATTTAAATGTTTATAAATATCTTGCCGGACATCTTGGCGGGGAACAGCAGATGTGTACCCAGATAGAACAGAATGATTTAGATTTATTAATCTTTATCCGGGATCCGGAAAATCCAAAATCACATGAACCTGATATCCACAGGGCAATTAGATTGTGTGATATGCATAATATTCCTTTAGCTACCAATGTAGCTACAGCAGAACTTTTAATTAAATCTCTGGATCGGGGCGATTTAGAGTGGAGAGAAATATATAAAAATTAAGGGAGGTATACTACATGGTTCAAATTATCTGTGGGGAAAAAGGAAAAGGAAAAACCAAAGAAATGTTACAGCGTGCAGCCGATTCCGTGGCATCAGCCAAAGGTGTGGTTGTGTACTTGGACAAAAGTCATCAGCTTATGTACGAATTAAACAATCAGGTGCGTCTGATTAATGTTTCAGAATACCCTGTAAGTACATATGAAGGATTTATCGGATTTGTTTCCGGACTTTTATCAGGAAATCATGATATTGAATTTGTTTTTATTGACAGCCTGATTCAAGTGGCAAATCTAACTAATGATAAGATTGAAGAGGCTGTTCTGGCTCTCGAAAAACTTAGCAGTGATGTGAATTTTATTTGCAGCATTTCTGTAGATGAAAGCGTTTTGGAACCATCATTAAAAGAAAAAGTGATTGTATCTTGTTAAAAGTATATAAAGGAAGCATTTGTAGCAGTGTACAAATGCTTCCTTTCATGTACTTTTATTTTTCGCCCAATGAATTAATTCTTCCAAAGAGACTAATAGAATACAATCCGCACAAACCAACAATTGCATAGACAATTCTCGAAATCCATGTCATATCTCCGAACAGAAATGCCACAAGGTCAAATTTGAAAAAGCCTATTAATCCCCAATTTATTGCACCGATAATCACTAAAATCAGCACAAAATAATCAAATCCTTTAGAATTCATTATATAATACCTCCTTCATGGTTTAATAATATAGTTGCCGGATTTTTCAAAATAATTCATAAATTCTGTGATTTATTTAAAAAATTATAAAAAAATTTGGAAAAATCTACGGGCATTGAAAAGATGTAGTTACAAAATAATATTAACGATATTGACTAAACCTTAAAATTATTAGATAATTATAGTTGGTTTAAGGAGCCAAAAAGATGAGTAATAGCAGGAAAAAAAGATTCAGATATAAAAATTTTTTTAATCTAAATGCCGGTATCGTCATATTTGGACTGATTTTAATTTATCTGTTTATCAATATCGTTATTTATTTTACCACAGAGCGTACTAAATATTACGAAGTGACAGCAGGTACTAATGCGGAAAATTTAAACAATTCCTATGAGGGTATTGCCCTGCGGGATGAGATTATTAAATATGCAGATGAATCAGGGTATGTAGATTATTTTATCCGGGAAGGTTCCCGTATTTCTAAAAACACAACGTTATACAGCATTGATTCTTCGGGGCAGTTAAATCAACTGTTATTAGAATCAGGAAAAGAAAGTTCCAAACTAACGGAAGATAATTTAGATACAATCAATACTTTACTTAAAGATTTTAATAATAATTTTGATCCGATGAACTTTCGTGATTTATATGATTTTAAAAGTACCGTGAAAGGTACGGTTGTGGATTTAATGAATATGAATTCTCTTCAGAAACTGGCAAAAGATAAAGGGGAAAATTTTGTAATTAATAAATCGGAAGTATCCGGCATTGTCCTCTATCGTGTAGATGATTTTGAGACCTTAAAACCCAGAAAAATAAAGATGTCTGATTTCGATAAATCCGGCTATACGTCAGCACATTTTTCTTCCGGGGATAAAATCGAAAAAGGTTCTCCCATCTATAAAGCCATCAATGATGATGAGTGGAGTATCGTACTGAAGTTTAATAAAAGTGATGTAAAAAAATATAAAAAAACTTCTAATATTACCATAAAATTTTTAAAAGATAACCTCACAACCACAGCCAATCTGAAAATTGTAAAGGGTGCTGACGAAAATCAATACGGTGTCGTCACTTTGGCAAAATATGTGGTAAGGTATGCAACGGATCGGTTTTTGGATATTGAAATTGTGGAAACGCCGAAAAACGGATTAAAAATCCCGAAATCTTCGGTGGTTACAAACGAACTCTATGTAATTCCTAAGGAATACAGTAAAAAAGGAAAAGATGATGTAAGTATCGGTTTTAATATTCAAAATTCTGATAGGAACGAAAACGATTCGGAAATATACTATCCACCGATTGCTTATTCAGATGAAAATAATTATTATGTTTCCAAATCTTATTTCAATGAAGGCGACGTGATTACCAAGTCTGATTCCCATGCTAACTATGTGATTGAAAAGACGCAGAAATTTATGGGTGTATACAATATCAATAACGGGTATACCGTATTTGAAATTATACAAATTTTAGATACCATTGATGAGTATTATATTATTGAAAAAGAAAGCAGTGGATTAAAGATCTATGATCGAATTGTTTTAGATGCCAGCAAGGTATCCGAAAACCAGATTATTTTCCAATAATTTGATGATTTTATATAAAGGAGACCTATATATGATATTAGAAAATATTGAAAAAGTCAGACAAAATATTGAAGCAGCATGTAAGAAATCGGGAAGAAATCCGGAGGAAATTACACTGATTGCAGTCAGCAAAACCAAACCATATACAGATATTGAGGAGGCTCTGCCCTCCGGTATATTGGATTACGGAGAAAACAAAGTACAGGAATTATCTGAAAAATATGATATTCTGCCCAAAGACATCCGTTGGCATATGATTGGACATTTACAGAGAAACAAAGTGAAATACCTGGTTGGAAAAGTTTCGCTGATTCATTCCGTGGATTCTCTGCGGCTGGCAAATCAGATAGAGACAGAATTCGCAAAAAAAGATATGATTGCAAATGTTCTGATTGAAGTAAATATGGCAGAAGAAGAGAGCAAATTCGGCATATCAGCCGGTGATACATTAGAACTGATAAAAGCAATGTCTATATTACCTCACCTACGGATACAAGGGCTGATGACAATCGCCCCATATACGGATAATCCTGAGACGAACCGAGAATATTTTTCGAAAATGAAAAAATTATCGGTTGACATAAGAGAGAAAAACATTGATAATGTTAATATGAATGTGCTTTCAATGGGAATGACCGGAGATTATCAGGTCGCCATTGAGGAAGGTGCCACAATGATAAGAGTTGGGACAGGCATATTCGGAGAGAGAAACTATAATATTTAATAGGAGAATGTCATGTCAAAATTTGGAGATAAAATTAAAAATGTTTTCACAATGGATTACAACGATGAATACGATGATTATTATGATGACTTTGATGACGATTTAGAGGAAGATATAGATATGGAACCGGCTCCTAAAAAACGGACCGTAGAAAGAGAGCCGAAAAAAGAAGAAGCAGAAGCGGCTGCACCCAGAACGAAAACCACATCTCAGTTCCGAAGCAGAAGCACAAGAAACAGTAAGGTTGTTCAGATGCGTGGCTCCTCCAGCAGTGATATGGAAGTCTGCGTCATAAAACCTACCCATTATGAAAATACAAAAGATATTATAGATACTTTATTAGAAGGGAAATCCGTAGTTTTAAATCTGGAGGGAATTAAAATAGATTTGGCTCAGCGTATTGTGGATTCCGTAATTGGCGGATGTTATGCCATTTCAGGAAATCTTCAAAAAATTAGCGGTTATATTTATCTGGTTACCCCTCATTCCGTGGATATTACGGGTGATTTTCAGGATGCGGTCAGCGATGCCGGTTCTGAATACGCATCCAATTATTCTTCGAATATGTATACTTCCAGAAGAACTTATTAATACCATGAATAAAGAAGAATTATTTTTAGTAAATCGTTTTGGTGACCTTGCAAATACTGCATATGAAAGAAACATTTATACATATTCTGATTTTCTAAATCTCTATGAATTAAGTATTTTAAATCAGATAAAAGAAACATTACCTCCTGTCACATTAAAGACCACAGGAGGTAATCCTTATGCAGAGAGAAAAATTGCAGTTTTTTCACCTAAGGAAATATATTATGAGGAAGAACCTCCTATTGTCGTACTTTCCATTGCACCAATCAATTCCAAGTTTGCAGAGCAACTAAGTCACAGGGATTTTTTAGGTGCTGTTTTAAATTTAGGAATCAACAGAAATAAAATCGGTGATATCTTTGTGAAAGAACAGCAGGCTTATGTATACTGCAAAGAAGATATATCTGCTTATATTATGGAAAATCTGTTTAAAATCAGACATACACAGGTAACCATCCATAAAACAGAATGCAGATCCGTAAATGTGATTCCCAATTTAAAGGAGATTACCGGTACTATTTCAAACATCCGGCTGGACAGTTTAATTGCCACGGCATTTAAGACTACGCGGAGCAGCATTATTTCCTGTATTGAAGAGAGAAAAGTATTTATTAACGGAAAAGTGACTACCTCCAACGGGGCAGCTGTGAAAGAAGGAGACATTGTTTCCGTAAGGGGAAAAGGCCGATTTGTTTTTCAAGGCGTACTGAAGGAGACCAAAAAGGGGAGAAATCTGATTAAACTAAGTTTGTACCAATAAATTTATCTGCTGTAAGACAGATAAAAACCGGATAGGAGGCAATTATGATAAAAGCATTAGAAAATTTATCGGACAGAATTACCGTTCATTATGAGAATCAGCCCTGTTATGATATTGTTTATTCTGATTCGTTTGAAAATATTACAGCGGAACTTGAAAAAAATAATATAAAAAACAGAAAACTTTGTATTGTTACAGAGTCAAATGTAGCGCCTCTTTATGCAGAGGAATTTAAACGTATTCTTGAACCATGTTGTAAAAAGGTAATTATCCATGAATTTCCCGCAGGAGAACAATATAAAAACGTCAGTACCGTCAATAATATTTATGAGACGCTGATTGTAAATCATTTTGACAGAAAGGACATGCTTTTGGCGCTGGGAGGCGGTGTTACCGGAGATATTACCGGATTTGCCGCGGCTACTTATTTGAGAGGCATTGATTTTGTGCAGATTCCTACCACATTGCTGGCTCAGGTGGATTCCAGTATTGGCGGTAAAACCGGCGTGGATTTTAAAGCTTACAAAAATATGGTGGGTGCATTTTATATGCCAAAACTTGTGTATATGAATCTTTCCACATTAAATTCTTTACCGGAAAGAGAGTATCTTCAGGGAATGGGAGAAGTGATAAAGCACGGGATTATCAGAGATTCCGAATATTTTTACTGGCTGAAAGAAAATGTATCCGGTATATTCAACAAGGATTTTCATACTTTAAAACAGTTATTGTTTGTAAGCTGTAATATCAAACGGAACGTTGTGGAAAACGACCCGAAAGAACTGAATGAGAGAGCGCTGCTTAATTTTGGTCATACAATCGGACATGCCGTTGAAAAGGTTACTGATTTTTCCCTCCTTCATGGGGAATGTGTTTCTGTGGGAATTAACGCCGCATCCTACTTATCGATGGAAAAAGGATTGATTGATGAAAATACATATAGGGATATATTAAATGTTCTTGAAACGTTTAAACTCCCTCTGACTGTAAAAAATATTCCGTCTGAGCAGGTTGTAAGTGCTACTTTGAATGATAAAAAAATGGATGGTGGAATTATTAAATTCATTCTAACAGATAAAATCGGCAACGCTTTGATAAGCAGAGACGTTTCCAAAGCCGATTTGTTAAAAAGTGTGGAAAAGGTAATTAATCATGAATAAAAAATGTTCATATATAGTAAAAATCGGCTTATTTACGGCTTTTTTGATTGCGATTGATCAGATAAGCAAATTTTTGGCAACTGTCTGCTTAAAAGGGAAAAATGACTTTGTCATTATAAAAGATGTATTCTGTTTTCATTATTTAGACGGTGGAAATACAGGGGCTGCCTGGGGAATGTTCTCCGGCAGACGTTTTCTGTTTATAATCTTTACCCTGATAGCAGTTATTTTTATCTGCCTTTTTATCAGAAATGTTACCCGTTTATATTTTTTAACGAAAACTTCCGTCTATAAAATCTTAAATATATTTCTGATTTTGTTATTGTCAGGTGCCGTAGGAAATCTGATAGACCGTGTTTTTCATGGGTTTGTAATTGATTTTATCTATTTTGAACTGATTCATTTCCCTATATTTAATGTGGCGGACTGTTATGTTACGGTTTCCTGTATTGGCATTATATTTATCTGTCTGTTCCGAATAAAAGAGGAGGACTTTAATAAGATAATCTCTATCAGAGGGAAATTATAGACTGTAAATCAGGCTGTTAAACAGACCGTAAATTTGAAATTCATGGTCCGGGAGAAAATTTATGAGTGATATGTTTATTGTGGATGACAACTTACAGGATGTCCGGCTGGATAAATATTTAAATGAACTGTTGAAAGATCATTCCAGAACCTATATTCAAAAGTTAATAAAAGACGGAAATATTCTGGTAAATGACAACATTTCCAAGGCAGGATATAAAGTGCAGGCAGAAGACCGGATTCTTATAGATATCCCTGAACCGGTTTATGCCGATATTGAACCGGAAAATATCCCTTTAGATATTATTTATGAAGATAAGGATGTTTTAATTATAAATAAACCGAAAGACATGGTCGTTCATCCGGCGCCGGGACATTATTCCGGAACTTTAGTCAATGGCATTATGTATCATTGTAAAGAGAATTTATCCAATATCAATGGTATATTGCGCCCCGGTATCGTTCACAGAATTGATAAAGATACTACCGGCGCATTAATTGTCTGTAAAAACAATAACAGCCATAACTGTATTGCCGGACAATTAAAAGAACATTCCATTACACGAAAATATATCGGAATCGTGCAGGGAACATTTCATGATTTGGAAGGTGTCATTGACGCACCGATAGGCAGACATCCGGTAAAACGGAAGGAAATGTGCATTAACGAAAAAAACGGGAAACGGGCCATCACACATTATCAGGTGTTACAGCAGTTTACCAATTACAGTTTATGCCAGTTTCAATTAGAGACCGGACGGACCCATCAAATCAGAGTACATATGGCAAGTATTCATCATCCTTTATTAGGAGATGAGATTTACAATCACAATAAATGTCCATACAAACTGCAGGGGCAATGTCTCCATGCCAAAACTATCGGATTTATTCATCCGTCTACAGGAGAATATATGGAGTTTGAAGCAAAAACTCCTGAATATTTTAAGAATTTAATAGAAAATGTGCTTAAATAGTGCTATTTTTGCATATACTTCTTCGTTAAACTTGTCTTTTGCGAATAGTTGTGTTATCATCATATCAGATACACAACTATTTTTTTGTTATTCTTCTCTTTTCCAAAAGTTCAGAAATGTAATCAAAATGATAGAAAGATACATTAGATACATCATCAGGAGGCAAAATATGAAAGCGCAAAAATTATTCAGTTATGTCCGCAAAGCTGTGGAGGATTATCAGATGATACAGGGCGGAGACAAAATTGCCGTTGGAATCTCCGGCGGCAAGGACAGCCTTACCCTTTTATATGCATTAAACGGTTTAAAAAGATTTTATCCCGCAGCATTTGATATTGTTGCCATTACCGTTGATTTAGGTTTTGGTATTCAGGATTTTGAAAAAATAAAAGAGTTCTGTTCTGCTCTTCATGTAGAATATCATATCATTAAGACGGACATTGCCGACATTGTGTTCGAGTCAAGAAAAGAGACAAGTCCCTGCTCTCTCTGTGCCAAGATGCGAAAAGGTTCTTTAAATGAGAAGGCAAAAGAGTTGGGATGTAATAAAATCGCCTATGCCCATCACAAAGATGATATGATAGAAACCATGTTTTTATCGCTGATATATGAGGGGCGCTTCCACTGCTTCTCTCCCGTTACCTATTTAGACCGCATGGATTTAACAGTTATACGGCCTTTAATGTACGCCCCGGAAATGGATGTTATCGGTTTTTCAAACAAATATGAACTTCCTATCGCAAAGAATCCCTGCCCGGTGGATGGCCACACCAAACGGGAATATGTAAAAAAACTGGTCCGGCAGTTAAATGAAGAAAATCCCGGCTGCAAAGAGCGTTTTTTCAGAGCATTATTAAATGGAAGTTTCTGATTGAACCGGAATTATTATATTGCAAAAGTATCTTTAACAGTCTATTCTTCATACAGTCTATCTTTCATAAGGAGGTAAAACAATGGCTGCGTCCAACAGAAATTATCACGAACAGGTTATTATTAAAAATGAATTAAAGTTAAGGGAACTTCAAAAGCAGCTTCCCCGAT
The DNA here is from genome assembly GCA_904420085.1 of uncultured Eubacterium sp. Classification (GTDB taxonomy): domain Bacteria; phylum Bacillota; class Clostridia; order Lachnospirales; family Lachnospiraceae; genus Eubacterium_G. Next base: position 1,687 of record CAJFUA010000047.1, on the reverse strand, counting down.
TCTGTGGAGAATTTTTCAGAGGTATTGAGTCCACCACTTCTTCCCGAACCCGGATTGCTTACGCATATGATCTTGTCGTATTTTTTAATTATTTAAAAGCAGAAAATCCGGAAGTGAAAAATAAAGATCTACGTGACCTTCCTGTCAGTATTTTAGACCGGATTACAGCCACCGATATTGAGGAATATTTAGACTATTTAAAATATTATGTTACGGAAGATGGTGTAGAACATACGAATAAGGAACGGGGAATTATGAGAAAACTGGCATGTCTGCGTACCTTGTATCGATATTTTTATAAAAAAGAAACCATTCAAACAAACCCTGCTTCTATTGTAGATATGCCCAAAATCCATCAGAAAGAGATTGTCCGCCTGGATACGGATGAAGTAAGTATTCTGCTGGATGAGGTGGAAACCGGAGATAAATTGACAAAATCACAGCAAAATTTTCATGCCAAAACCAAGGTCCGGGATATGGCAATTTTAACTCTTCTTCTTGGTACTGGCATCCGTGTATCTGAATGTGTAGGGATTGATATCAATGATATTGATTTTAAAAATTCCGGAATCAAAATCAGACGGAAAGGCGGAAATGAGACCGTTGTGTATTTTGGGGAAGAAGTTGAGGAAGCCTTGCTCAATTATATTGAAGAAAGAAAACTTATCGTTCCGGTAGGCGGAGATGAAAATGCTCTGTTTCTTTCCCTGCAAAAGCGAAGAATCGGTGTGCGTGCCGTGGAAAATCTTGTAAAAAAATATGCTTCTCTTGTGACCAATTTAAAAAAGATTACACCGCACAAATTAAGGAGCACTTACGGTACTTCTCTTTATCGGGAAACAGGAGATATTTATCTGGTGGCAGATGTTTTAGGCCATAAAGATGTAAATACCACAAAAAAACACTATGCTGCCATCGAAGATGAACGCCGCAAAAAAGCCAGAAACGCCGTAAAACTTAGAAAAGATTAATAAAAGAACGATTAAAAAATGCCGCAAATGAAGTGCGTATAAGTTCATTTGCGGCAAAGAAAGAATAAAAAATATAAAAAGCAAAGAATGCGAAAAGGGGATGAAAACGTATTGCTTTTTATATTTGTGCTGTGCCATACAAATAACGGGGTACCTTTGTATGGCACGGTACTCATATGTATAATAAAGACAAAACTTTATTTATACTCATCGGAATAATAAGAAATCACAAGATATTTTCCACTAGTAATTTTATCTGAAACCAACTGGTTGTTCTTTTTTACCTCACGTATGTATTCCTGAATAGAAACATTACTGTTTACCGTATATTTCTGTGCAATGGATGTAAGGGTATCTCCTGGCTGAACTTCGTAACTGGTGTAATATTTATATACAGGGTTTTCGCTGTTATTCGTTGCACTGACATTTTTTAAACCGGAAATCATAAGTACGGATACAATCATAACCGTAAATGCCATACAGACAAAAAATATTCTCTTCCTTAATTGTGCCTCTCTTCTTTTTTTTGTATTTCTTCTCATTTTCGTATTTCTTCTCACTGTATTCATCATAAATCCTCCTATGCAATAAAATGAATATTTACCACAAAGAACATTTGTTCACATCTCGTGCTTAAATGAAAAACTAAAATCTAGAAAAAGCAAAAAAATATGCTCAGAACGATTAGTTTAAAGAGAAAATGAAAAAAAGTATGT
>CAJFUA010000046.1 GCA_904420085.1 uncultured Eubacterium sp. | reverse complement strand
TTCTGCCATTTTTGTTCACTCCTTATTCTCTTAATTATATACCCAATCCTTGAGAATGGGGTGTCAACTTTTTTTATACCACATCATACCTCGATTCAATGGCTGACGATGGCTCATGTTGTTAATCAGTCATTCCAACTGAAAGAGCATATAACTATGCCGCTTATGCCGGATAATGAAAGTAATTTTCGTCTGTTTCTTGGTGATATCGGTATGTTCTCGCACCAAAGTGGAATCAATGCTGCTTCGTTTATTTCAAGTAAAAGAGAAAACACTCTTTCGGGAATTTTTTTTGAAAACTTTGTGGCAAATGAATTTGTCGCCAAAGACCTGAAACTGTTTTATTGGCGTGGAAAGGCATCTGCCGAGCTCGAATTCATCATCGAGTCCGACAATAAACTTTATCCGATTGATGTCAAAAAAAGCAGGGGAACACTCAATTCGCTTAAAAAGTTCTCAAATCATAACAAATTTGAGTTCGCCATTAAAGTATCTAAAAACAACTATGGCTATAGTGCGGAACAAAAACTGCTAACCATACCATTTTACTTTATCCCGTTTGTAGCGAAAGATCTTGCAAATGGTGCAATGACGATATAGATGCTTATTATCCCATAAGTATCTTTGCCTCAAGTGACATCTCATTGGCATCAAGAGTGAAAAATTTGCAGATATACGCGTGCGTGAAAAGCAGATAGGATGAAAGAAATAAATATTATCGTTCCCCCTCTAGATTGAGAGATGGGTAAGGGAGTTGAAGTATCAAAGGCGCTTTTTTGTGGAGCGCAACCCGGTCAGGCAGGCGCGCCGGGAAATTACATATGGATTTTGTGGTTTGATGAGAAAATATATGTAACTTGTTTTCATTTATCATAAAGTTTCACTTCACTACGCAGCATAAAAATCTTTTCATGGCAAAAAAGAAAGTATCCGGGGTCAGTTTACGGACACTGGTTTTTCTGCTATACTGAAGAAAGAAGTAGAGAAGGTAAAGAAGAATCAGAAGTGGAGAAAAGAGTATATGTATATGAATGTATTTCTACATGATGCAGAGAAAAAAGGTAAGGCGGAAGGCAAAACAGAGGCGGAGAAACAAGCTATAAAAAACATGCTTCAAAGATTTTCGCCTGAGGAAATTATCGAACTGGGATATGATAAAAATCTGGTTATGGAAATCGTTGAAAATAATAAATGAAGCAGAGGTAGAATTGTTTGAATAAAATGAAGTCGAAACCATCAAAAAACATTAAAATAAACAAAGTGAGTGGTTGACATTACAAAATTATTTTACTAAAATAAACATTGATAAATTTCAAATGAAAAGACGATGATAGAGACAGTAGTCTGTCAGTGAAAGTTTCAGAGAGCCTGAGCAGGTGGAAGCAGGTACCAGTAGCCGACAGATGAATATCACTCTGGAGTTGCAGCCCGATAGCGGACTTGTAGTTTATGGCATGATACAAGCTGGTAGGCGCTGACGGTTTCTCCCGTTACAGAGAGCACATATAAAGGGGAAACCCGAGTATGCTGTTAAAGGTGGTATAACGTAAGTATTTTCAGGCTTTCGTCCTTGACAGGACGAAAGCCTTTTTACGTGATGGCAATGAGCCATGCATTCATAAAAATATATACGAAAGTAAGCTCGTTTACTTTTCGTAATATATTTTTATGAATATAGGGCGAAGCCCCAGGCGAAGCAGACCGAAGGTCTGTGAGTACGCATGGCGAATAAGTGTATGCATAGGGCGAAACAGACTGAGGACAGCATGATGATTTCATAATTAAAAAAGAAAGGAGTACAGCATGTACAAGAAAGTATCAACAAACTTAAATTTTGTAGAACGTGAAAAAGCGACAGAAAAATTTTGGAAAGACAATGATATTTTTGAGAAGAGTATGGATAACCGCAAGGAAGGAGAGACCTATACATTTTATGACGGACCTCCGACAGCCAATGGAAAGCCACATATCGGACACGTTCTGACGCGTGTTATTAAAGATATGATTCCGCGTTATCAGACAATGAAAGGCTGCATGGTTCCAAGAAAAGCAGGATGGGATACCCATGGACTTCCGGTGGAATTAGAAGTGGAAAAAATGTTAGGTCTGGACGGTAAGGATCAGATTGAAGAATACGGTCTGGAACCGTTTATTGATAAATGTAAAGAAAGTGTCTGGAAATATAAAGGTATGTGGGAAGATTTTTCCGGCACGGTAGGATTTTGGGCGGACATGGATCACCCTTACGTTACCTATGATGATAATTATATTGAGTCAGAATGGTGGGCGTTAAAAACTATCTGGGATAAAGGATTATTATATAAAGGATTTAAGATTGTACCTTATTGTCCGCGTTGCGGAACCCCGCTTTCTTCTCAGGAAGTAGCCCAGGGATATAAAGATGTAAAAGAGCGTTCGGCGATTGTGAGATTTAAAGTAAAGGATGAAGACGCATACATTTTGGCATGGACCACGACGCCTTGGACATTACCGTCCAACGTGGCACTTTGTGTCAACCCGGTAGAGGATTATGCAAAGGTAAAAGCTGCTGACGGTAAAATATATTATATGGCAGTGGCACTTTTGGATACGGTACTTGGAAGTCTTGGAAATGAAGATGAAGGCGTGAAGGCTTACGAGATTTTAGAGACATATCAGGGAAAAGATCTGGAATATAAAGAGTATGAACCGTTATATGAATGTGCTTACGAAAAGGCGAAAAAGCAGAACAAGAAAGGATTTTATGTAACCTGTGATTCCTATGTCACATTGACGGACGGTACCGGTGTGGTTCATACGGCGCCGGCATTTGGTGAGGATGATGCCAATGTAGGCAGAAAATATGACCTGCCTTTTGTACAGTTAGTTACGGAAAAAGGAGAAATGTCAGAGGAAACACCTTTTGCAGGGTTGTTTGTGAAGAAAGCAGACCCGGAAGTGTTAAAGGATTTGGATGGCAGAGGATTGCTGTTTGATGCGCCAAAATTTGAGCACAGTTACCCACACTGCTGGAGATGTGATACACCGCTGATTTACTATGCCCGTGAGTCATGGTTTATCAAGATGACGGCTGTAAAAGATGATTTGATTCGAAACAATAATACGATTAACTGGGTACCGGAAAGTATCGGTAAGGGACGTTTTGGAAACTGGCTGGAAAATGTTCAGGACTGGGGCGTAAGCCGTAACCGTTACTGGGGTACGCCGCTGAATATCTGGCAGTGTGACTGTGGATGCATGCAGTCTGTCGGAAGCCGTCAGGAACTGTTTGAAAAGTCCGGTGACGAAAAGGCGAAGACCGTGGAGCTTCACAGACCGTATATTGATGAGATTACCATGCCTTGTCCGGAATGTGGCGGTACCATGAAGAGAGTGCCGGAGGTGATCGACTGCTGGTTTGACAGCGGTGCCATGCCGTTTGCACAGCATCATTATCCGTTTGAAAACAAGGACTTATTTGAACAGCAGTTTCCGGCGGACTTTATTTCGGAGGCGGTAGACCAGACCAGAGGATGGTTCTATACATTGCTGGCTGAATCTACATTGTTATTTAACAAAGCTCCATATAAAAATGTAATTGTTTTAGGACATGTGCAGGATGAAAACGGTCAGAAGATGAGCAAGTCAAAGGGAAATGCAGTAGACCCGTTTGAGGCGTTGGAGAAATATGGCGCAGACGCCATCCGCTGGTATTTCTATATCAATTCGGCGCCATGGCTGCCAAACAGATTCCACGGAAAGGCTGTGGAAGAAGGACAGCGTAAGTTTATGGGAACGCTTTGGAATACCTATGCGTTTTATGTTTTATATGCGGAAATTGACCAATTTGACCCGACAAAGTATCAACTTGAATATAATAAATTAACAGTAATGGATCAGTGGCTGTTATCTAAGATGAATTCCATGGTAAAAGCAGTGGATGAAAATCTTGGAAATTATCGTATTCCGGAAGCAGCAAGAGCTCTGGATGAGTTTGTGGATGAGATGTCCAACTGGTATGTCAGACGTTCCAGGGAGCGTTTCTGGGCGAAAGGCATGCCACAGGATAAAATCAATGCCTATATGACGTTGTATACGGCACTGGTTACGGTCGCAAAGGCGGCAGCACCGATGATTCCGTTTATGACGGAGGACATTTATCAGAATCTGGTCCGCAGTGTGGATGAGAATGCCATAGAGTCCATCCATTTATGTGATTTCCCGGCTGTCAACGAGGCGCATATTGACAAAGAATTAGAAGATAATATGGAAAGAGTTCTGAAGGTGGTTGTGCTTGGCCGTGCCTGCAGAAACAAGTCAAATATTAAGAACAGACAGCCAATCGGCAAAATGTTTGTAAAGGCTGATTTCCAACTTTCTGAATTTTATAAGGAAATAATCGCTGATGAGTTGAATATAAAAGAAGTAGACTTTACAGATGACGTAAGAGACTTTACCTCTTACTCCTTTAAACCGCAGCTTCGGACGGTGGGACCGAAATATGGTAAATTCTTAGGAAAGATTAAAGAGGCATTGGCAGGTCTTGATGGAAATGCCGCAATGGATACTCTGAACGCAGGCAATCCTCTTACCTTTGATTTTGACAGTGAGAAAGTGGTTCTTGAGAAAGAAGACTTATTGATTGACATGGCACAGGTAGAAGGTTATGTCTCGGAAAGCGAAGGAGAAATCACGGTTGTTCTTGACACAAATTTAAGCGAGGAACTGATTGAGGAAGGCTTTGTCCGTGAGATTATCAGCAAGATTCAGACTATGAGAAAAGAGGCTGACTTTGAGGTAATGGATAAAATTATCGTCAATGTTGCTAATAACGAAAAGATTAAACAGATTATTGAGAGTAATCTTGACGAAATTCAGTCTGAGGTGTTGGCAGACAAAATTGGATTTGATAAAATAAACGGGTATGAGAAGGAATGGAATATTAATGGCGAGAAGGTGACATTTAGTGTTCAAAAAAACTCATAACAGATTTGTTTGCTTGGAAGGAAGTCAGAAAAAGGAGGAGTTGCATCCCTCCGTTCATTTCAACAGAAAAGGGAGAAGAAACAGGAAAATGACAATCAATCAAAAGGAAGTTTTTAAAACAGAATTTAAAAAGCGTGTGAAAGATCAGGCAAAGATGCTCTATCGTAAAACGTTGGAGGAAGTTAGTGACAGACATAAATTTGTCTGCGTGGCTTATGCGGTAAAGGACATTGTGATTGACCAGTGGATTGCCACACAAAAAGCGTATGATAAAGCGGATGGAAGATGTGTTTATTATCTTTCCATGGAATTTCTGATGGGCAGGGCATTAGGTAATATGATTATTAATTTATCTGCCCGTGATGAAATTAAAGAAGCCATTGAAGAACTGGGAATGGATTTGAATGTAATCGAAGATCAGGAACCGGATGCAGCGCTTGGTAACGGCGGATTGGGACGTCTGGCGGCATGTTTCCTTGACAGTCTGGCTACATTGAATTATCCGGCATATGGCTGTGGTATCCGTTATAAATATGGTATGTTCCAGCAGAAGATTGAAAACGGTTTTCAGAAGGAGATTCCGGAAGACTGGTTGAGACATATTAATCCGCTGGAAATTAAGCGTGAGGAATATGCCTGTGAAGTCCGTTTTGGCGGTACCGTAAAGATTGAGCACAGAGACGGACGTAACTACTTTGAGCAGGAAGGCTATCAGGCGGTGATGGCAGTTCCGTATGACATGCCGATTGTAGGTTATGGGAATAATGTGGTAAATACACTGAGAATCTGGGATGCAGAACCGGTTGTGCACTTTAATCTGGAAGAATTTGACAAAGGTGCATATATGGCGGCGGTAGAGCAGGAAAATCTGGCAAAAACCATTACTGAGGTTCTCTATCCGAACGACAATCATTATGCAGGTAAAGAATTGCGCCTAAAACAGCAGTATTTCTTTGTGTCAGCGTCACTTCAGACTGCCATTAAGAAATATTTGAAAAATCATGATGATATTAAAAAGCTGCACGAGAAAGTCGTATTCCAGATGAATGACACCCATCCGACACTGACGGTTGCGGAACTGATGAGACTGCTGATGGATGAATATCTTTTAGAGTGGGATGAGGCTTGGGAGATTACAACCAAGTGTGTGGCTTACACCAACCATACCATTATGGCTGAGGCTCTTGAAAAATGGCCGATTGAACTGTTCTCAAGACTGCTTCCGAGATGTTATCAGATTGTGGAAGAAATCAACAGAAGATTTTGTATTGAAATTGAGCAGAAATATCCGGGGAATCATGATAAAGTGGCAAAGATGGCAATTATTTATGACGGTCAGGTAAAGATGGCGCACTTAGCTATCTGTGCCGGATATTCCGTAAACGGTGTTGCCAGACTGCATACGGAGATTTTGAAGAAACAGGAGTTAAAAGATTTCTATGAGATGATGCCGGAGAAGTTTAATAACAAGACAAACGGTATTACACAACGTAGATTTCTGCTTCACGGAAATCCGCTGCTTGCAGAATGGGTTACAAATAAAGTGGGTGACGAGTGGATCACAGACCTTTCCAAAATTAAAGGAATTGAAGTATATGTGGATGATAAGAAGGCGCAGGCGGAGTTTATGAACATTAAGTATCAGAACAAGGTTCGTCTGGCAAAATATATCAAGGAGCATAATGGCATTGATGTAGACCCGCGCTCTATTTTTGACGTGCAGGTGAAGAGACTTCATGAGTACAAACGTCAGCTTTTAAATATTCTTCATGTGATGTATCTGTATAATCAGATGAAAGAACATCCGGAGATGGAATTTACGCCGAGAACATTTATTTTTGGAGCGAAGGCGGCGGCAGGTTATAAAATTGCAAAACTTACCATTAAGCTGATTAACTCTGTGGCAGATGTCATCAACAATGATGAATCCATCAATGGCAAGTTAAAAGTTGTATTTATTGAAAACTACCGGGTATCCAATGCAGAAATTATCTTTGCGGCGTCGGATGTCTCAGAGCAGATTTCTACGGCTTCTAAGGAGGCTTCTGGTACAGGAAACATGAAGTTTATGTTAAACGGAGCTCTGACTTTAGGCACAATGGACGGTGCCAACGTGGAAATCGTGGAAGAAGTGGGAGAAGAAAATGCATTTATTTTCGGTCTTTCTTCTGATGAAGTCATTGATTACGAGCAGAATGGCGGATACAATCCAATGGAAATTTTCAATTCCGATATGGATGTGAGAAAAGTGCTGATGCAGTTGATTAACGGATTCTATTCACCGGAAAATCCGGAACTGTTCCGACCGATTTACAACTCACTTCTCACAAAAGAGGAGACAGGTTGCGCAGACCGGTACTTTATCTTAAAAGACTTCCAGTCTTATGCCGAAGCACAGAGACGTGTGGAAGAGGCATATAAAGATGAGGCAGGCTGGGCGAAGTCAGCCATACTCAATGTGGCAAATGTAGGTAAGTTTACTTCTGACAGAACCATTGAAGAGTATGTAAAAGATATCTGGCATTTGGAAAAAGTCAAAGTAACATTATAGAATGGAATTTTAGAAAGACATTCATCTTTAGTATATAGCTGGAGATGAATGTTTTTTCTTCTTAAAACATATATTATCTTAAGAAAGTACGAAAGATTTTTTATGTATAAAAAAGTCACAGCGGTTCTTGTTTTAGGTATTATTTTCTCCGTGGCAATTACGCTGATTGCAAATGGAGTCAATGAAGAAACAAATACATTATATAAAATAGGCAAAAAAGTTGTCATCAGTAACGGTAAATATGAAATGACTATGGATGTGGAGCAGTTCATTCCCTGTGTGCTGATGGCGCAACTGGATGTGGACAGCCCGATAGAGCTTCTGAAAGCGCAGGCGGTTGTTATCAGAACCTATATTTTGTATTCCATGGGAAGTAAAGAAAAAATAAAAGCGCAGGAGTTAGGGCTTCCCTATTGTACCTATGCGCAAATGAGGGAAAGGTGGTATGAAGACTATAGAAGAAAGCATGCGGCCACAGGCTGGGGCATGTTTTACAATTTGACGGATTTTGGAAAGACAAAAGTGTATGATGAAAAGATGGCATGCATTCATAAGGTTATGGAGAAAACAAAAGGCAGAGTGTTAAAGTATCAGGGAAAAATAATTCTTCCATTATTTCATCGGATCAGCAATGGTCAGACAAGAGCCGGAGAATCGGCATTGGGCAGTGATTACCGGTATCTGAAAAGTATCACATGTGATAAAGATGAGCAGGAGGATGAGTTTTTAAGTGTAAGATATTTTACTTTGGAAGAATTTCTAAAGAAATTAAGTGAAAACGGAATTGTTATTTATAAAGATAAAGAAGAAAAGTATGATGGGAAAAACAGTGATGTTCATGAGTTTATCAGTATGATGGATTTATCCAATGTGGATGAAAACGGATATCAGTTATGGGTCAGGCTGGGAGATACAAAGGTAAACGGAGATGTTTTTAGAGAAGCGTTGGGGCTTCGTTCCACATCAATGAAAATTGAAGAATATGAGCAGGGAATCCGAATAACCACAAAAGGAGACGGTCATGGATTTGGCATGAGTCTGTCGTTTGCCCGGTCTTTGGCCGAAAATGGAGCAAATTGGGGAGATATTTTGCGGAAATTTTATGATTGTGTGATTGTGGATTACTAAAAAGTGTATAAATCTGTAAACAAGTGGTCATACTATCATTGAGGTGATGAGTATGGATAAGAAATTTATTGCAGCAGTGATTGTCTGCGTAGTAGCATTAACAGCCGTAGCAACAGGCACATATTTTATTGGGCAAAAAGGCAATGATGTAAATTTGAAAAACGCAGAAAACATTGTAACGACAGCAAATGAAGAAAATATTGAAGTAGCACAGGAAGTGATGGAAGAGACCACAACAGAGGGTGACCGGGTAGCTGATGATGGAGAGTATCATGGCAGTGAACCCGGCGAGACAGAAGTGGTTGGAGTAAACAATGAGGTAGTGGAAGCAAATACGGAATCCAATGCCGAGGGAGACGACTATATGTATGGACTGTCATCAGAAGCTGCAGCACAGATTAAGGCGCTGGAGTTTAATAAAGACAGTCAGTTGTTATGGCCGGTGCAGGGAAGCATTATTATGCCATATGATATGGAAAGCACAGTATACTATTCTACATTAGACGAGTATCGCTGCAATCCGGGACTGGTCATTCAGAGTAAGAAAGGAACAGCCATTCAGGCAGCCGCAGACGGTGTAATTACTACACTGAGCGAAGATGATGAGTTGGGTGTTTGCATCAATCAGGCGATTGGAGACGGCTATATTGCCACCTACGGACAGATTATTAATCCGGAAGTGGAAGCCGGAGATTTTGTAGAGGCAGGACAGACCATAGCATATGTAAATGAGCCTACCAGATACTATACAAAAGAAGGGGACAACGTTTACTTTGCAATTGCAAAAGACGGAGAACCTGTGGATCCGCTGTCATTTATTGACTATGAGGATTAGATAAGAAATAAGAAGTTTGAAATCCGGTTGGAGAAATTCAATCGGATTTTTTCTAGGAGAGTCAGCTATTTTATTTGCAAAAGTATATAAAAGCGACTAAAATAAATAGTAGATTTATACAGAACGGATAAAAACAGGAGGCAACAATGGAAAAATACATTATGGCATTGGATCAGGGTACAACCAGTTCCAGAACAATTTTATTTGATAAGAAGGGAAATATTGTAAGTCAGGCAAATAAGGAGTTTGAGCAGATATTTCCGAAACCGGGCTGGGTGGAGCATAATCCGGAGGAAATCTGGATGACGCAGGTTTTGACCATGGAAGAGGTCATGCGGGATGCAGGAATAAGCGGGGAAAATATTGAGGCGATAGGTATTACAAATCAGAGGGAAACCACGGTTGTGTGGGATAAAAATACGGGAAAACCCATATACAATGCCATTGTCTGGCAGTGCAGAAGAACGTCGGACATGATTGATCAAATTGTGGAGAGCGGATTTGGCCAACGTGTGCAGGAGAAGACCGGACTGGTTCCGGATGCGTATTTTTCAGGAACAAAAATCAGTTGGATATTGGATCATGTAGCGGGCGCCAGAGAGAAAGCGGAAAAGGGACAGTTGCTGTTCGGAACCATAGATTCATGGCTGATGTGGAAATTAAGCGGAGGTGTGATACATGCCACGGATTACACCAATGCCGGCAGGACCATGATATATAACATTCATGAACTGAAATGGGATGAGGAATTACTGGACATGCTGCATATTCCGAAAGCCATGCTTCCAAAGGTATCGGCTTCCAGTGGTGTTTTTGGATATACGACAACAGAAATTCTGGGGGCAAAGATACCAATCAGTGGTGTGGCAGGAGACCAACAGGCCGCATTGTTTGGACAGTGCTGTTTTGACAAGGGAGATGTGAAAAATACATATGGAACAGGATGCTTTTTGTTAATGAATATAGGAGAAAATCCTATTCACTCAGAAAGTGGTCTGATTACTACCATTGCGGCATCAACTGATAAAGTAGAGTATGCACTGGAGGGAAGTGTTTTTGTGGCAGGAGCAGCCATACAATGGCTTAGAGACCAGATGCGTCTGATTGACAATGCGCCGGAAAGCGAGGGAATCGCCGGAAAAGTGGATGATACCAATGGAGTATATGTGGTGCCGGCTTTTACAGGAATGGGTGCGCCCTACTGGAAACAGGATGCCAGAGGTATGGTGGTCGGTCTGACAAGAGGAACGGGAAGAGAGCATTTTGTCAGAGCCACGCTGGAGTCTTTAGCCTATCAGACCTACGATGTATTAAAGGCAATGGAACAGGATTTGGGAGAGGAAATTCATTCCATAAAAGTGGACGGCGGAGCCTGTGCCAACAACCTGCTCATGCAGTTCCAGTCGGATATCACAGGAAAGGATGTGATACGTCCGGCAGTGATTGAAACCACGGGATTGGGAGCCGCATATCTGGCAGGACTTGCTACCGGTTACTGGAAAGATAAAGAGGAAATTCGAAAAAATATGGCGATTGACAGAGTGTTTACGACAGAAATGAGTGTAGAGGAGGCAGAAGAAAAATTAAAGGGATGGAAGCGTGCAGTAAAGTGTGCCGTTATCTATAGTGAAATGTAATACACCTGGAATTGGTATTATAAGTTTTATATAAATTGGGTATATTGATAATACCATATAGTGATATAATCATTTACAGTTCATCATATAATATTTTGCAAAATATAATTCATTAAATTTGAATGAACCGGATTTATCAGAGTATATGGAGGTTATTATGAATCATAAACAGGTAACAAAGATTGTACTAACAGCACTTTTTGCAGCATTGACTTTTGCCGCTACATATGTCATAAAAGTTCCTACAGTCGGAACCAATGGATATGTAAATATTGGAGACACCCTGGTATTGCTGAGCGCATGGTTGATTGGTGGTGTTTACGGCGGACTGGCGGCAGGAATTGGCTCGGCGTTATCCGATTTGATAGCGGGATATGGAACTTATGTGCCGGGAACATTTATCATTAAATTTCTGATGGCAATTGTGGCATATTTGATTTTCACGGCATTCAGGAAGACAAATCTGAACAAAGCAGTGGGCTATATTGTCAGCGGAATCGTTGCGGAACTGATTATGGTGTTTGGATATTTTCTATATGAAAGTACATTGCTGGGATACGGACTTGCCGCAGCTGCATCTATTCCAAGCAATTTTATTCAGGCAGGTACATGCCTGGTGCTGGGATATGTTCTGGCAGGTGTGCTGGAAGGAGCAAAGGCAACTTCTTTGATTCAAAAGTACTGCTAAAAGGGCACGGATATCCGAAGTCATACAGAAATCGAGGTAAACAGATATGTATACAGAACTTACGAAACAGGCAGAAAATATAGTAAAAGAAATGATAGAGAAAGCAGGGCTTACGGAGGGGCAGATATTTGTGGTAGGATGTTCTTCCAGTGAGGTATGCGGAGATAATATTGGCAGCAATTCCAATCTGGAGGCTGCGCAGGCTGTCTTTCAGGGAATTTATCATGTGCTTCAGGAGAAAGGGATTTATCTGGCGGCACAATGTTGTGAACATCTGAACCGTGCCATCATTGTGGAAAGAGAGGCGGTACCGTTTTTGGATATTGTAAATGTGGTACCTCAGCCGAAAGCAGGAGGTTCCTTTGCGACAACTGCATATAAAACTTTCAAGCATCCGGTGGCAGTGGAGGAAATCAAAGCGGATGCAGGCATTGACATTGGCGGAACACTGATTGGAATGCATCTGAAAAAAGTAGCCGTGCCGGTGAAATTAGAAAATTATAGAATTGGTGAGGCAAAGGTGCTGGCAGCCCGTGTGCGGCCAAAGTTTATCGGTGGAGTGAGGGCAGTATATGATGAAAATTTTATATAGAGAGATTTTGATTCCGAGAAGCAGAGACGATTTTATAAGCATATGCTATACAACAGATATCACTTGATTATTAAAGACTCATATAACAGATGGAAAGGGAAATAAAATGCGTGAAATTAAAACGAGAGGAATTATTTGTGTGAAAGATAAGGTTGGATTTGAATATGAGCTTTCCTAAATAGAATATATTGAGCGTGAAGATGAAACATATGAGTATATTTTTACTCCCAATTATTGTGTTATGGATTTACTTCCAAACAATATTTTTCAGGGAATTCCCGGATTAAATTTAGAATTAAGAAAGGATAAGTATGTGCGTAAAAATATGACTCCCGTGTTTATTAGTGAAAGAACACCCAGTGCACATCGGGAAGATCTTTGGGAACTTCTTTCAATGTATGATATGGACTATTTAAACCGTCTGGAATGGCTGATTAGAACGGATATGACCTATTCGGGAGATCCGATGTATGTTAAGAGGTATATTCCGGAAGAATATAAGGTTCAGGTTGATTTATCAGAAAAGGTAAACCAGGAAAAGAAATATTTGAAAGTTGTGGAATATATGTTAAAGGAAATCTGCAAGGGCAATGATTTGATTGTGGATGATGTATGCATTACGGATGAAAACAGAAAGCAGATGCACGCAATGCTGATGAAAATTTATACGAAATCAATTATTGAAATGCGGGAAAGACGGAGAGAAGGTATTGAAAAAGCAAAAAAAGCAGGAAAATACAAAGGGCGTACTCCAATAGAAATTGATGTTGTAAAAATGGATGAAGTTTTCACACAATTCAATAAAAGAATGATAAGCGAAGTGGAGGCAATAAAAAAATTAGGTGTTAGCAAATCAACTTTTTACAGAAGATTAAAGAAATACAACCATTCATAAATTAAAGTCAGAATTTTTTATCTGATTGAACGCTTTTAAAAATTGGCCTGTGTCATCATTAAAATTTATCATAAATTTAACATAAGAAGATATCCGGATTTAACTTTTTTAACCTATGATTATTTCAGGTGATGTGGAAGAATACACATCACAATCACAGCAGGAATTGTGACAAGTTTGAAAATCAGTTAAGACTTGGTAATATCATTCTTGTGTGGCCAGAGGAGTCTGTCTCCTCTGGTTTTATTTTTTAATCCTCAGTTCTTCCAATAAAAAAGTTGCTATAGTAACCAAAAAAGGAAAAGTAAAAGGTAAAAAAGCAGGTAAAGTAACTATTACGGCCAAAGTAGGAAAGAAAAAATATAAGTGTAAAGTTACTGTAAAGAAGCGAAAACAAAATATTAAAAAGGTTATACCGGTAAAAGAAAAAATAGAAAAGGTTATATCGGTAAAAGAAAAAATAAAAAAAGCTTGTATTACATATGGAGAAACTTCGAGTAACATGTCAGGCACATATTATTATCTTAGCAGAGCGACAGTGTCTGATAGCATGTCATGGTTGGAATATTACACAAGCGTTATGTATTTTCCGTCACAGGATTTAATTAGAATAAGTGTTTTAACAGAAGATACAAATTCAGCACAAGATTGGATGACCTCCTTTGATATTATTAATATAAATGATTTAACATGCAAGATATGGTATAGTGATTCATTCAATAATTATGGAGAGGGAGTAGCGTATAAAAAGTTAATTCATCAGGATAAGGCAGTTGATTTCTATGAAGCAGATATGGTTGATGATGTCATAACAATCAGTGAAGATGCTACATCGGATATCAGGATAGGATTGTTGGATTTTGATTATATCATGGAAAAATATTCTGTTGGTGTTAGTTCATATGATTTAGGATTTACAACATTATATTCAAGATATAATAATTGATACAAAAATGTACAACTTCATAAAAACTAAGAACTTTCTAAAAGGAGTACACAAAAGGTACAACTTTTAGGAAGTTTTTATTATGAGTAAAACCAAAAGCACCGTTTCCGTTATAGCAGGTCAATAAAATTTCCAAGAAACGGTAGGCGGTTAGTCTTTCAACAGAGGGACACACCCTCTGAATAACGGTTTTTCCGAGAAAGAAGGGGCAATTATGACAGAAGTAATTCGTATGATTATGATGTGCCTTACTTGCTTTTCAGTGGGCTGTAAATTAGGCAGAGATGTACATAAAGCAAAAAAATAACCACCCCAGTACCAGTGGAGCGATTACTTTAAAGTAGAATCAATCATTGGACTAACCGTCTATCGGTAGTACCTTTTTCTATTTTTATATTAGCAAATCCCTTATAATAAATCAATTACTAAAAAATTAGATTTTTTTAAGTTTTTTGAGTGAAAATAATAAACTGTTAAAATGGAATCATGTGTGGTAATATAATTGTATATGGACAAAGTATTTATTTTTGTGTCAACTAAAAGAAAGGGGGCTGTGAAATGCCGAATACAATGATGTTATTGTTGCAACAATATACAGAACAATTAGAGAGAATTTATGGCACACATTTAAAAAATGTAATTTTATATGGCTCCTATGCAAGAGGAGATTTTCATGAGGATTCAGATATAGATATTATGATTTTATTAGATATTGATGATATGAAAATCAAAGGGTACAGACATCAGTTATCAGAATTAACTTATGATTTTAATATGAATAATGATATAGATATTAAGCCGATTGCAAAGAGTAAGGAGCATTTTAACAAATGGATAAGAGCATATCCGTTTTATTCAAATATAGTAAATGAGGGGGTGGAATTATTTGGAGCAGCATAATGATTTTGGAACACCAAAAGATTTAGCGGAATATAGAATTGAAACAGCAAAAAGCGATTTAAACGCTGCAAAGATTTTATATGAAGCAGGAGAAATGCGTGGGGCAAATAATAGAGCTTATTATGCAATATATCATGCGATATCTGCAATACATGCTTTAGACCAAAAAGCCTATAAAAGGCATAAAGATTCATTGGCTAATTTTAACAAGAATTATGTAAAGACGGAGATATTTCCAAGAACGTTAGGACATAGAATAGCAGAAGCGGAAGAAATTCGCCATGCAAGTGATTATGATGATTTTTATATTGCAACGAAAGAAGAAACAGGAGAACAAGTGGAAGTTGCAGAGGAACTTATAAAATTAGTAGAAGAATATTGCGAAAAAAGAATCAAAGAATAATTGTATTTTTGAAGAGGGTTTTTGTAAATAAGGAGACTGTAAAAAATTTTGTGTAAACTAGATAGTTGTATATATCCTCTTGGATTAATGTTAAAATAAATATTAATTCAGGAGGAT
>CAJFUA010000045.1 GCA_904420085.1 uncultured Eubacterium sp. | reverse complement strand
GTTTTATTTTGATACCTATTTTTCAACCTGTATAAAATTTTCAATGTTCTTTAAATTAGCCTTGACTTTTTATTTGCAGGCTATTTATATAATTTTGCCGATTTATTGATTGTTGATGAAGCAGGACAGATTTCTCCAGAAATAGGAATACCAGCATTTGCATTAGCAAAAAAAGCAGTGGTTGTAGGAGATAAGAACCAAATCCCACCGGTGTGGGGAATTCAAAAGGCTCTTGATATTGCTATGGCTATAGGTAATGATGTTATTTCACAAAAAGAACAGTTTACACTTCTTCAGGAAAATGGTTTAAATTGTTCAGCATCAAGTGTAATGAAAATTGCTTCACAATCATGTCCATATGAAAAATACGGGAAAGGATTATTTTTAAGTGAGCATAGGCGTTGCTATGATGAAATAATACAGTATTGTAATGATTTAGTATATAATGGAAATCTCGAACCTTTAAGAGGAAGTGCAAATAAAAGTGTTTTGTATGATTGGATTCCGGCAATAGGTCACAAACAAATCGAAGCTTCTTATTCGCAAAAAATTGCAGGAAGTAGACAAAATTATACAGAAGCAACCCAAATTGTTGATTGGATAGGAAAACATTATGAGTTAATACTTTATAGATATCAAAAAAATAGCCAGATTGACGATGAGAAAATGTTAATAGGAATTATTACACCATTTAAAAAGCAGAGCGTTCTATTAAAGAAGTTGCTTAGAGAAAAGTTACCTAATATTAGTTCTAAAATATCAGTTGGAACTGTGCATACATTTCAAGGGGCAGAAAGAAAAATAATTATTTTTTCCAGTGTATATGGTAATAAGGATGGTTGTTATTTTATAGACATGAATAAAAGTTTAATGAATGTGGCAGTGTCTAGAGCAAAAGATTCATTTTTAGTTTTCGGGGATAGAGGTTGTTTGGGAAAAAATGGAACCTCTGCCAGTGGAATGTTGAGGAAAGCTACATATGAAGTTGTAAACGAAGATATTAGAGAAGGGAAAACATGAGTATAGTACATTAATAGAAGTTTAAGAAAGAAATAGATAGCAAGATTCCCAACTCTTTTTAAGTATGGGAATCTTGTATTTTTTTATTTGGCTTTGTGGCATTACCGCCAAAAGAGTAATTAGGAAATTAATATATACATTATATATTGATTGCTCTAATTTATTTACTCCATCTTCCGGATGCACCACATGGTAAAACCAAACCATTGGAACTAACCGGAAGTCCGATTTCTTCTGCTTCAACCTTGCCGCCGAATTTTGGAACAATAGCTGTGTTCATCATATAACTGAGCACAGCCGGCTGTAATCCGGTGGTATAGGAATTGATGAGAAAGAATAGAGGATCATCACTTAAAATTTGGGCGCACAATTCTACAAATGGAAAAATGCTTTCTTCAATTTTCCAAGTTTCACCCTTTGGTCCTCTTCCATAGGAAGGGGGATCCATAATAATTCCGTCATATTGATTTCCCCGACGGATTTCTCTCTCTACGAATTTTACGCAATCGTCTACAAGCCATCGTACAGGTCTGTCGGCAAGCCCCGAGGAGACAGCGTTTTCTTTTGCCCATGTGACCATCCCTTTGGAAGCGTCAACATGTGTGACATGAGCGCCGGCATCTAAGGCAGCCAGAGTGGCACCGCCGGTGTAGGCAAAAAGATTCAGAACTTTCACAGGACGACCCGCATTACGGATCTTATCTGAAAACCAATCCCAGTTCACTGCCTGCTCCGGGAAAAGTCCGGTATGTTTAAAACTAAAAGGCTTTAGATTAAATACGAGATTGTTATAACCTATAGTCCACTGCTTTGGAAGGTTAAAAAACTCCCATTGTCCTCCGCCTTTATTACTTCTGTGATAATGACCGTTATGTTTGTGCCATCCCTTGTTCTTCTTCGGCGTGTTCCAAATAACCTGTGGGTCGGGACGAACCAGTAAATAATTTCCCCACCGTTCCAGTTTTTCTCCTGCTGAAGTGTCAATGACTTCGTAATCTTTCCAATGATCTGCAATCCACATTTGTTTTTCCTTCATACTTTTGAAATATTTTACAGTTCCATGGACATTTTACGAAACTGTGTTGTTATTCTACCATATAAAAGAAAAAGAAACAAATATACTGCAAAAAGATATGGAGTTTTTTTAATAAAAGTGTATAATGGTATTATCATTGAAATTAAGGAGGTAAACAAATGAGTAACAAATACGAAGGAACACAGACAGAAAAGAATTTAGAGGCAGCTTTTGCCGGAGAATCACAGGCAAGAAACAAATATACATATTTTGCTTCTGTAGCAAAGAAGGAAGGATATGAGCAGATTTCTTCACTTTTCCTTGATACTGCAAATAATGAAAAAGAACATGCAAAGATGTGGTTTAAGGAATTAAATGGTATTGGAGATACAGCCCAGAATCTTGCAGCGGCAGCAGAAGGCGAAAACTATGAATGGACAGACATGTATGATGGTTTTGCTAAGACAGCCGACGAAGAGGGATTTCCTGAATTGGCTGAAAAGTTCCGTCTGGTAGCGGCTATCGAAAAAACACATGAAGAAAGATATCGTGCATTACTTAAAAATGTGGAGACAAAGACAGTCTTTGAAAAGAGCGATGTAAAAGTTTGGGAATGCCGTAACTGCGGACATATCGTTGTTGGAACAAAGGCACCGGAGGTTTGCCCGACTTGTGCACATCCGCAGAGTTACTTTGAAGTACATGCAGAAAACTATTAAAAAATATTATGAAGCAAATGGTAGGGACTATAAAAAGTCCTTGATAAACGGAACCTGTATTAACATTAGTTGATGCAGGTTCTGTTTCTATATGCTAGGGAACTTGTTCGAAATTCCTTATGATATGAAAACTTTGTAAAGATATTCGCTTTTAAAAATTTTACATATGCATTCGATAATTTTAATATGAAAATAAATCATGCACTTTCAAAACCTTTACATATACATTTGACTAGTTTTAACAAGAAATAGATGTAATATGATTTTATTTGCCATGAAAATTCAAGAATCTTACATATAAAATTGCCCCAGTTTGATAAAAAATACATGTAATATATTCTCACCTGTCATACATTTTGAATGCTTTAAAATTTGTTTCGCTTTATTGAAATATATAAACGATTTTCATATAATATATACATTAGTTTGTGTAAAAGAAAGGAAGAAAAATGTACATTCGTAAGGCAGAGAAAAAAGATATACCACAGATAGAGGAACTATTGTATCAGGTGGCAAAGGTTCATGCAGACGCTCGTCCGGATTTGTTTCGGGCAGGGCAGAAAAAGTATACGGCACAAGAGTTGGAACAAATGATGCAGGATGAGAGCAGATCCATTTATGTGGCAGAACAGGATGAGAGAATTTTGGGGTATGCATTCTGCATTTTTCAGGAAAATAATTCTAATTTGATGACAGATATTAGGACGCTTTATATTGATGACCTGTGCGTGCAGGAAGATGCCCGAGGGGAGAATATAGGCAGGCAGATATATGATTATGTTTTGGATATTGCCCGACAGAGCGGATGTTATAATGTAACATTAAACGTATGGGAATGTAATCCGGGAGCAAAAAAATTTTATGAAAAATGCGGACTGCAGGTACAAAAGACCGGAATGGAAAAAATATTGTAAATTGCTATTAAAAAATGGGGGTGGTTGTGGTATCATAGGTTCGTATGTGAAAAAAGATTACAGACAATGAGATGAAGGAGAAAGAAAAATGAGTACACGCATTGGAATTTTAGGATATGGAAATTTGGGACGCGGTGTGGAGTGCGCTATCCGACAGAATGAGGATATGGAATTGGTTGCCGTGTTTACACGAAGAGATCCGTCCACAGTTTCCATACTTACAAAAACAGCCGCAGTTTGCAATATTTCAGAGGCTGCTGATTGGAAGGATAAAATTGACGTTATGATATTATGTGGCGGCAGTGCCACGGATTTACCGGAGCAGACGCCGGGATTTGCCAAATTATTTAATGTTGTTGACAGTTTTGACACACATGCAAAAATACCGGAACATTTTGCAAATGTGGATAAGGAAGCAAAAGCAAATGGAACCGTCGGAATTATTTCCGTAGGCTGGGACCCGGGAATGTTTTCTTTGAACCGTCTATATGCCGGCGCGATTCTGCCGGAAGGAAAAGATTATACATTTTGGGGCAAAGGTGTCAGCCAGGGGCATTCCGATGCAATTCGCCGCATTGAAGGCGTGAAAAATGCAAAGCAGTATACCATTCCGGTGGAGGTGGCTCTTGACGCAGTGCGTTCCGGCGAAAATCCGGAACTTACCACAAGACAAAAACATACAAGAGAATGTTTCGTCGTGTTGGAAGAAGGGGCAGATGCAGCCAAAGTGGAAGAAGAAATTAAGACAATGCCAAATTATTTCGCTGATTATGATACTACCGTACACTTTATCAGCGAGGAAGAACTGGAGACAAACCACAGCGGCATTCCGCATGGTGGATTTGTTTTGAGAAGTGGTGTTACAGGATGGGAAAAAGAAAATAAACATTTGATTGAATATTCGTTAAAATTGGATTCCAATCCGGAATTTACATCCGGTGTTTTGGTGGCATATGCCAGAGCGGCTCATAAATTGAGCACCGAAGGACAAAGCGGATGTAAGACCGTATTTGATATTGCGCCGGCTTATCTCAGCCCGAAAACCGGAGCAGAACTGAGAAAAGAAATGTTATAAGAAAAATAAAAGACCGCAGGTATGTGATTTGTAATCTTATATCTGTGGTTTTTATTCGTGGATAAGGCAGAGAAGTTTTTTCGGGCAGGGTCAAAGGAGGATGTTATATGACGCTTACATATCATAAACTGAGTGAAGAAATTCAGAGACAAATTATCGAAGATAAAAAATCAAATCATGTGAATCCATATCGGTGTGGAGACGAAAAAGTTATCCGCCGAAATATGGAACAGGATAAAGCCAATCTTTGGAGACCGGCATTTGTCCGTGATATTGAGAAAATTCTGCATCTTCCTTATTATAACAGATATGTAGATAAGACTCAGGTGTTTTCCTTCTATCATAACGATGACATCACAAGACGGGCGCTGCATGTTCAACTTGTCTCAAGGATTGCCAGAAATATCGGTTCGGTTTTGGGACTGAATTTGGATTTGATTGAGGCAATTGCACTGGGGCATGATATTGGACATACACCTTTTGGTCATGCAGGGGAACGGTTTTTAGACGAATTATTAAAAAATGAAACAGGAAGAAGTTTTCAGCATAACGTACAAAGTGCCCGGGTTCTGGATAAACTGTTTGCCAGAAATATCAGCCTTCAAGTGCTGGACGGAGTGTTGTGTCATAATGGCGAGTTTGAGATGCAGGAATACAGACCCAAATGGAAGAAAGATTTTGCCGGATTTGATGAAGAGGTGGAAAACTGTTATTTAGGAGGGCAGGAAGCAAACAAAATTTTGGTTCCTATGACCTTAGAAGGATGTGTGGTAAGGATTTGTGACATGATTGCCTATGTAGGAAAGGACAGACAGGATGCCATTACCGCAAAAATCATTAGCAAAGAACAGCCTTTTACTACGGATACCATTGGAACGGCAAATGCGGCGATTATTAACAATCTTACTGTAGATATTATTGAAAACAGTTATGGGAAAGACTATATACAGCTTAGTCCGGATGCGTACAAAGATTTGAAAGTGGCAAAGAAAGAGAATTATCAGTTGATTTATCTCAATGAAAAAATCAATTCCAAATATGATGAAATCATTAAACCTATGTTCCGCGACGTTTATTATGCGTTGTTGGATCAGTTGATAAGTAAAGATGAAGATTCAATTATTTACAGACATCATATTAAGTTTATACGAGATGCACTGAAATATTATAAAGGATATGATTATTTGAAAGAAGAACCGAATCAGATTGTGGCGGATTATATTGCCAGTATGACGGATGATTATTTTATTGATTTGCATCAGGAACTGTTTCCAGACAGTAAATATAAGATTGC
The DNA here is from genome assembly GCA_904420085.1 of uncultured Eubacterium sp. Lineage (GTDB taxonomy): Bacteria > Bacillota > Clostridia > Lachnospirales > Lachnospiraceae > Eubacterium_G. The sequence continues at coordinate 17,886 of CAJFUA010000045.1, read as the reverse complement.
ATATGTGTCTTATTTTGAATAATGAACATTACAGATGCAATATAAAGAGTTTTTGATTATTTACCAGTGCCATAGAATAGAAAAATGATATACTATACTTATATATTACGATGCGAGGACAACTCACTATATACAGGAATCACTACAGATTTAAACAGAAGATTTGAAGAGCATAAGTCTCAGGGGGAGAAAGGTGCCAAATACACGCGTACCCATAAAGTTGTGAAATTAGAAGTTGCCTGGGTTTCTGAAAATAGAATTTCGGCAAGCAGATTGGAATATTATATAAAGAAATTGACCAAGAAACAAAAAGAGAAATTGATTGTTTCAGGGGATTTAGAAAGTATCTTGGGAAATAAAATTGAAGCAGAAACATATTCGAGAATAAGAGTTTCTTCTATATATAATATATAATGTACAAAAATTATAATTTGGAGGATATTTATGCAGATAAAAGATTTTAAATGGACACGTCAACCTCAAAACTATTATATCGATGAGAATCGAATTGAGATTATAACTACTCCTCATACTGACTTGTGGCAAAGAACATATTATCATTTTCAAAATGACAGTGCACCTGTATTGCAAATAGAAACAGAAGAACAATTTTTTAGTTTTGTGGTTAAAACGGATTTTTCTGAAAGTCATCATCGTTTTGACCAGTGTGGAATTGTAATGTATCTGGACAGTGAAAATTGGTTAAAAGCATCTATCGAATACGAAAATCAAAAATATCAGCATTTAGGTAGTGTTGTGACAAATTGTGGTTACTCTGATTGGGCAACTACCGCTATTTCAGCAAATATAAAATCTATGTGGTATCGACTCAGTCGGCGAGAAGATGACTATCGCATTGAATGTTCTGAAGATGGCATAAACTTTAGTCAGATGCGTATTTGTCACCTACATAAGGGAAAAGGAAAAATTCAATTTGGTATCTATGCATGTTCACCAGAAGATTCTTCGTTTAAAGCAATATTTACTCACATGAAATTTATGGAATGCCAATGGAAAGCGCATGATGGACAGCAACCAGATTAAGAGATGCTTTTTACTGAAATAATACAATATGTTTGTATACATTAAAAATAAAAAATGATTGGAAAATGTTGCACTTTTTTTAAAAAAAGTCTTGCAATCTAAATTTCACTATGTTATGATTGTTCGTGCTGTGACATTGATAGCTAAGAAGCGCGAGGTTGTTGCATACGAAAGATGCAGGTTTTCCGTGGAGCGAATGTCAAGTTAGGAAACTGGCGACAAGTCACTGTACAAAAACACGTCCACCAGAGAGTGGAAACACCGTGTGAAGAATGATTTAATTTATGACACACACGGAGAGGTTGTACGGTCACCGCTTGTCGTGCTAGAGTTTAAAATAGTACGAAAAGGAGGCGGCTTTTTTTATGGCACAGGTAATGAGAATTACATTGAAAGCTTATGATCACAAATTAGTAGATCAGTCAGCTAAGAAAATTGTTGAAACTGCAAAGAGAACAGGAACAGAAATCAGTGGTCCTGTACCTCTCCCTACTAAGAAGGAAGTAATTACCATTCTTAGAGCTGTACACAAGTACAAAGATTCCAGAGAGCAGTTTGAGCAGAGAACTCATAAGAGACTCATCGATATCATTGCGCCAAACCAGAAGGCAGTAGAGGCTTTATCAAAACTTGAAATGCCGGCAGGTGTATACATTGATATTAAGATGAAGAACAAATAGTGAGAATTATCCTTGAAGGTTTTATATAGGTAATTAATCAGAGCGATTGATTGCGAAACTGTTCTAGGATGATCGCGGAATGCGATCCGCTGTAGATTAACAGGAGGTAATTAAAATGAAGAAAGCTATTTTAGCGAGAAAAGTTGGTATGACTCAGATATTCAACGAAGCCGGTGAATTAGTACCGGTTACTGTTCTTCAGGCAGGACCATGTGTGGTAACACAGGTTAAGACCGTGGAGAATGACGGCTACGCAGCAGTTCAGGTTGGTTTTGAAGATATCAGAGAAAAACTTGTGAACAAACCTGTAAAGGGAATGTTTGACAAGGCAGGCGTATCTTACAAGAGATTTGTAAGAGAATTGAAACTGGAAGGTGATTATGCAGTAAAAGATGAAATCAAGGCAGATGTATTTGAAGCCGGTGATAAGATTGATGCTACTGCAGTTGCAAAAGGAAAAGGATTCCAGGGTGCAATTAAGAGACATGGACAGTCAAGAGGACCTATGGCGCATGGTTCTAAATACCATAGACATGCAGGTTCCAACGGTGCTTGTTCATCTCCAAGTAAGGTATTTAAAGGAAAGAAGATGCCTGGTCACATGGGTGGCAAGAAAGTGACAACTCAGAACCTTGAAATTGTCAGAGTTGACGCTGAAAAGAATTTACTCTTAGTTAAAGGTGCTGTACCGGGACCTAAGAAAGCTTTAGTAACAATTAAAGAATCTGTGAAAGCCGGTAAGTAGTATTTGAAAGGAGGAACGCACAGATGGCAAAAGTATCTGTTTTAAATATGGAAGGAAGCGAAGTTGGAACAATCGAACTTAGCGATGCAGTATTTGGTGTGGAAGTAAATGAGAATTTAGTACATCAGGCTGTTGTAAGCCAACTCGCAAATAACCGTCAGGGAACACAGAAGGCGAAGACACGTTCCGAAGTGAGCGGTGGCGGAAGAAAACCATGGAGACAGAAAGGAACAGGTCATGCAAGACAGGGTTCAACAAGATCTCCACAGTGGACAGGCGGCGGAGTTGTATTTGCTCCGACACCAAGAGATTATTCATTTAAGATGAATAAGAAAGAAAAAAGATTAGCTCTTAAGTCAGCATTGACATCAAGAGTAAACGAAGGAAAATTAATCGTCGTTGATGAACTTAAGTTTGACGCTCCTAAGACAAAGGAATTTGCAAAGGTTATGGCAAACTTAAAAGCTGAGAAGGCATTGGTTGTATTAAACGAAAATGATGCAAACACAGTAAAGTCAGCGAAGAACATCCCTACAGTGAAAACTGCTTTAACAAACACAATCAATGTATACGACATTCTTAAGTACGATACACTGGTAGTTGAAAAAGCAGCTGTAGCAACAATTGAGGAGGTGTACGCATAATGGCAGATATTAAATATTATGACGTGATACTTTCACCAGTAATTACTGAAAAAAGTATGAACGCTATGGCAGAAAAGAAATATACATTCTACGTTCACACAGATGCTACCAAGTCACAGGTTGCTGACGCAGTTGAAAAAATGTTCGAAGGAGCAAAAGTAGAAAGCGTTAAGACAATGAGCCTGGCAGGCAAAAACAAGAGACGTGGTTATGTGACAGGAAAGACAGCAGCAAAGAAGAAAGCAGTCGTTCAGTTGACAGAAGACAGCGCAGATATTGAAATCTTCGCAGGTCTGTAAAATAAGAATGTAACACATTCAAATCATACGCAGAAACAAGCGTGATAATAAAGGTTTATTTGAAAGGAGAATAAAAATGGGAATTAAGACATTTAACCCATATACACCTTCAAGAAGAGCTATGACCGTGCTTGACAAGGCAGAGATTACAAAGTCTTCTCCAGAGAAATCTTTGACAAAATCTCTCAAAAAGACAGCAGGTCGTAACAATCAGGGTAAAATAACAGTGAGACACCATGGCGGTGGTTCCAGAAGAAAATACAGAATCATTGATTTCAAGAGAAATAAAGTGGATGTTCCTGCAACCGTTAAGAGCATCGAATATGATCCGAACAGAACAGCAAACATTGCATTAATCTGTTATGCGGACGGTGAAAAAGCTTATATCCTTGCTCCAAACGGATTAAAGGTAGGAGACGTACTTATGAACGGCGAGAACGCTGAAGTGAAAGTAGGTAACTGCTTACCGTTATCAGCCATCCCGGTTGGTACAGAAATCCACAATATCGAGTTATATCCGGGAAAAGGCGGACAGTTGGTTCGTGCAGCCGGAAACGTAGCTCAGTTAATGGCTAAGGAAGGTAAATATGCAACTTTAAGACTTCCTTCAGGAGAAATGAGAATGGTACCAATCGTTTGCAGAGCAACAATCGGTACTGTTGGTAATATTGAACATGGTCTTGTAAACATTGGTAAGGCAGGACGTAAACGTAATATGGGTATCAGACCTACAGTTCGTGGTTCTGTTATGAACCCTAATGACCATCCACACGGTGGTGGTGAAGGACGTGCGCCGGTTGGTCGTCCGGGTCCATGTACACCTTGGGGTAAACCAGCACTTGGTTTGAAGACTCGTAAAAAGAATAAGCAGTCTAATAAGATGATCGTTAGAAGACGTGACGGAAAGAACATGAAATAGGAGGTAGAGACGAATGGCTAGATCATTAAAAAAAGGCCCATTTGCGGATGAGAGCTTATTAAAGAAGATTGATGCAATGAACGAATCAGGCGATAAGTCAGTGATTAAAACCTGGTCAAGACGTTCTACAATTTTCCCACAGATGGTTGGACATACAATCGCTGTCCATGATGGTAGAAAGCATGTGCCGGTATATGTTACAGAAGATATGGTTGGACATAAACTTGGTGAATTTGTTTCTACCAGAACTTACAGAGGACATGGAAAAGACGAGAAGAGAGGTTAAATAACCGTTAGAATTTGAAAGGAGGTCTCATCTATGGCAAAAGGACATAGATCCCAGATAAAGAGAGAAAGAAATGCGAATAAAGATACAAGACCGTCAGCGAAGTTATCTTACGCCAGAGTGTCTGTACAGAAAGCATGTTTCGTATTGGATGCCATCAGAGGTAAAGATGTACAGAGTGCCATCGGTATTCTTACTTATAACCCAAGATATGCATCAAGCGTAATTTTGAAATTATTAAATTCAGCAGTAGCAAATGCTGAGAATAACAATAACATGGATGTTAGTAAACTTTATATTGCAGAGTGCTACGCAAATGCAGCGCCTACAATGAAGAGAATTAAACCTAGAGCACAGGGTAGAGCTTACAGAATCTTAAAGAGAAACAGCCACATCACAATTGTGCTTGACGAGAGATAGGATAGGAGGCAAAGTATGGGACAGAAAGTTAATCCACACGGATTAAGAGTCGGAGTTATTAAAGACTGGGACTCAAAATGGTATGCAGAAGCTGATTTCGCAGACAATCTTGTAGAAGATTACAAAATCAGAACATACCTGAAAAAGAGATTATACAGTACAGGTGTTTCTAAGATTGAAATCGAAAGAACATCTGACAGAGTAAGAGTAAATGTTTACACAGCTAAGCCTGGTCTCGTAATCGGAAAAGGTGGCGCTGAAATCGAAAAAGTAAAAGCTGAAGTTCAGAAAATGACTGACAAGAAGTTATTTATGGATGTCAAGGACGTAAAGAGACCGGACAAAGACGCTCAGTTAGTTGCAGAAAATATTGCTCAGCAGTTAGAGAACCGTATCTCATTCAGAAGAGCGATGAAGTCTGCAATGTCCAGAACAATGAAGGCAGGAGCTTTGGGAATCAAGTCTTCTGTTTCAGGACGTCTTGGCGGTGCTGATATGGCTCGTACAGAGTTCTACAGCGAAGGAACAATTCCACTTCAGACATTACGTGCTGATATCGACTATGGTTTCGCGGAAGCTGATACAACTTACGGAAAAGTAGGTGTAAAGGTTTGGATTTACAACGGCGAAATACTTCCAACTAAAGAAGGGAGCGATAAATAATGTTAATGCCAAAAAGAGTTAAACATAGAAAACAGTTCCGTGGTTCTATGAGAGGAAAAGCAACTAGAGGAAATAAAATCTCATACGGTGAGTACGGTATTGTAGCAATGGAGCCGGGCTGGATTAAATCAAATCAGATTGAGGCAGCCAGAATCGCCATGACACGTTACGTAAAGCGTGGTGGTAAAGTTTGGATTAAAATCTTTCCTGACAAACCGGTAACAGCTACACCGGCTGAAACTCGAATGGGTAAAGGTAAAGGTGCACTTGAGTATTGGGTAGCAGTAGTTAAACCGGGAAGAGTAATGTTTGAAATTGCCGGAGTTCCGGAAGAAACAGCAAGAGAAGCGTTACGTCTTGCAACACACAAACTTCCAATTAAATGCAAGGTTGTATCTCGTGAAGATTTAGAAGGCGGTGATAACAGTGAAAATTAAGGAATATGTAGAAGATTTAAGAGGAAAATCAGCTGCAGAGTTACAGGATGAATTAGTAGCTGCTAAAAAGGAACTTTTCAATTTAAGATTCCAGAACGCAACAAACCAGTTAGATAACACAAGCAGAATTAAAGAAGTTAGAAAAAATATTGCCAGAATTCAGACATTAATCGTTGAGAAGGCAAATGCTGCTGAATAGTTACAGGTGAATCCGAAAGTAGGAAAGGAGAATTGTTGTGGAAAGAAATTTAAGAAAAACACGTACCGGTAAAGTTGTCAGCGACAAAATGCAGAAGACTATTGTTGTTGCTGTAGAGGATCATGTAAAACATCCTTTATATAACAAAATCGTAAAGAGAACTTATAAATTAAAGGCTCATGATGAAGAAAATACAGCCGGTATCGGTGATACAGTAAGAGTTATGGAAACAAGACCATTATCAAAAGATAAGAGATGGAGACTTGTTGAAATTATTGAAAAGGCTAGATAGTCTTTGTGAAGATTAAAGGAGGAATACAGCATGATTCAACAGGAAAGTAGACTGAAAGTTGCTGATAATACAGGCGCTAAGGAATTACTTACAATCAGAGTGATGGGTGGTTCTACCAGAAGATATGCGAACATTGGCGATATTATCGTTGCTACGGTTAAAGATGCAACACCAGGCGGAGTTGTTAAAAAAGGTGACGTTGTAAGAGCCGTTGTCGTTCGTACTGTGAAGGGCGCTCGTCGTAAAGATGGTTCATACATCAAATTTGACGAAAATGCTGCTGTAATTATAAAAGAAGATATGTCCCCAAGAGGAACTCGTATTTTTGGACCGGTTGCCAGAGAGTTAAGAGACAAAAAGTTTATGAGAATCGTTTCTTTGGCACCTGAAGTTTTATAGGAGGTATGCATAATGTCAGCTATGAAGATTAAAAAAGGCGATACCGTAAAAGTGATTGCCGGTAAAGACAAAGGTAAAGAAGGTAAGGTTACAGCCGTAGATGCAAAGAAAGGCACAGTAACTGTTGAAGGTGTTAACATGCATACAAAGCACACAAAACCAAGTGCAAAAAACCAGAACGGTGGCATTGTAACACAGGAAGGACCTATAAATGTATCTAACGTTATGCTTGTTGTAAAAGGACAGGTTACAAGAGTTGGATTCAAAGTAGAAGATGGAAAGAAAGTACGTATTGCCAAGAAGACCGGCGACGTAATCGATTAATTAAGAGAGGAGGTCCAGAAAGTTGAGCAGACTTAAAGAAAAATATTTAAACGAGATTATGGATGAAATGAAAAAGAAGTTCGAATATAAGAACGTTATGGAGATTCCAAAGCTCGACAAGATTGTTATAAACATGGGTGTTGGTGAAGCAAAAGAAAATGCTAAAATCTTAGAGACAGCCGTAAAAGATTTGGAGATAATTACAGGTCAGAAGGCAGTCGTAACAAGAGCAAAACATTCAGTAGCGAACTTCAAGTTAAGAGAAGGACAGCCAATCGGATGTAAAGTTACTCTGAGAGGAGAAATGATGTACGAATTCTTAGACAGATTAGTAAATCTTTCACTCCCTCGTGTAAGAGACTTTAGAGGTGTTAATCCAAATGCATTTGATGGAAGAGGAAATTATGCTCTTGGTATTAAAGAACAGATTATCTTTCCTGAAATCGAATATGATAAGGTGGATAAAGTTAGAGGTATGGACATTATTTTTGTTACTACAGCTAACACTGACGAAGAAGCTCGTGAATTATTGGCATTATTCAATATGCCATTTGCAAAGTAATTAGGAGGTAGACCCATGGCTAGAACTGCTATGAAAGTAAAACAGCAAAGAAAAGCTAAGTTCTCAACACAGGCTTACAACCGTTGTAGAATCTGTGGTCGTCCACATGCTTATTTAAAGAAATACGGAATCTGCAGAATCTGCTTCCGTGAATTAGCATATAAAGGACAGATACCAGGCGTTAAGAAAGCAAGCTGGTAAGAGAAAATTTGAAGGAGGAAGTAAACGATGACTATGAGTGATCCAATCGCAGATATGCTTACAAGAATCCGTAATGCAAATACTGCAAAACATGATACAGTAGATGTTCCTGCATCAAAGATGAAATTAGCTATTGCTGATATTCTTGTAAATGAAGGATATATCAAAGGTTATGAAGTTTTAGAAGAAGGAAACTTCAAGACAATCAGAATCACATTAAAATATGGTGCGGATAAGAACGAAAAGGTTATTACAGGAATCAAGAAGATTTCCAAACCGGGACTTCGTGTTTATGCCGGTAAAGATGAACTGCCAAAAGTTCTCGGCGGACTTGGAACAGCAATCATCTCAACAAATAAAGGTGTGATTACAGATAAAGAAGCAAGAAAAGCAAACGTAGGTGGAGAGGTTCTCGCATTCGTTTGGTAATCAGAGCAAATAAAATTTAGGAGGTAAGGCGAAATGTCACGTATAGGAAGAATGCCTATCGCTGTACCGGCAGGTGTCACTGTTGATATAGCAGAAAATAATAAAGTGACTGTCAAAGGCCCGAAGGGAGAACTTTCAAGAGTTTTACCGGAGGCTATGGACATTAAGAAAGAAGGCGATGAAATCATCGTCACAAGACCAAATGATTTAAAGAAAAATAAAGCATTACATGGTCTTACAAGAACACTGATTAACAACATGGTAATTGGTGTAACAGAAGGTTATGAAAAGAAACTGGAAGTAAACGGCGTTGGTTACAGAGCACAGAAACAGGGTAAGAAATTAGTACTTTCACTTGGTTATTCACATCCTGTAGAAATGGAAGATCCGGAAGGTATCGAGACAGTTCTTGACGGACAGAATTTAATCATCGTAAAAGGTATTGATAAAGAAAAAGTAGGCCAGTATGCTGCAGAAATCAGAGCAAAGAGAGCACCGGAGCCATATAAGGGCAAAGGTATCAAATATGATTATGAAGTTATCAGACGTAAAGTTGGTAAGACTGGTAAGTAATAAAGGAGTGTAGAAAATGGTTAGTAAAAAATCCAGAAGCGAAGTTCGCGTGAAGAAACATAACAGACTGCGTAATCATTTAAGTGGAACTACAGAGTGCCCACGTTTGGCAGTTTTTAGAAGCAATAATCATATGTATGCTCAAATTATTGACGATACAGTTGGAAAAACTCTCGTGGCAGCATCTACAGTAGAAGCTGATGTAAAGAAAGAGTTGGAAAAAACAAATAACGTTGATGCCGCAGCATATGTTGGTAAAGTTATTGCAGAGAGAGCAGTGGAAAAAGGTATTAAGGAAGTTGTATTTGACAGAGGCGGCTTCATTTACCATGGTAAAGTTCAGGCATTAGCAGATGCAGCTAGAGAAGCTGGTCTGGAATTTTAGTTGAGGAGGTAACACACATGAGACGTGAATTAATTGATGCAAGTCAGTTAGAGTTAGAAGAGACAGTAGTATCAATCAAACGTGTTACTAAGGTAGTAAAGGGCGGACGTAACATGCGTTTTGCAGCTTTAGTAGTAGTTGGTGATAAACATGGACACGTTGGTGCAGGTTTAGGAAAAGCAGCTGAAATTCCTGAAGCAATTCGTAAGGGCAAAGAAGATGCGATGAAAAACCTGATTGCTGTTCCTATGGATGAAAACAACAGTATTCCATATGATATTATTGGAAAATTTGGAAGTGCAGAAGTACTTCTTAAGAGAGCAAAAGAAGGTACCGGTGTTATCGCCGGAGGTCCTGCACGTTCCGTTGCAGAGCTTGCCGGTATTACCAATATCCGTACAAAGTCTTTAGGTTCCAAAAATAAGCAGAACGTAGTTCTTGCTACAATTGAAGGATTAGCTGCATTAAAGACTCCGGAAGAAGTAGCTACACTTCGCGGTAAAACTGTGGAAGAGATTTTAGGCTAGTAAGGGAGGTAATTAAGATGGCAGATAAATTAAGAATTACTTTAGTAAAATCAACAATTGGAGCAGTTCCAAAAAATAAAAAGACTGCGGAAGCTTTAGGACTTACAAAGCTGAATAAGACAGTCGAAATGCCTGACAATGCTGCAGTCAGAGGAATGATTCAGAGAGTCAGACATTTGGTAAAAGTTGAAGAAATTTAATGAAAGATAAGGAGGTGCGACAATGGATTTATCAAATTTAAAGCCGGCAGAAGGCTCAAAACACAGCGATAATTTCAGAAGAGGCCGTGGACATGGTTCAGGAAACGGTAAGACAGCCGGCAAGGGTCATAAAGGACAGAAAGCCCGTTCAGGAAGCCCGAGACCAGGTTTTGAAGGCGGTCAGATGCCGTTATACAGAAGAATTCCTAAGAGAGGATTCACAAATATTAATACAAAGAACATTGTTGGTATCAATGTTTCTGCATTGGAAAGATTTGATAATGATACAGTTGTTACAGTAGAAACATTACTTGAAACAGGTGTTATCAAAAATGCGAGAGATGGCGTTAAGATTCTTGGTAATGGTGAATTAACGAAAAAGCTTACAGTAAAAGTAAATGCTTACAGTGAAGGCGCTAAGGCAAAAATCGAAGCGGCAGGCGGAACATGCGAGGTGATCTAATATGTTAGAGACCTTAAAGAAAGCATTAAAAATCAAAGAAATCAGAAAAAGATTATTATACACATTCTTCATGTTAATCGTTGTAAGACTTGGCTGTCAGATTCCGATTCCTTTTGTGAATGGGGAGGCAATTTCTGAAATCATGAGCAATTTTGCAAATGAAAACTTTAGTTTCTTTTCAGCGATTACAGGCGGTTCCATGGAAAGTATGTCCATTTTTGCATTGAACATCACACCATATATTACTGCTTCCATTATTATGCAGTTGTTAACAATTGCCATTCCAAAACTGGATGAACTGCATAAAGATGGAGAAGAAGGAAGAAAAAAGATTGCCGAAATTACCCGTTATTTAACCGTAGGTCTGGCGTTGATTGAATCTACGGCAATGATTATCGGATTTGGTAATCAGGGTATCTTTGATACGGATACAGTAACTTATGCTACAATGCACGATATCAGAAAATGGGGTGTTATTGTAACAGGTATTCTGGCGATGACAGCAGGTTCAGCAGTTCTTATGTGGATTGGTGAACAGATTACCGAGAAGGGTGTAGGAAACGGTATTTCTATCGTACTTACAATTAATATTATTTCCGGTATTCCAAGTGACATTTCTAACCTGTTTAAGAACTTTGTTCTGAAAGAAGGAATGTCCATTGGTGGAAGAGGACTTGCGGCGCTGATTATCATCGGTGTCATTGTGGGAATTATTGTATTGGTAGTAATTCTACAGGACGCAACGAGAAAGATTGCAGTGCAGATGTCACAGAAGGTACAGGGAAGAAGACAGGTAGGAGGACAGCAGTCCAATATTCCGTTAAAAGTAAACACGGCGGGCGTTATTCCGATTATCTTCGCTTCATCATTGCTGCAGTTCCCTGTAGTAATTGCTTCATTCTTTGGAAAAACTCCGGAATGGACCAATTATTTAAGCCAGTCACATTGGTGTAACCCGGCACAGCCTAAATATTCTATTGGTTTTGTGGTATATATTTTATTAGTAGTATTCTTTGCATACTTCTATACATCTATTACTTTTAATCCGAGGGAGGTTGCTAAAAACCTTAATGACAGAGGCGGATTTATTCCGGGTATCAGAAGTGGTAAACCGACCGTAGAATATTTATCAAAGATTTTGAATTATATTATTTTAATCGGTGCAGTAGGATTGATTATTGTTGCTACCATTCCGATTTTGGCTTCAGGTGTATTTAGCGCAAATGTAGGATTTGGTGGAACATCCATTATCATTATTGTAGGTGTTATTATTGAAACACTTCAGACAATTAAGTCAATGACAACAGAAAGAAGTTACAGCACTGTAAAAGGAATATTCTAGAGACTACTTTAGGGGACAGATTTTCTGCCCCCTAAAAGTACTTTCAAATTGCGAACAACCACAGCGGAGAAAATCAGAAGGATTTTTGAGTTGCTGTTACAAATTTGTATAAAAATCGTTAAGAGAGGAATTGATTATGAAGATAATTATGTTAGGAGCACCTGGTGCGGGAAAAGGCACACAGGCAAAGATGATTGCCGAAAAGTATGGCATTCCGCACATTTCAACAGGAGATATTTTTAGAGCAAACATTAAAAATGGAACAGAATTAGGAAAAAAAGCCAAGTCTTATATGGATCAGGGACAGTTGGTTCCGGATGAACTGACGTTAGACTTGATTATGGATAGATTTAAAGAAGATGATTGTAAAAACGGATATGTATTGGACGGTTTTCCGAGAACCATCCCACAGGCAGAAGCTTTGGACGCTGCTTTGAAAGCAAACGGAGAAAAAATTGACTTTGCCATTGATGTGGATGTCCCGGATGAGAATATTGTTAAGAGAATGGGCGGAAGACGCGCATGTGTAAACTGTGGTGCAACCTATCATATTGTGTACAGTCCGACAAAAGTGGAAGGAAAATGTGACAAATGTGGTGAAGACCTGATTGTCAGAGATGATGACAAGCCGGAGACAGTTCTCAGCCGTTTAGAGGTTTATCATAATCAGACACAGCCTTTAATTGATTATTACAATGAACAGGGCGTCTTAAAAACAGTTGACGGTACTGTCGATATGAAAGATGTGTTTGATGCAATTATTAAAATTTTAGGAGCATAGTTATGCCGGTAACAATTAAATCAGAAAGAGAAATCAATTTAATGCGTGAGGCAGGAAAAATTCTTTCCAAGGTTCACGAAGAACTGGCAAAAGAAGTAAAAGCGGGAATGTCCTCTTTTGAGATTGATAAAATATGTGAAAAAATCATCAGAGGGTACGACTGCATTCCTTCTTTTCTGGGATACGAAGGATATCCGGGAAGCGTTTGTATTTCCATCAATGATGAAGTGGTACATGGGCTTCCAAGCAAAGATAAAATCGTGAAAGACGGCGACATTGTCAGTCTTGATACAGGCGTCATCTGGAAAGGGTATCAGTCCGATGCGGCAAGAACCATTGCCATCGGCGAAATCAGTAAAGAGGCACAGCAGTTAATAGAGGTAACAAAGCAAAGTTTCTTTGAAGGTATCAAATATGCAAAAGAAGGATACCATCTCTATGACATATCCGCAGCCATCGGCGATTATGCAGAAAAGTTTGGCTACGGTGTGGTTCGGGAACTGGTTGGCCACGGTATAGGAACAGAGATGCATGAAGACCCACAGATTCCGAATTTCAGACAGAAGAAAAGAGGGATGAAACTTCAGGCAGGAATGACATTGGCAATCGAGCCGATGATAAATATGGGAAGACCTGATGTGGTGTGGACAGACGACGATTGGACGGTCGTAACAGATGACGGCTCCTTATCAGCCCATTATGAGAACACCATTCTCATAACAAAAGGAGAACCGGAAATCTTATCACTCTAAATAAACCATAATCAATGAGGTTTGAAAATTGGTTATATAAAAATAGGAGGAAGAAAAAATGTCAAAGGCAGATGTAATTGAAATAGAAGGAAAAGTTGTAGAAAAATTACCGAATGCTATGTTTCGTGTAGAACTTGAAAATGGTCATATCGTGCTGGCACACATTAGCGGAAAACTCCGCATGAACTATATTAAAATACTTCCAGGCGATACCGTAACCATAGAAATGTCACCATACGATTTGTCCAAAGGAAGAATCATATGGCGTGATAAATAAGCAACGCATTTGCTGAAAATCAGATATGGAGACGGATGCTTGCATACGGAGCTATATCTGATTTTCAGCAAATATGCTGCGCGTAAGCGCAGCGAGACGAAGCAAAGCGAAGTCGAGCTGGCGTTGCGTATTTAAGCTGGCACGTTTGTAAGCAAATATGGTGCGCGTAAGCGCACTGAGATGAAGCGAAGCGCCAGCAAAAATAAATTTTTGCTGTGTCGCGACATTCGCTGAATATAAATGCGAGCATTTATGCTCAGCTCATTGTACGCGCAAATCGAAGTGGCGTTGCGTATTTAAGCTGGCACGTTCGCGGCAAATAAATTTAAAAAAGTTCTTGTAATAATTTCCTATTTATGATAGTATTGTATTCGGACTTTTTTGTGAAAGGAGGATTTTACTGTGAAAGTTAGATCATCAGTTAAACCGATTTGCGAAAAATGCAAAGTCATTAAAAGAAAGGGAATCGTAAGAGTAATCTGCGAAAATCCAAAGCACAAACAGCGTCAGGGCTAATAAATTTTGAATTATTAAGTGAATGATATTTATTATTCACTTGTTTGTGTGCCTGCAGTTATGGATTAACTGCGATGAGTATGCGGCTGCAGCAGTTCGTAAATTGCATAGTATCTAGTGTAAATTGGACTGCTTTAATATGTGGGAGTGTTTCCCGCTGCATTGGTAAGTATTTGCTGAACTTATCAATGGGATAGAAACTTTAAACTATGAATTTTTGGATGCGTACATCATTTCAGACGTGTAAACACGGGCTACGTTATTTGATGATTCATACAAATTAACTAATGGAGGTTATACACATGGCTCGTATTTCAGGTGTTGATTTACCAAGAGAAAAAAGAGTTGAGGTTGGCTTGACTTATATTTATGGAATCGGTATTTCAAGCGCTAAGAGAATTTTAACAGAAGCCGGAGTAAATCCAGATACAAGATGTAAGGATTTAACAGACGACGAAGTTAAAAAGATTAGTGACGTTATCGATGCAAGTCAGACAGTAGAAGGTGATTTGAGAAGAGAAATCGCTTTAAACATTAAGAGATTACAGGAAATTGGATGTTACAGAGGCATCCGTCACAGACGTGGACTTCCTGTTCGTGGTCAGAATACAAAGAATAACGCCAGAACAAGAAAAGGTCCTAAGAGAACTGTAGCAAACAAGAAAAAATAGTTAGAAACCCATAAGGGAGGTTAGTTTAGAAATGGCTAAGAAAGTTACAAAAAAAGTGACAAAAAAGCGTGTCAAGAAAAACGTTGAACACGGACAGGCACATATCCAGGCATCATTTAACAACACAATTGTTACATTGACAGATGCAGAAGGAAATGCTTTATCATGGGCAAGTGCTGGCGGTCTGGGATTTAGAGGTTCAAAGAAATCTACTCCTTATGCAGCTCAGATGGCAGCAGAAACTGCAACAAAAGCAGCTTTAGTTCATGGTTTAAAATCAGTAGATGTTATGGTTAAGGGTCCAGGATCAGGTAGAGAGGCAGCTATTCGTGCCCTTGCTACATGTGGTCTTGAAGTTACATCTATCAAGGACGTAACTCCAGTACCTCATAATGGATGTCGCCCACCAAAACGTAGAAGAGTCTAATTTAGGAGGGAATAAAAATGGCAGTAAATAGAGTTCCTGTTCTTAAAAGATGTAGATCACTTGGTTTAGATCCAATTTATTTAGGAATAGACAAGAAATCAAATAGAAATTTAAACAGATCTAATAGAAAGATGAGTGAATATGGTCTTCAGCTTAGAGAAAAGCAGAAAGCGAAATTCATTTACGGCGTATTAGAAAAACCTTTTAGAAATTACTTTAAAAAGGCACAGAAGAAACCTGGACAGACAGGTGAAAATCTTATGATCATGCTGGAAACCAGACTTGACAATGTAGTATTCCGTATGGGATTTGCAAGAACAAGAAAAGAAGCCAGACAGATTGTAGATCATAAACATATTTTGGTAAACGGTAAGCAGGTAAATATTCCTTCATACCTTATCAAAGCAGGTGATGTTATTGAAGTGAAAGAGAACTGCAAAGGTTCTCAGAGATACAAAGACATCATTGAAGTGACTGGTGGAAGAACAGTCCCGGCATGGGTTGAAGTAGACCAGGAAAATCTTAAGGGTGAAATCAAAGAACTTCCAAAGAGAGAAGATATTGATGTACCTGTAGATGAAATGCTTATTGTCGAATTATATTCTAAGTAAGATTTATCTTATTTTTATATATTGTTCCCAGTAAGTTTAAGCAATTCCCAATAAAGGAGGGGCTATTAGTGTTCGATTTTGAGAAACCAAATATTTTAGTAGAAAAATCAGATGATGGAAGATATGGTAAGTTTGTAGTAGAACCGCTGGAGAGAGGTTACGGTACAACACTTGGCAATGCATTAAGAAGAATCATGCTGTCATCTTTACCTGGTTCAGCAGTAAGTCAGATTAAGATTGACGGAGTTCTTCACGAATTCAGTTCCGTACCTGGTGTAAAAGAAGATGTGACAGAGATTGTTTTAAATATCAAACAGCTCGAGATTAAAAATAACAGCACCACAGATGAACCGAAAATTGCTCATATTGATGTTACCGGAGACCAGGTGGTTACGGCTGCGGATATCCAGACTGATTCTGAGATAGAAATTTTAAACCCTGATTTGGTTATTGCAACACTTAACGGTGGTGCTGATAGCAAACTTAGTATGGAATTAATCATTACTAAGGGAAGAGGTTATGTAAGTTCTGACAAAAACAAGAATGATAACCTGCCAATCGGCGTTATCGCTGTTGATTCCATCTACACACCGGTAGAAAGAGTCAATATGGCGGTTGAAAACACCCGTGTAGGACAGGTTACGGATTTTGACAAACTTACATTGGATGTATACACAAATGGTACATTAGATACTGATGAGGCTGTAAGTTTAGCATCAAAAGTTCTTTGTGAACACTTAAAATTGTTTATCGACCTTTCAGAAACTTCAAGAGATATCGAAGTTATTTCTGAGCCGGTGGATGATGAAATTGACAAAGTGCTGGAAATGAACATTGATGAATTAGAATTATCAGTTCGTTCATATAATTGTTTGAAGAGAGCAGGTATCAATACAGTTGAGGAATTAGTAAACAAGACTTCTGATGATATGATGAAGGTAAGAAATCTTGGCCGCAAGTCATTAGAAGAAGTCCTTGCAAAATTAAAAGACCTCGGTCTTGGATTGAAACCAAGCGATGAAAACTAAAAGGGTGTCAGGTGCATTAGTATTTTCTAAAAGGACACCGACGTTTTGCCGCCGACTTATGGAGGGGGCGCTACAAAACAGGAGGTAAAAAAATGGCAGGTTATAGAAAACTTGGAAGAACTTCAAGTCAGAGAAAAGCTTTAATTAGAGGTCAGGTTACCAGTCTTTTAAATAACGGCAAGATTGTTACAACAGAAGCAAGAGCGAAAGAAATCAGCAAAGTTGCAGAAGGTTTGATTGCATTAGCAGTAAAAGAAAAAGACAACTTTGAGGAAGTGGAAGTAACAGCAAAAGTTGCCCGCAAAGATAAAGATGGTAAGAGAGTCAAAGAAGTTGTTGATGGCAAAAAAGTAACCGTTTTTGATGAAGTTAAGAAAACAGTTAAGAAAGATCAGCCTTCAAAACTTCACGCCAGACGTCAGATGAACAAGGTTCTTTATACGATTACTGAAAACAGTACAGGAAAGAAGAAGGACGCAAAGAAAGTTGATTTGACAAATAAGTTATTTGACGAGATTGCTCCAAAGTATGTAGACCGTAAAGGTGGTTATACAAGAATCGTTAAGATTGGCCAGCGTAAAGGCGATGCTGCTATGGAAGTATTACTTGAACTTGTTTAAAAAGATTCATGATAAAAAAATAGAGCCGTATGTTCTGCATATGGCTCTATTTTTTATATCATAGGAAAGTCCTTCGGACTTTTCTATGATATAAAAACGCTCCGCTATGGATGCGCACAAGCGCGAAGAGGAAGTTTGTTGCAAAAGCAACCGCGCTTGGCGCGAGAGTT
>CAJFUA010000044.1 GCA_904420085.1 uncultured Eubacterium sp. | reverse complement strand
ACAGAAAATAAAGATGGGTTTTACAATGCAGAAGAAAGGGACCGAAGCCACTGTAAAGAGCAGCAGCTTTTCACAGAAGATTCAATAATGCTGACGTTGCCGGTTTTTACAGTAGTTTCGGATTCTTCTGCAAAGAAAAAATAGAAGGAGAGGTTACTGAATAAAAGTAACGAAAAAGATTATGTACAAAAGTTTTAGTATGGAACTTGCAGGAAGAACACTTACCGTGGACATAGGAAGAGTTGCAGCTCAGGCTAATGGTGCGGCATTTATGCATTACGGTGACACAACAGTTTTGTCAACAGCGACTGCATCAGACAAGCCTAGAGATGGTGTGGATTTCTTCCCTCTTTCTGTTGAGTTCGAAGAAAAAATGTATTCTGTAGGTAAAATCCCGGGTGGATTCAATAAAAGAGAGGGAAAAGCTTCTGAGAATTCTGTTCTTACGGCGCGTGTCATTGACCGTCCGATGAGACCATTGTTCCCAAAGGATTACAGAAATGATGTTTCCCTGAACAACTTGGTAATGTCCGTTGATCCAGAATGCAGACCGGAGCTGGTAGCAATGTTAGGTTCTGCCATCTCTACATGTATTTCAGACATCCCTTTTGACGGTCCATGTGCCATGACACAGGTGGGTATGGTAGACGGAGAATTTGTCGTCAACCCAAGCCAGGCAGTCTGGAATGAGGGAGATTTACAGTTGACGGTTGCTTCCACAAGGGAAAAGGTAATCATGATTGAAGCCGGAGCCAATATCATTCCGGAAGATAAAATGATTGAGGCAATTTATATGGCTCATGACGTAAACCAGACGATTATCGATTTTATTGATAAAATTGTGGCAGAAGTAGGAAAGGAAAAGCACACTTATGAAAGTTGTGCAATTCCGGAAGAATTATTTGATGCCATTAAGGAAATTGTTCCTCCGGCAGAGATGGAAGTGGCAGTTTTCACAGACGATAAACAGACAAGAGAAGCAAATATCAGAGAAATTACAGAAAAACTGGAAGAAGCATTTGCGGAAAATGAAGAATGGCTGGCGGTTTTAGGTGAGGCGATCTATCAGTATCAGAAGAAGACTGTCCGCAAGATGATTTTAAAAGACCATAAGAGACCTGACGGCAGAGCCTTGGATCAAATCAGACCGCTTGCTGCAGAGACAGACATTGTTCCAAGAGTGCATGGTTCAGCAATGTTTACCAGAGGTCAGACACAGATTTGCAACGTATGTACATTGGCGCCACTGTCAGAAGCACAGAAGGTTGACGGATTAGACGAAAACGTAAAAACAAAGAGATATATGCACCACTATAACTTCCCGTCTTACTCTGTCGGTGAAACGAAACCATCCAGAGGTCCGGGACGTAGAGAGATTGGACATGGAGCTTTGGCAGAAAAGGCACTTATGCCGGTTCTTCCAAGTGAAGCAGAGTTTCCATATGCCATCAGAACCGTATCGGAAACATTTGAATCGAACGGTTCCACATCCATGGCATCCACCTGTTCATCCTGCATGTCCTTAATGGCAGCCGGTGTTCCAATTAAGGCTATGGTAGCAGGTATTTCCTGTGGTCTTGTAACCGGTGATACAGATGATGATTATGTATTACTGACAGATATTCAGGGATTGGAAGATTTCTTTGGTGACATGGACTTTAAGGTGACAGGTACCACGGAAGGCATTACGGCAATTCAGATGGATATTAAAATTCACGGCCTTACAAGAGAGATTGTGGAAGGTGCCATCGCCAGAACAAGAGAAGCAAGACTGTTCATTATGGATAACTGCATGAAGCCGGCAATCGCCGAACCTCGTAAAGAAGTGAATGAATATGCACCAAAGATTGAGATGATTCAGATTGATCCTGAAAAGATTGGTGATGTTGTCGGCAAGAGTGGTAAAGTTATCAATGCAATCATTGAAGAGACCGGTGTTAAAATTGATATCACAGATGACGGAATGGTATCTGTCTGTGGCGTAGATAAAGAAATGATTGCAAAGGCAATGAAATATATTGAAATCATTGTAACGGACTTTGAAGAGGGCATGATACTGGACGGTGTTGTGGTCAGCATTAAAGAGTTCGGTGCGTTTGTAGAGTTTGCTCCGGGCAAAGAAGGAATGGTTCATATTTCCAAGATTGCAAAAGAAAGAGTAAATCACGTAGAAGATTACCTGACATTAGGCGATAAAGTAAAAGTAAAATGTCTGGGTAAGGATAAGATGGGAAGAATGAGCTTCTCCATCAAAGATGCTCAATAGAGTTTTATATAAGATAATAAAATGAGAAAAATACAGGCGGTTCCAAAATGGAATCGCCTGTTGCTTTACATGTAAAATTCCTTTACATTTCTACATTATGAGATTTTCTTTAATTTTTCACTATGTTCCTGGACCACTGTTTTTAAAACTTCTACATCTTCCACCAAGGTATCAATCTGTTCGGCTTTTTTCTCGAAGATTTTATATGTAGATAAATATACGGAAGTCAATTCGTTGATGGCAGGTAATATTTTATTTTCCTGCGTCAATTCTACTTTTGTTAGTCTTTCATCTAAATTATCCAAACGTTGATATATCGGCGCAAATTTTTCGTCTAAATCATCCAAACGTTGATATACAGGTGCTAATTTTTCTTCCAGCCTTGCATCCAACTTTTCATCTAGTTTTTCGTCCAACTTTTCATCCAGTTTTTCTTCTAGTTTTTGCTCCAGTTTTTCTTCTAATTTTTCTTCCAGTTTTTCATCCAGTGACTGTTCTAAATCTTTTTTCAATACATATATTTTCTGGTCCAATAAATCGCTGATTTGTTCAATGGTTATCGTTGTACTCATGCCTGTTACCTCCTTTCTGTTTTGATTGGAATTATAGTGTAGTACATGGAGAAAAGTTCGTCAATAGTTTGAGGAAAACATCACATAAATATTTATAGCACCCATTTTAAATCCTTAAATTTTTATATGCTCCTGATAAATTGCTTGCTTAATAGAGTGGTAAAAGATATAATAAATTCATTGGCAAAAAAATACAATATAAAAAACAGTTGAAGGAAACAACAATGATATATAATAATGTTTTAGAGTTTATCGGACATACGCCGATGGTTCGTTTAAACCATATGGTAGATGAAGATTCGGCAGAAGTTTTAGTAAAGTTTGAAGGCTTAAATGTGGGAGGATCCATCAAAACGAGAACAGCTTATGAAATGATTAAAGCGGCAGAGGCTGAAAAAATAATTGACAGTGATACCATTATCGTTGAACCGACCAGCGGAAATCAGGGAATCGGTCTGGCGTTGGTGGGAGCTGTTAAAGGATATCAGACCATTATCATTATGCCGGATTCAGTCAGTGAGGAGCGAAGAAAATTAGTGAAACATTACGGTGCAGAAGTCATTCTGGTTCATGATGACGGAGATATTGGAAAATGTATTGACCAATGTCTGCAGAAAGCGCTTGCGATGGCGAAAGAGAACCCGAAAGTCTTTGTGCCACAGCAGTTTGAAAATCCCAATAACGTAAAAGCCCACAGGCACCATACCGGCTTGGAAATTATGGAGCAGGTGGAAGGTCCGATACATGGGTTCTGTTCCGGAATAGGAACGGGAGGAACCATTACGGGAATAGGAAAGGTGCTGAAAGCGCAGAATCCTGACATTGAAATCTGGGCGGTGGAACCGGAAAATGCAGCGATACTGGCAGGTGGTAATATTGGAACTCATTTGCAGATGGGGATTGGTGACGGTATTATTCCGCAGATTTTGGATCAGAAAATTTATGATGAAATATACATAGTAACAGATGATGAAGCCATTAACACTGCAAAAGATCTGGCAAAAAAGGAAGGGCTGATGTGTGGAATTTCCAGCGGAACCAATGTAGCAGCCGCCATAAAACTGGCAAAGAAACTGGGAAAAGGAAAAACGGTAGTAACTGTATTGCCGGACACGGCGGAAAGATATTTTTCAACACCGTTATTTGAGTAAACATAGAGGAGATGATGGAATGACGGAAGAAAAGAAAATAAAAATTGGAAAGGCATGTAACCGGATTAACACCGTCTTATTTATTTTGTTTTTTATTAATATGTGTGTCATACCGATTATGAATCTTGTCTTTTT
Organism: uncultured Eubacterium sp.; assembly: GCA_904420085.1. GTDB lineage: Bacteria > Bacillota > Clostridia > Lachnospirales > Lachnospiraceae > Eubacterium_G. Next base: position 1,687 of record CAJFUA010000044.1, on the reverse strand, counting down.
TATGACAGCCACGGCAGTTATTGTCATTTTGTTTATCGTATGCTGCATCATCAGCCATATATGTTTAAAGGATTACAAACCGGAGCAGACGGTTAAAAAAGGCAAAAAATAAACCATAAAATTGTGACGGCAAAAATAAAGTAAAGTACAGTGAAAGGAGATATTTTATGAAGAACAATCAGGGAACCATATGTGTACAGGGAGGCTGGAAACCAAAGAAAGGAGAATCCAGAGTTCTGCCGATTTATCAGAGTACCACTTTTAAATATGATACATCAGAACAGATGGGAAGATTATTTGATTTGGAGGACAGCGGTTATTTTTATACAAGACTACAGAATCCTACCAATGATGCAGTAGCAGCCAAAATCTGTGAGTTGGAAGGCGGCGTGGCAGCAATGCTCACATCTTCAGGCCAGGCGGCAAATTTTTATGCCGTGTTTAATATCTGCGAAGCAGGCGACCATATGATATGTTCATCCAATGTCTATGGAGGAACATTCAATTTGTTTGGTGTAACCATGAAAAAGATGGGAATCGATGTAACTTTTGTAGACCCGGAAATTTTACCGGAGGAGTTGGATCAATTATTCAGACCAAATACAAAATGTGTTTTTGGAGAGTCTGTTTCCAATCCGTCAAATGTGGTATTGGATTTTGATAAGTTTGTTGCGGCGGCTCATGCGCATGGTGTGCCAATGATTGTAGACAACACATTTCCGACGCCAATCAACTGTCGGCCCTTTGAATTTGGCGTAGATATTGTAACCCATTCTACTACAAAATATATGGACGGTCATGCAATGGCCGTAGGCGGAGCTATCGTGGACAGTGGAAACTTTGACTGGGAAGCGAACAAGGAAAAATTTCCGGGAATGACAGAGCCGGATGAATCTTATCATGGTCTGATTTATGCCAAAGATTTTGGGAAGGCAGGATATATTACAAAGGCAACTGCCCAGATTATGAGAGACCTTGGTTCTATCCCATCACCGATGAATGCGTTTCTCTTAAACGTAGGTTTGGAGACGCTGCATCTTAGAATGCCAAGACATTGCGAAAATGCATTGAAGGTGGCGGAATGGTTATCAAAGAATGACAAGGTGGCATGGGTAAATTATCCGGGATTAAAAGGAGATAAATATTACGAAAGAGCAAAAAAATATATGCCAAACGGAACCTGCGGCGTTCTTACCTTTGGAATAAAAGGCGGCAGGGAAGCTTCCATTCGATTTATGGATCATCTGAAATTCGTAGCCATTGTAACTCACGTGGCGGATGCGAGATCCTGTGTACTTCATCCGGCAAGCCACACACACAGACAGATGACTGATGAACAGTTAATTGAGGCAGGTGTACAGCCGGATTTAATTAGATTTTCTGTGGGAATTGAAGATGCAGAAGATATTATTGCAGATTTGGAACAGGCATTAAACGCATAGGAGACTTGTTAATTTTACAAACAAAAAAGAAACCCGTTTTAAGGAAAAAGGGGATTCTTAAAAAGTATGATGTACCCCCGAAAAGTTAGATTTTATGAGCGAGACAGTTTCAGCTGCCTCGCTCGTTTTTATATCATAGGAAAGTCCTTCGGACTGACCTATGATATAAAAACGCTCCGCTATGGATGCGCACAAGCGCGAAGAGGAAGTTTGTTGCAAAAGCAACCGCGCTTGGCGCGAGAGTT
>CAJFUA010000043.1 GCA_904420085.1 uncultured Eubacterium sp. | reverse complement strand
TTGGTCTGATGCAATTTTTCTATCATTAAAAATGCACCCATTCACGCAATTTGGGCGCATTGTATCAATTTGTGGTACGCAAGCCAAATCGGAAATCCTACAAAAATAACATCATAGTCTGAAATATTCGCATTTTTATCTGCCAGTGCCGGACGGAAAGATTTGTCCTGCATCTCGACAGAACTTCGGCTTTTCTTATCCGTCCAATTTAAATCTGCCTGTGTATAAGGCACTTCCGGGCAGATTTCATATAAATCTGCCTGTGCTGCCTTGGCCAGTGTTTTTGCAACACCTGCCGTCGTACCAGTGGCCGAAAAATAAGTTACTAATACCTTCTTCCTCATCTCAAATCTCCTTTCTTTATGTTTCCGTAAATCCAAGACTGTCCAGCCATTCATTGACATCCGGCCGCGCCTCATCCACTTCCGGACGATATACGCCAATCGGTTCCAAAATTGTAACTGAATCCGGCAACGCCGCCGTAACATCCTCTATGGTGCCGGCAAGTCCTCCTGTTCCGTGAGTTACAAAAGGAACGATCGTCTTACCTGAAAAATCATATTCTTCCAGAAAACTGTGAATTGCCATAGGAACAGTATACCAGCCCGACAGTCATGAACACGTCAACACTCATCTTAACAATCCCTTTTGATTTCATCTCTTTACCATCCCTATTCTAAATTTTCTGATTACCCACAGACCATGCATAGCCGAAAGAAAAAAGAATCTTCCTCTACAAAGATTTTCCCAGTTCATATGCCTGTTTCGGGAATATTGTATCTTCCGTCATGGAAACAGTGCCGCATCCTTTTCCAAGAATCTGCCCACGGTCTTTGAAATCAAGATAATGACATAAGGTTTCATAATGCGCGGAAATATCCTTCATGGTCCAGTCCTTATCGTCCCATGCCGCAACAATCAGAGCGGACTGTAATTGTTTTGTCATCAGTTCTCTGTTGAAACTGTAAAACCGGTCAATAAACATTTTCAACTGGGCTGACATGCCAAAATAATACAGAGGCGTTACAAACACCACCATATCCGAATCAAGAATTTTCTCCTGAATACCTGACATATCATCTTTTTGACAGCAGTTGCCTGACATGCCACAGGCGCCGCATCCAAGACAAGGGTGCAGGTCGGCATGACCAGCGTCAAATACCGTTACCTGATGTCCTTTTTCCTCTGCGCCCTGAATAAAATTATCTGCCAATAAATTAGACGACCCCTTTTTATGGGGACTGCTTTTTATTACTAAAATTTTCATATCCTGCCTCCTTGTTATATACTCCTTTTTCTTTTAGCTCATTTTTTCATAGGTCACTTGACACTATCTATATACCGCAATTCTTCTTTATTTTTTATATCACACTTATTTTTTCATCTGTGATTACTGTTCCAGACCAATGCTGCCCAGCCATTCATTCAAATCACTTTCAGCATTGGAAGCGCTGGTCAAAAGTCCTTCCGTTACCGTGCCCTCCGGTTCCAGCTCCCGGATAGACTCCACTGCCCCGGAAATACCGCTGCCGCCGCTGGTGGCAAATGGTGCAATGGTTTTTCCTGACAAATTATAGTTGTCAAAGAAGGTATATAGAATGCGGGGCATATCTCCCCACCATATTGGAAATCCCACATAAATCACATCATAATCCTCTATATTCTCTATACTTCCCGAAATGGCGGGACGGGCATTTTCATCATTCTGCTCCACTGTGGAACGGGAGGAACTGTCATTGTAATCCAAATCTGCATCCGTATATGGCTGCTCTGGCACAATTTCGTAAATATCCAAATTCTTTTCTTCGGCAAAAATTTCTGCCACGGCTTCTGTGTTTCCTGTTGCGGAAAAATAAACAATCAATGACTTTCCGCTCTGTCCGTCCTCATTATCTGACGAAGTTTCATCCTCTGTTTCGCTCTCTGTGGTAACTTCTGTCGCTTCTGTTGCATTTGCATTGGCGGATTCTCCACTCTTTTCCTTCGCGCCGCCGCAAGCCGTCAGCCCAAACACAATCATACACATCATAATCACTGCCAATATTTTTTTCATTGTAAAACTCCTTTCTTATTTGCCTGTTTCATGGCTTCCTGTTACTTTTTTCAAATCATCATATAAAATAAATTTTAAACATAAATGGAAAATATGCTAACATCTCATGCCGTCTTTGAAAAATTCTTCCAGTTTATCAAAGGGAATTCTGTCTGTCCTGTCATATAAATCAATATGTTCTGCATCTTCTACCGTATAAATTTCTTTCGGTGTGGCGGCTTCTTTGTACACCTTTTCACTAAAAGATTTGGAATGCGCTCTGTCTCCCACAATAAACAATATCGGTCGGGGAGCTATCTCATCAATGTGAGAGAGCAGATCATAATTCATAAATGAAAGATTGCTTGTGGTTGTAAAACCGCCTCTTGCATTTGGATGATGTCCTCTCTTTACCGCATAAAAACGGAACCACTCCCCGTCCGGTTCTGCCATTCCCTCCGGTGCCGCATCAAGAGGTTCTTCCGGAAATGTAGGAATATATTCCGGGTATCCGTTTTCGGCATCCACCCATCTTTGTCTGGAAAGTGCGTCCTTGGCTTTAAAAAGTTCTTCGCTGTTGTTAAAAAAGGCTCTGGATATGGCACTCATATCATACATGGAGGCTGTCGCAACCGCTTTAATTCTGGTATCCACCTGTGCCGCAGACAGCGCAAAGCCACCACTTCCACAAATACCGATAACACCGATTTTTTCACGATCCACAAATTCCTGTAAGCCCAGATAATCCACACCGGCGCTAAAGTTCTCCGTAAATAAGTCGGGGGAAGACACTCTTCTTGGCTCTCCGCCAGACTCTCCCATATAGCAAGGGTCAAAGGTCAATACCACAAATCCCCGCTGTGCCAGTTCATTTGCATAAACACATGGTCCCTGTTCCTTAACACCACCATATGGCGCTCCGACAATCAACGCAGGATACCGTTTCTTTTGGTCCATACCTTTTGCCGTATACAAATCGCCTGCAATGGCAATGCCGTATCGGTTCTGATAACGCACATGTTTTCTCTCCACATTTTCACTTAATTTTTGAATGTAATGACTCATTTTAATCTCCTTCCATCTATAAATATCCTGTTTCTAAAGCGACAACGTTCCATTTCCATCAGTCTTTCTGTTTCTCAATCCGGTATACCAGATAATCCAGACAGTCTATTTCTCTCTGAGCTTCGTGCAATTTATCCAAAATACAGTCTCTGTGATTTGCAAGTGTTTCCAATTCTTCCTTTTCATTGCCCTGACGGAAACATTTCAGGAAGTGCCTGATACATGCCTCATCACACCCTGCATCTTCCATATTTTTGATGATATCATTTTCTGATATATTCTTTCCCATTTTCAGTTACCTCTCTGATGTATCTATGCCTGTTTTTTCTCTGATGACCACTTTACCGGTACATTCCATAACCGGATCTTCCCGGATAATTTCTCCCACGCTATCTGCCGTAATGACTCCGCTTTTGGGATTTTTAATGGAATCTACATGTCCTATAATATCTGCTTCCACATCCGAATACTCAAATGATAAATCCGTATCTTCCATAGTACAGTGAATCAGTTTCAAATTGCTGCAGTAACATAAGGGCTGGGTGCCGATAATTTTACAGTTAATCAGTGTCAGTCCGTCCGAAAACCATGCCAGATACTCCCCTTTTACAACACTGTCTCGGACAGTCACATTTTTACTGTGCCAGAACGCATCTTTCGTATCAAGAACAGAATCCACAATTTCCAGATTTTCCATATATTGAAAAGAATATTTTCCTTTCATGTTCACATGGTCCAATTTCACATTTTTACTATCCATAAAAATGTACTCTGATTCAATTTCCGTATTCTTCAATGTGATACCGTCACTCTTCCATCCAAACTCCGGTGATACCACTTTGCTGTTTTCCACCGAAATGTTCTTGCACTCACGAACTACCTTGATTCCTTCAAGAGTGCAGTTTTTAATAATGCCATTGTCTGCATACCAGATTGCCGCCCTTGTTTTTTCATCCATATGAACCTGTTCCATCGTAAATCCCTTCACATGCCACAATGGATATCGCAGTGAAAAATCACAATGATATAAGGTAATATCTCCGGCTTCCTTTAATACGGATTCCCCGTCCGCAGGCCCTGCAAAAGTGCAATTTTTAATGTCGCAGGTTTTGGCAGCATATAATGCTCTTTCTTCGTCAAACTGTCTGTTTTCAATCTGCTGTCTCATCTGTTTTCCTCCTAACGTTTCAACGATAATGTCACATCTACATCTCCATCACCCAAAATCTCTTTTAATTCTTTGGCTGTAACCCCCTGAATCTTTCCCAATCTGGTAAAATCCCATTCATTGGTATCATAATAAATCACAAATGAATTTCCCTGATATAAAATCAGATCTCCTGCTTTGGTTCGCGTTGGTTTATCATTTGTAGGCAGATTTCTCTTCAAAGACCCTACCTTTTCCATATCACCATAATCTTCCATATGTATGGTGATATCTCCTTCTGCCAATATTTTCCTCAAAGCCTTTGTGGAAGAGTTGTTCTCCAGTATGGCTTTCAATGTTTTTTCTCCTATTTTTATGTACATGATATCTTTCTTTTTTGTCACTGTAACTTTGCAACGCATGGTTTTCTTTCCTGCTTTCGCCGTAATGACCGCCTTTCCTCTCTTTTTTGCTTTTACCTTTCCGTTTTTGTTTACCGTGGCTACGGTTCGATTGGAAGACTTCCACTTTATTTTCTTTTTTGTCCCTGATATTTTCAGTTTGACCGTCTGCCCCGGCATCAGACGCACTTTTGTCCGATTCAGTCTGATGCTTTTTGCTCCCTGCATTTCAGCAGGCATAAAAATTGCCAGCATCACAAAAACCACAACCAGACATAAGGTATTTCTGATAATTTTTTTCTTATTCATAATGACACCATTCCTTTCTCATACTGAAGTTACATATATCAATTTCTATCCTTTGAATTTTTATATGTATTTTCAACGCTCTATTTCATATAATAAAATTCAATTACATATATGTTATGAATTTTAATAAAGTCACGCATGTAATTATTTTGTATTTTTGATGTAGGTCAAAACATTTTACATATATATTTCCTACTTGAATAAAAACAGATATGTAATCATTTGGAATTTGGGGTGTATCTTACATATGTATTTTCTGATTTAATAAAGATTTATATGTAATTCATTCTCATTTGCCACATCTCTCAAATATATATGCTGATGACCGAAAGGCTACTATCTTGTTTATACAGCCAGCGTATTTAATTTATATAAACAGTATATTCCCTTGACATAATAATAGCAAATACTTATACTTAATATAAATGAATAGGTTGAAACTATATATTAAACCTTTTCAATAAAGCGGTTAACGAAATTTTAATACAATATCTGATGTTACATTTCATTTTTCAAGGAACCTACCATGAAGTGCATCTATTATAAAGGAGGTTAACGAAACTATGGAAATCCGTGTATTACAATATTTTTTAGCGGTGGCGAGAGAACAGAGCATTGTGCGTGCGGCACAGTCCTTACATCTGTCCCAGCCCACACTGTCCGTCCAATTAAAAAATCTGGAAGAAGAACTGGGAAAACAATTGCTGATACGGGGTACAAAAGGCTCCAGAAAAGTAACGCTGACTGAGGAAGGTATGATTCTCAGAAAAAGAGCGGAGGAAATTTTGAATCTGGTCAAAAAAACGGAAAATGAAATCACTCTGTCAGACAGCATAATTATGGGAGATGTATATATCGGGACAGGAGAAACAGACGCCGTGCGGTTCATTGCTCAGGCAGCAAAAACATTACAGAAAGAATATCCGAATATTCATTATCACATATCCAGCGGTAATTCCGACTTTGTGAAAGAACAGTTGGACAAAGGCCTGATTGATTTTGGCATTATATTCGGACCTGTAGACGAATCCAAATATGACTGTCTGAAAATGCCTTATAAAGATACGTGGGGAGTGCTTATGCGAAAAGACTCCCCTCTGGCGCAGAAGAAAACCATTGCGCCGGAAGACTTGTGGGATAAACCTCTGATTATATCTGAACAGGAGAATAAAACCCACGATATGCCCTTTGTTGCCTGGCTAAAACATAACCTATCCGAACTGAATATTGTATCTACTTACAATCTGCTTTTTAATGCCTCCCTGATGGTACAGGAAGGCCTGGGTTATGCTCTTTGCTTTGACAAAATTATCAATACCTGTGGAAGTTCACTCTGCTTCCGCCCACTGAATTCGAAGCTGGAATCAGAAATGAATATCATTTGGAAAAAGTATCAGATATTTTCCAAACCAGCAGATAAATTTCTGACACAGCTGAAACAAAATTTTTAGGGCATTTATCAAGAGTGGAAACAAAAAATTAAATCAGGTACGGAATTTCTGCACCTGATTTTTGTAAGATTATTCTTTATTTTTTCCTAAAAGCACAGACACATAATCTCCTTGCAATGCGTGTATTTCTTTTAGAGAACATTTCAATACCCCTGCCGTTTTCACTTGAAATTCAGCATAATCCGAAATAACTGTTTGATAGTCAGACGCCTTCATTTCCGTGAATAGTTCAGAAAAACAATTTATTTCTTTCTGAAATCGATTTCGGATACAGCCATACTGCACCGCCTGATGCGTATCACTTCCTCCTACCACAGGTTTCTGGTAACGCCGTCCAAGTTCATATGTTCTTTGTTCCGTTACCGTTCTGTTTTCCGCAATATCTTTTCCATTCAAATCAAAAAAATCAAAGCGGTATAATTGTTTTTCCGGCAGTTCCGGAATATGACCTCCTTCTCTGAAAGGATGAGCGCCTCCCACAATGACCGGATATTCATCAAACAAATCCCGTAACTGTTCAAAGCACATAAATTTTCCTTTCTCTTTATAAGGTTCCAATCTCCTATTTAATTCTAAAATTGCCTCCATCGGACCAATCGTCAGAACATGGCCGCCTTCGGCTATGTCCGTCTCCATCCCGGGAAAAATGCGTAAACCATGAAATAAGAACGTTTCTCCATCCGACTCGGAATTTTCCTTAATATATTGATAAATCTGAGCAAATCCTAATGTGTTAAAATGCTCTGTCAGGCATAGTGCATCTAACCCTGCAGTTTTCGCCTCTGAAAACAGCCACCGGGTATATTCTTCTGAAAATGGCAGTTTTTTTGCAAGTTTTCCGTGTGTATGAAAATCAAGATACATATGTTCCTCCTATAATATGCATGAAATATAGACAATAATCGCAATCCATAAAAAAGAAATTGCCACAAATAATAAATCGTCATACGTCACCTTTAAGGATGACAGTTTCATTTTTCGGACTTCTTTATTGGTCGCCGCATATCGGTATCCTTTGATTTCCAACGCTTCTACTGTCGTTCTTGAACGCTTGGCTGTATTCAGCATCAATGGGTAAAACGCCTGCATGATCAACTTTATCTGATAAATAACATATTTTATTTTCCCTCTGAAAGTATCATGTTCAGGTGTATTTCCACGAAGCCGGTATGACAGCAACACATTCTGAAATTCTTCCATCAGCATAGGCAGCATTCGGTATGCGTAAGAAATGGAAAAGGATAATCTCTCAGGACATCCAAACCACATAAGTCCATTGGAAAGCCGGTCCGGATCCAGTCCTGAAAACACGGTAACAGATGCCAGCGATACTGTTGCGACTTTTAAAGTGAGAATCAAAAGGGGTGCAATTGCTGAAGTATCTCCCCCAAATATCAATGTGACGATTAATAAATATCCTGTTTGTGAAAATACGCCAATTCCGAATAAAAATAATACAAGGCCTGCAACTTTTGCGAAAATTGTTGTAAACATTACCAATATAAAACATCCCAATAAAAATACAAGGTTATTCGCAAACCAGGGAACAATTCCAAAAAACAGATACCAAACCAAAAGAATTCTCGGGTCTCTGACTGCGATGACCGTATCATCATTTCCATAAGCATTTTTCAGTACCTGATTTCTCAAAAAATCCATCTTAAATTTATCTAATATATTTTCAGATAATTTCTCAAACATGTTATTCACCCTCTCTAAACATTTGAATAAATTCTTCTATCGTGTAACAAAATGCGTTTTTTTCCATCGCCTTTCCCATGGAAAATATTTCAGGCGGACGTATTCCTACCAATCCTGTCAATTTATCATTTCCAAAGATTTCATCCCTTTTTCCATCCGCAACCACTTTTCCCTGACACAGCACAATAATCCGCTCTGCCCATTCACAGACCAGCTGCATATCGTGGGTAGCTATGATAACTGTCTCTGTGATATTTTTCATATCGTTGAGCGTGCGCATAATTTCTTTTCTCGTGGCAATATCTAAATTTGCCGTCGGCTCATCTAAAAGCAACATTTCGGGATTTAATGCAATTCCTATTGCTAAACTGGCTCTTCTCATCTGTCCGCCTGATAAAAGTCTTCCATCGCGGTCCGATAATTCTGACAGTCGGAAACGTTCCAATAAATCTCTTGTTTTTTTCTCCCAGTCCTCCATTCCCCGTGCCTGCATGGCATAAGCAATATCTCCGAAAATGGAATCTTTTATAAACATCTCTTCCGGATTTTGATACACCAGTGACACTTTTTTTGCCAACTGTTCCGGTTTCATATGCTTGATTGAGGTCTCATTAATCATAATCTCCCCTTCTGTAGGCTTTAGCAGTCCGACCATCAGTTTCATGAAAGTGGATTTTCCAGCTCCATTGGAACCAATCAGCGCAATTTTTTCTCCTTTATGAATTTCAATATTCAATTTATCAAATACAACATGAGGTTCACCCTTTACGGTACGATAAGAAACTGTCACATCTTTAAACTGTACCATTGTATTTTGATTTTCATTGACTGTTTCAGTTGTATTCGGTCTTACATTCTGCATGATAAGTTTACCAAATATTCTCTTTCCATCCTCTATTGTAATCGGAAGTTCCCCTATTGGAAAATTTCTTTCTTTTTTCAACTGATATCCGGCTAATGTAACCTGCGGTGGAAAAATATTACATTCCTGTAATTCTTCAACGCGGGTAAGGGCTTCCTTCACCGGTAATTTCCAGGATATCTGACCATCTTTCAGCAGAATTACCTGTTTGCAGTAATCTGCAATATATTCTGTATGATGCTCAATCACGATAATTGTTTTACCATACTCTTCATTTAGTTTTTTTAACACCTGATATATTAAATCTGCATGTCCCGGATCTAACTGAGCAATCGGCTCATCCAATATCAATACATCTGGTTCCAGTGCAACTGCTCCCGCCAATGCAAGCAAGTGCGTCTGACCTCCTGAAAGCTGCCAGATATATTCATTTTCTTTTCCAAAAAGTCCGCATTGTTCTAATGCTTTACGTCCTTTTTCCGAATAATCTTTCATACCATAATTCATACATGCATAAGAAGCATCATCTAGAACAGTGGGCCGCACAATCTGATTTTCAAAATCCTGATATACATATCCTACTTTTTTTGCCAATATCCCTACATCCAGGTTCATCGTGTTTTCACCGTCGATTACGACTTCTCCATCAAACTTTCCTGTAATAAAATGAGGAATAAGACCGTTTAATATTTTGCACAACGTGGATTTGCCACAACCGTTATTTCCAACGATTGCGACAAATTCTCCTTTTTCAATATTAAGATTTACATGACTCAAAGTAGTTTTTTCCGCTCCCGGATATGTAAAAGTTAAGTCTTTTATCTGAATCATTTTTCTACTCTTCTTTCTATGAATTTTGAACTGCTGCTTTTCGTTTTAATACGAAAAGTACGACAATCACTACAAATGCGGCAACAATCATTGCGACTGCCATTGCAGAACCGCTTTGCGCCCAGCCTGCTTCCCAATCAACCAACTCAAATCCTGCAGTTGCAAGCAATTCTGCTCCAATCGCACAAACCGCCGCTACAACACAGGCAATTATCGTTCTTATGCTAATATTTTCAAATATTGGTGAAACCGTTCTGGACTGCATTCCCAGTAAAGGCTCAATTTTTCCATAGAGTTTTGGAACCAGGTAAAGCGTCGGAAGCAAACAGAATAGTATTCCCGAGAAAATTAAATCGTTTAAAAAAGCAAATCCTTCCGTAGCGAAAACACTTTCCGGAAGCCCTGCTACCGCTTCAAAATCCTCTACAGCAAACTGAACTTTTAAAATATCCACAACTGTTCCCAGCATTAACTGGATGCCTGTTCCCGTAATTGCCGCAATTCCAACCATTTTACGGCTTTTTGGATTGGATACCATTCTTCCTGCGATATACACACCAATGGCAACCGTAATAAATTTCTCCAGTTCTCCCAATCCACCGAACTGGCCAAGCATAATTTCACTAAATACCAACTCTCCGGTTGCTGCTCCCAGTGCCGCTGACAATGGGTCAAATAAGATAGCCAGCACCAATGGAATAAATAAGAAGTATTCTACAGAAAACTCTACGATACCAACTTGAAATTTTGGAATCAGTTCCGTGAACAAGGTCGCCAGACCATAAAGAGACATGGTCAATACAAATACCATAAGTTTTTGTGATTGTGTTATTGTACTTTTTTGTTTTGCTAACATTTTTAATCCTCCATTTATTATTGAATCAATTTTACTTTCTTACTTACTATAAGTGCACAATGTTAAACTCAAAACCTAATCACGTAAAATGTACGTTAAATAAAACATGGTGGTATGTGCAATCCCTGCGGAACGTTTTCATGTTACGAAATTTTTCAAAACAAAGAGTTTCGCTCGCGGAACTCTCATAGGTCAGTCCGAAGGACTTTCCTATGATATAAAAAAATATCACCTTGTCTTATATGACTCAGCGATATTAATTCTACAGTATTTCTCTCTCAACAATCGGGTTCATGATTTGTTTATTTATAGTTTTACAATTTTCTTATCAGACCGTCTCCATTTTCCTTCAGCCACCTTTTCTGTTCTTTATAATCCGGAATGATTTCTTCTACGATTTTCCAAAATCTTTTAGAATGATTCATTTCTATCAGGTGTGCCAATTCATGAACAACCACATATTCCATAACACGTTCAGGTACAAGCGATAACAGACAGTTAAAATTCAAATTGCCTTTACTGCTACAGCTTCCCCATCTTGTTCTTTGATTCCGTATGGTTATTCTGTTTGGATTGACTCCCATGGACAACGAATATTTCGGTATCATAAGAGATAATTTTTTCTTTGTGTCTTCTACCATCTGCGCCAATTCCTCCGCAGTAAATTTATCCGATTCATCTACGACCGGTATCTCATATATTTTCTTTTCAATCCAATTTCTGTGTTTTTCAACCACAGCCATAATATCTTTTTTCGAAGCAGATTTAGGAGCCCTTACGATAAGGACTCCCCGCTCTTTTATTTCCAGACAAAACGTTTTTCTATTTGATTTGATGAGATTGATTTTATAATTCATATTGCTTTCCTTGAAAAATCCTGCTATCACTTGTGAATGATTTTATTCATACCAAAAGTTTTCTTTCCTGTCAATTCCTTAGACCCACCAATCCCCATAAGCAGGCCAAGACTGTAAATAATATTCCAGACAGGAGCGACAACGGCGAGTGCCGCTGACCCTTCAGGACCATGATACTGCCCTACCATTGCGATATCCACAATAGAATAAATACTGGCAATCAGTGTACTGCCAAATGCAGTCACAAAATATTTAAAATATAGTGTTTTTATGTTACCTGTCAGAAAATCCATTTTCTCTCACATACTCCTTTCATTTCAACTTTTTTTCTAAACATAAAAAGAGTTCCACTTGCGAACTCTCCTGCGAGGCGCAGGTCCGTAAATAAAAGGCGCCCGGTTATCTTTTTCAATAACCGGGCGCCCCCGACATCTTCTCCGACCGTGACCACTGCGGTGATCAGTCCTCCGATGAGCATTTCATATTTTTTGTATTTTCTTTCATCTTTGATACATATTTTGTGCAATACCAAGATATTCATCCAGTCTTTCTTCTTCCAATGAAGCAATCATCTCAGAAAACGGCTCCAGCAGTATTCTCCATCAAGCGGTCGGATGGAGATATCAATATCAGTTGATCTTCCGCGGATGACAGAGTCCGTCGCAGTACTTTCACCTGATTTTTATTTTCATTTCAAACTTCCATACTGTATATCATCCACCGGCTCTAGCCACTCGTTGGAACCGTTTTCTCCAGGCACTTCAATAGCCAGATGACTAAACCAGCTATCCGGAGCTGCGCCATGCCAGTGTTTTACTCCAACAGGAATGTTGATGCAGTCACCGGGTTTCATCTCCACAGCTTCCTTGCCCCACTCCTGATAATAGCCTCTGCCGCCGACACAGATCAGAATCTGGCCGCCGCCTTTATCTGCGTGATGGATATGCCAATTGTTCCGGCATCCCGGCTCAAAGGTCACATTAAAAATCCCCACCTGCTCTTTGGATACCGGTGCAATGTAGCTTTGGCCGGTAAAATACCGGGCGAAACCGTCATTGGGCGTACCGATTGGAAACAGAATGGTATTCTGGTATTTATCCTTCTCTGTCAGCTCCGGCTCTGATTCGTTCCATACTTCCTTTGCCAGATGGAATACTGCCCATGCTTTCGGCCAGCCCGCATAGAAGCCTACATGGGTAATGATAGCGGCAATCTCCCTGCGGGTAACGCCGTGATTCTTGGCATTCTCCAAATGATAAGTCAACGAAGAGTCGGTAACGCCTGAAGACATCAGCGCCACCACGGTAAGAATGCATCGGGTTTTAAGGTCTATGTCCTGATTGTTCCAGTTCTCTCCAAAGAGAATATCATCGTTATAATGGGCGAAATCCGGCGCAAAATTGCCCAGTTGATTTCTGCCTGCGGTTTGAGTAATTTTTTCCATTTTATTGTTCCTCCTTAAATTGTTATTATCCTGCATCCGGCAAAAGCCGTATTAAACAGTTCCGTGTGATTTCATAAATAGAAAAATAGGTATAATCCACACGGGCTTCCTTCATCGCTCCCCTTTGCTTATCGGTCACAACCGTATAAGGATATATTCCATAAACAAAAGGAAAAAAACAATAAATGAACTTCTGCCGTTCCTGAGCTTCCATTGCAGGAAAGAATTTTGCAAGCAGAGCGTCAAAAACATGCAGTGATTTTCCATATACGGTCTTAAATTCTGTAAGCCGTTCCATCCGACTGTTTTCCTCAATGTCATACATGTTCATGGACATAATTTTAAGAAGCTGACGCCGATGTTCCAGGCTTCCTGCAATCTTATCTGCAAAGGAATCCCGGTCAAGGCTTTCACTTTTATCCATGATAGACTGTAATTCCGCAACCCACAGCTCATATTCCTGTTCCAGCAGAGCAAGAAAGATTTCCTCTTTTGTCTGAAAATAATTATAGATTGACGTTCTTGTAAAAGAAGTCGCACCGCCAATTTCCTTTATCGTAATTTCCTTAAAGTTCATCGTCTGATAAAGCTTTGCACAGGCTTCAATGATCTCATTTCGACGGGCTGGATCTATATTATAAAAGTGGACACGATTTATAATTCTTTGTTACAATAAATCATACACAAAAAGGAGGTAATCATTATGTCTAA